>NZ_RHJJ01000001.1:0-534337 GCF_004212225.1 Escherichia sp. E14V7
GTAGTGTGGGGTTTCCCCATGCGAGAGTAGGGAACTGCCAGGCATCAAATTTAGCGTGCTGATATGGCTCAGTTGGTAGAGCGCACCCTTGGTAAGGGTGAGGTCCCCAGTTCGACTCTGGGTATCAGCACCACTTTTTAGGTTAAAGTTCGGCAGATTAGAAAAGAATTTGTCTGGCGGCAGTAGCGCGGTGGTCCCACCTGACCCCATGCCGAACTCAGAAGTGAAACGCCGTAGCGCCGATGGTAGTGTGGGGTCTCCCCATGCGAGAGTAGGGAACTGCCAGACATCAAATAAAACAAAAGGCTCAGTCGGAAGACTGGGCCTTTTTGCTTTTCGAACTAACATTCAATTAATGGATAACCTGCGATAAAAATGCCCTCGTACGCTCCGATTTAGGATGCGCAAAAAATTCATCCGGTGCAGCTTGCTCCACGATTTCTCCGCGATCCATAAAAATCACTCGATCAGCGACAGTTCGCGCAAATCCCATTTCATGTGTTACACACAACATTGTCATACCCGACTGCGCCAGCCCAATCATCGTATCCAGCACTTCTTTCACCATCTCCGGATCGAGCGCTGACGTAGGTTCATCAAACAGCATGATCTTTGGTTTCATACAAAGTGAACGTGCTATGGCAACGCGTTGCTGCTGACCACCAGAAATCTGTCCGGGAAACTTCTGGGCATGTTCGGCAATTCTCACCCGCTCAAGGTAATGCATCGCCAGAGCTTCAGCCTCTTTCTTTGGCATCTTGCGTACCCAAATCGGTGCCAGGGTACAGTTCTGTAGAACGGTCAGATGAGGGAAGAGATTGAAATGCTGAAAGACCATTCCCACTTCCTGCCTGACGCGCTCAATATTGCGGATATCTTCATTAAGTTCGATGCCATCTACCACGATCCGTCCCTGTTGATGTTCTTCCAGATGATTAATACAACGAATGGTTGTCGATTTACCGGAACCTGAAGGGCCACACAGAACGATCCGTTCACCGGTTTGCACAGTCAGATTTATATCTTTTAAGACATGGAATTGCCCATACCATTTATTGACATTTTCCAGCGTAATCATCGCGTTAGCAGGTTGCAGTAAAATTTGGCTCATAGTGTCCTCAATGCTGTATACGCCCGGTGTTAAAACGTTTTTCCAGATGTTGGCTATAGCGCGACATGCTGAAACAGAAGATCCAGTAGATCAGTGCGGCGAAAACATACCCTTCTGTGGACATACCCAGCCAGGCGGGGTCAACGGTTGCCTGCTGAACGCTACTGAAAAGATCGAACAACCCGATGATGATCACCAGACTTGTGTCTTTGAATAGCGCGATGATGGTATTTACCAGTCCTGGAATCACCAGCTTCAGTGCCTGGGGCAGAATAACCAGCCCTTGAGTTTTCCAGTAACCCAACGCCAGCGACTCTGCCGCTTCGTATTGCCCTTTGGGCAGCGCCTGTAATCCGCCTCGCACGACTTCCGCAACGTATGCTGACTGAAACAGGATCACGCCGACCAACGCACGAATCAGTTTGTCGATGCTGGTGCCTTCCGCCATAAAGAGCGGCAGCATGACCGAAGACATAAACAGTACGGTAATCAGCGGTACGCCGCGCCAGAACTCGATAAAAACGACCGATAAGATACGCACAATCGGCATATGGGAGCGGCGACCTAACGCCAGTAAGATCCCCCACGGTAGCGCCCCCGCAATCCCAACTGATGCAATAATTAAAGTTAGCGTCAGCCCGCCCCATTGCCGGGTTTCAACCCGCTCAAGACCAAAAAAACCGCCATACATCAGCCACCAGACAATCAGTGGGTAGATAACCGCCCAGACCGCAATATAGCGACCGCGATGCGGGAGTATTTTCCAGAACATTGGTGCGATAGACACAAGGCCAATCAGTAATGCCAGGTTAATTCGCCAGCGTTGGTCGTGTGGGTAAAGCCCATACATAAACTGACCAAATCGTTCGTGGATGAAGACCCAACAGGCACCGGCTTTTGTGCAGTCGGCACGCGTTGAGCCAACCCAGTTAGCCTGCAAAAATGCCCAGTTCAGCAACGGTGGGATCAGTTCCCACATCAACCATATGCAGCCAATAGTCAGCAGGCTATTGCTCCAGCTGGAGAACAGATTTTTTCGCACCCACACCATAGCGCGGCTTGAGTTATGGCTCGCCGGGCGCGGGGGATGAGACAGCAATACTTTTGTCATCATGACTCCTTAGCGTTCAACGATCGCGATACGGCGGTTATAGATATTCATCAGCAGCGAGATAGTCAGGCTGATAATCAGATAGACCGACATCGTCATGGCTATCGTCTCGATGGCTTGCCCCGTTTGGTTCAGCACGGTGCCAGCAAACAGCGAAACCATATCGGGATAGCCAATAGCGGCGGCAAGAGAGGAGTTCTTGACGATGTTGAGATACTGGCTGGTTAACGGTGGAATAATCACCCGCAATGCCTGGGGAATAATGACCTGGCGTAGCGTAACCGGGTTGGGTAATCCCAGTGATCGAGCCGCTTCATGTTGACCATAAGGCACTGCCTGGATCCCGGCGCGGATAATCTCGGCGATAAATGCAGAGGTATAAACCGAAAGTGCTAGCGTTAAGGCTGCCAGTTCAGGAATTAAAACCATCCCGCCGCGGAAATTAAAGCCTCGAAGGGCTGGGACATCCCAGTGTAGTGCTGCGCCAAAAAGCCATTGCGCCAGTAAAGGTAAACCAATGATCAACACAACGGCGCAAGGCCAGGTACGGCGCAGTTGTCCGGTCTTTATCTGGTGCGTTTTATTAAAACGGAATAGTCCAACAGAAATGGCTATAGCAATAACAACAGTCAGGATAAACGCAATAAATCCATCTCCCAGCTGCGGCGACGGAATATAGAGCCCACGATTGCTCAAAAAGGCGAGATCAAACGCGCTCACTGCCTGGCGTGGTCCGGGCAAATTGCGCAACACGGCAAAGTACCAGAAGAAGATTTGCAGCAGCGGGGGAATATTACGGAAGATCTCAATATAAATTGTGGAAAGCTTTCGTAGCAGCCAGTTGTCCGAAAGTCTCGCCAGACCGATAAAGAAGCCCAGGACAGATGCGAATACGATACACAATGCTGAAACCAGTAGCGTATTGAGTAAGCCGACAATAAAAACGTGTCCGTAGGTATCGCCCTGCTGGTAATCGATCAAATGCTGGACGATCCCGAAGCCTGCGCCGCGATCCAGAAAGGCAAATCCTGATGTAATGCCGCGATTGTTTAGATTCGTCACGGTGTTGTGAAATAACCAACCAACAATGCCGACGACGGCAACAACGGCGAGGATCTGGAATAACCAGGCGCGAACCGTAGGGTTGGTAAAGGAGAGTGAGCCTTTAACGGTTGAGCGGCGATGGGGCATATAAACCTCGGAAACCATAACGCTGAAGAGAGCGCCGCCGTAGCGACGCCCGTTACCTCACACCGACTTAACGCACGGGCGGCGCGTACTGAATACCGCCGTTATTCCAGAGATTATTTTGCCCACGTTTAATTTTCAGCGGGCTTTCTGAACCTACATTACGCTCAAAAATTTCCGAGTAGTTACCCACCTGTTTGATGATGTTGTAAGCCCATTTATTATCCAGCTTCAGATCCTTGCCGTAATCGCCCTCTTTACCCAGCAGATGCGCCATATCAGGCGTAGCTGGATTAGCCGCTTTTTCATCAACGTTTTGCGAGTTAACGCCCATCTCTTCAGCATTCAGCATGGCGAAAAGCGTCCAGCGCACAATAGAGAACCATTCATCATCGCCACGACGGACTACCGGACCAAGCGGTTCTTTAGAGATAACTTCTGGCAGGACAATCCATTCGGCAGGATTACTTAATTTGATCCGCAGGGCATACAGTTGCGACTGATCCGAGGCCAGCGTATCGCAGCGGCCAGATTCCAGAGCCTTCGCTGATTCGTCTGAGCGATCGAAGGTTACTGGCGTGTACTTCATATTGTTTGCCTTGAAGTAATCGGCGACGTTGAGTTCGGTATCAGTCCCCGCCTGAATACAGACTGTTGCGCCATCCAGTTCTTTCGCGCTTTTTAATCCCGCTTTATCGTGCGTCAGGAAGCCAATGCCGTCGTAATAAGTGACGCCAGTAAATGCCATTCCCATTCCTGCGTCGCGGGATGAAGTCCAGGTCGTATTACGGGAAAGCAAATCCACTTCTCCTGACTGTAAAGCGGTGAAGCGTTCTTTTGCTGTGAGTGGGGTATATTTCACTTTCGTGTCGTCACCAAATACAGCAGCGGCAATACCACGACAAACATCTACATCAATACCTGAAAACTTACCGTCTGCATCGGCATAAGAGAACCCAGGTAATCCGTCACTGATCCCACATTGCACAAACCCTTTATTCTTTACGGCATCAAGTGTCGCGCCAGCATGCGCCTGATTTGCAACGGCAAGCAGCACGCTGGCGGCAGCCAGTGTGGCTATCATCATCTTTTTCATAATGCTTCCTGTGAGGCGAAAATTATCGTTATAGGACGTTTGGGAAACGTCTTTTACCTGTCTGTGGCCATCCTTTTATAAGCAAAAGTAGTGCCAGCTTTTGCGCACGATTCCACGTCGCAATAAGCTGAGTGTAGACAGGAAATAATAAAAACATCGCCTCGCAATGGTGCGAAAATGAAACATACGCCACATTTTAGCGCAAAATATTTATTCGCATTTTACTAAGCAGGATAATGATTGTTAGCGTGAGCATGTGTTTTAAATGAGGGTAAAAACTAATGGATGTGTTATTTCGATAGTTCGAAATAAAATGCTAAATTAAAAGGGAATAAGCTAGCAGAATATAGTTGTATTTTATCTTACGGTGAGATTCTGTACCGTTAAACAGAGCGCGGAACTCCGCGCCCTGTTCAGTTATTTCGACAGAGCGATGATCCCCATCGTCAGGCCAGCAACAGCCGCTGCCCCGCCAGCAATAGCCCCAGCCGTTTCCCAGTTATCCTGAGTCGTACCTTTCATACAGGTATTCGTGTGAACCAGACGGCCCTGATCGTCATAAACCGGAACGCAGGGTGAATCGTGAGCGCAGCCCGCCAGCAATGCGGTGAGCAATGCGACAGGAATTAATCTTTTCATGGTGTTACCTCAGTAATAACGCTACCGCTTAATAAGCTAACTTTCTTATTAACGTGCTGAATTCCATTTTATCACCGGGAGTTATAATTCTTGTGAGATGAATAATGACAAATTATGTGAATTGTAAAAATAATGAAGGGAGAAAGAATGAATGCACTCAATTTAAAAGCTAATGAATCATTAACTCATTAATTTTTATAGTTTTAACCGCAAATTAAAAAGGCGTCCGAAGACGCCTTTGTGTCTTAAATTTACCCTTTAAAGCAACGGCGGATCACCACAAAGAACACGGGGACAAAGAAGATTGCCAGCAATGTTGCGGAAATCATGCCACCCATGACTCCAATCCCTACCGCGTTCTGCGCGCCGCTTCCCGCACCATTACTGATAGCCAGCGGCAATACGCCGAGAATAAAGGCGAGTGATGTCATCAGAATAGGACGAAGACGCATACGTACAGCCATCAGCGTTGCTTCAATGACACCTTTCCCCTCTTTCTCCATAAGGTCTTTGGCGAACTCAACAATCAAAATAGCGTTTTTAGCCGATAAGCCAATTGTCGTTAACAAGCCCACCATAAAATAAACGTCATTTTTCTGATTAAAGAGTGTCGCCGCCAGCAGCACGCCGACAATCCCTAACGGCACGACCAACATAACCGAGACAGGAATTGACCAGCTTTCATAGAGCGCCGCAAGGCACAGGAAAACGACCACGAATGAAATGGCTACCAGAGCAGGGGCCTGGTTACCTGACAAGCGTTCCTGATACGACATCCCCGTCCAGTCATAACCGATTCCGTTAGGTAGTTGTGAGGCGAGGCTTTCCATTAGAGACATCGCATCGCCGGAACTGGTGCCTGGCGCAGCTTCCCCCTGAATCTCCATGGAGGGTAGACCGTTGTAGCGTTCCAGACGCGGAGAACCATATACCCAATGTGAAGTGGTAAAGGTGGAGAATGGCACCATTTCGCCGTTAGCGCTGCGGACATAAAGTTTATCGACATCTTCTGGCAGCATACGGAATTTGGCATCCGCCTGAACATATACTTTTTTCACGCGGCCACGGTCGATGAAGTCGTTGACATACGTCCCGCCTAACGCCGTAGAAATGGTCTGATTAATGTCAGAAAGCGAAACGCCTAATGCCTGTGCTTTTTCCTGGTCAACTTCAAGTTTGAACTGCGCAGTATCTTCCAGTCCATTGGGGCGCACACTGACTAAGCTTTCAGGATGTTGCGCCGCCATGCCAAGCAACTGGTTGCGGGCATGGGTTAAGGCATCGTGACCAAGACCCGCCTGATCGATTAACTCAAAGTCGAAACCTGTTGCCGTACCCAGTTCAACAATGGCTGGCATATTGAATGGAATGACAAAACCGTCGCGGATTTTACTCAGTTCCATTTTGGCACGTTGGATTACCGCTTCCGCGCTATTTTCTTCGCCACTGCGCTCTTCCCACGGTTTAAGGCTGACAAAGGCCATCCCGGCGTTTTGCGCCTGACCGCTGAAGCTAAATCCATTGACTGTAAAGACACTTTCAACGTTCGCCTTCTCGTTCTTCAGATAGTAATCCGTCACTTCATCCAGTACTTTTTGTGTCCGCTCTTGCGTCGCGCCAGCAGGCAATTGGATCATGGTCAGGAAGACACCCTGATCTTCTTCCGGCAAGAAAGAAGAAGGGAGGCGTAAAAACAGCACTACCATTCCGGCGACAATCAGCGCATAGATCAGTAAATATCGCCCTGTGGAACCGAGGATTTTGCCAACGCTATTGGTGTAGTGATTAACACTATGATCGAAAGTGGTGTTAAACCAGCCGAAGAACCCCCCCTTATTTTCGTGATGCTCGGCAGAGACTGGTTTCAGCAATGTTGCACATAACGCGGGGGTGAGAATCAGCGCAACTAGTACTGAAAGCGCCATTGCTGAAACAATAGTGATAGAGAACTGTCGATAAATTGCCCCTGTTGAGCCACCGAAGAATGCCATCGGAATAAATACCGCCGACAGTACCATCGCGATACCTACCAGCGCGCCCTGGATTTGCGACATCGATTTTTCCGTCGCTTCTCTGGGGGGGAGTTTATCCTCCATCATTACGCGCTCGACGTTCTCCACAACGACTATCGCATCATCAACAAGAAGTCCGATGGCAAGTACCATCCCGAACATCGTTAGCGTGTTGATGGAGTAACCAAAAGCGGCGAGTATGGCAAATGTCCCTAACAACACGACAGGTACAGCAATGGTGGGTATCAATGTTGCCCGCATGTTCTGCAAGAACAGATACATCACCAGGAATACCAGGATAATGGCTTCGAACAGCGTTTTCACCACTTCCTGGATAGAAAGCTGGACGAAAGGCGTGGTGTCATAAGGGTAAAGAACCTTCATTCCCTGTGGGAAGAACGGCTGTAATTCTGCCAGTTTGGCCTTGATAGCTTTTGCGGTATCAAGTGCGTTAGCTCCCGTTGCCAGTTTAATGCCGAGGCCAGCCGCGGGTTTGCCGTTGATACGGGCGATAACGTTATAGTTTTCACCACCGAGTTCAATCCGTGCGACATCTTTCAGCCGCACTACCGAACCGTCGCTGTTCACGCGCAGGGTGACTTTGCCGAACTCTTCCGGATCTTTTAACCGTGTCTGGGCAATAATCGACGCGTTTAACTGCTGTCCTGGTAATGCCGGCGTGCCGCCTAACTGACCGGCCGCAATCTGGTCGTTCTGTACTTTCAACTGGTTAATGACATCAACCGATGTGAGTTTATATTTGTTCAGCAGATCGGCATCGAGCCAGATACGCATAGCGTACTGAGCACCGAACAGTTGCACGTCGCCAACGCCGTTCAGACGGCTAATGGTATCTTTGACGTTAGAGGCGATGTAGTCGGAAATATCGTCTTGCGTGGTACTTGGGTTATCAGAAACAAAACCAGCCACCATCAAAAAGCTGCTACTTGATTTCTCGACACTTATCCCCTGTTGCTGGACTTCCTGCGGCAGCAACGGTGTGGCGAGTTGAAGTTTGTTTTGTACCTGCACTTGCGCGATGTCTGGATCGGTCCCGGACTGGAAGGTGAGAGTAATTGTCACGCTACCGGCAGAATCGCTGGTGGAGGACATATACATCAGATTATCGATGCCGTTCATATTCTGTTCGATAACCTGTGTCACCGTATCCTGCACGGTTTGCGCATCAGCGCCCGGATAGTTTGCCGACACAGAAACCGCAGGCGGGGCAATGGTTGGATACTGGGCTACGGGCAATTGTAGGATCGCCAGTACGCCCGCCATCATCAGAATAATGGCCAGCACCCATGCAAATATTGGTCGTCGAATAAAAAAGTTTGCCATATCAGATTGCCTTACTTCGACGCAGTATCTGCGGGGGTATCGGTAGTGGCCTTAACCTGCTCTCCCGGGCGTGCTTTTTGCAGGCCGCTGACAATGACCTGATCACCCGCTTTTAGTCCTTCGCTAATCAGCCATTTATCGCCAATGGCCTGGCTGGCGACAACAGGACGCGCCTCAACCTGGCTTTTATCATTAACAATCAGGACGGTAGCGTCACCACGCGGTGTACGGCTAACTCCCTGTTGCGGGATAAGAATGGCGTCAGGTTGTACACCTTCATCGATCCGTGCGCGCACAAACATACCTGGCAGAAGCGTGTGTTGCGGGTTAGGGAAAACTGCGCGCAGGGTAATGGAACCGGTGCTTTCATCAACGGTCACATCAGAGAATTGCAGCGTGCCTTTCAGGGGATAGGTTTGACCGTTTTCCATGACCAACTCTACGTTGCTGGTGGCGTTTTCCTTATGCAAATTCCCTTGCTCTACGGATTGCTTCAGTCTCATGAAGTCGTTGCTGGATTGGGTCACATCGACATAGATAGGATCGAGTTGCTGGACAGTCGCCAGTTCGGTCGTTTGCCCGTTAGTGACGAGAGCACCTTCGGTTACCGAAGATTTGCCGATACGCCCGCTAATTGGCGCAGTCACTTTGGTATAAGCGAGATTGATGCGGGCGCTTTCGACCGTGGCTTTTGCGGCTATGACGGTAGCATCGGCCTGACGAGCATCAGCAATCGCCTGATCGTACTCCTGCTGGCTGATGTATTTCGTACCCACAAGCGGAACATAACGTTTTACCGTCAAATGCGCGATGGACGCGGCAGCTTCGCTTTTCGCCAGTTCGCCTTTCGCGCTGTCATAACTTGCCTGATAAGTGGCTGGATCGATCTGGTACAGGGACTGGCCAGCTTGCACATCGCTGCCTTCAGTGAAATTACGATTCAGCACTATCCCGCTAACCTGCGGGCGAACCTCGGCAATACGGAAAGCATTAGTACGGCCTGGTAATTCAGTTTTAACTTCTAACGGGGCTGTATTCACAATATGAACGGTAACCTGCGGTTCACCGACGTGAGCTTTCTCTTCTCCCTTATCGTTACAACCCGCAATTAACGCTGCGGAGATCATGATAAAGGAGGGCAGGAGGAAAAACCTGGCATGTTTCGTCATTACTATTCCTCAAAAAACCAAAAGCGCGTTATTAGCCAGAAAAAGGCAACGCGTTAACTCGCAGAAATAAAAATACAGTTCGCTATCCTACAAATTATCGTCCGGCGATGTAAGGAATAGTTATGAATAGTCGCTATTCAAGGCACGTAAACACAAAAAGAGATTAATATTCTAATGTTCTCATTTGATGTGAGTTGAAAAGAATGGAAGCATTTTAACGCAAAGTGAAATATACATTTATTAAGTAAATATATTATCGGTAAACAATAGATTTGACTTATTTGACGATTGGTAGCAGATGGGATTTAGCTTCTCGTATAAATAAACATTAGGTGATACATTACTTCTCGCTGTTTCCCTTATATTGAATATATTTATTCCTTGAATGATTAATCATGGCAAAAAGAACCAAAGCTGAAGCCCTGAAGACCAGGCAAGAACTGATTGAAACCGCCATCGCCCAGTTTGCGCAGTATGGCGTAAGCAAGACGACGCTCAATGACATCGCCGACGCCGCCAACGTCACGCGTGGCGCAATCTACTGGCACTTCGAAAACAAGGCTCAACTGTTAAACGAGATGTGGCTGCAACAGCCTTCATTGCGTGAGTTAATCCAGGAACGTTTAACGGAAGGGTTAGAACATGATCCTTTCCTGCAATTGCGTGAAAAACTGATTGTTGGCTTGCAATATATTGCCGAAATTCCCCGCCAGCAGGCGTTACTGCAAATCTTATATCACAAGTGTGAATTTAGTGATGAAATGCTGGCCGAGGCAGTAATACGTGAAAAGATGGGCTTTAATCCACAGATTCTGCGTGAAGTATTACAAGCATGTCAGCAACAGGGGGATATAGCTAAAAGCCTCGACTTAGACGTCGTAATGATTATTATTGATGGTGCCTTCAGCGGTATTGTTCAAAACTGGTTAATGAATATAGCGGGTTACGATCTTTATAAACAAGCACCCGCATTAGTCGATAATGTATTAAGAATGTTTATGCCAGATGAAAACATAACGAAATTAATTCATAAAACAAATGAATTAGGTATCGTATAAAGTTACATTCTATTGTGAAAATCCAGTTCGTCACAGTTAACCAGTTTTAGCGGATTAACCGAGTTCATATTGCGACATTTGTCTGTTTCTGTTGCCAGTAGTTCGATCCACTGCATCAGTAAGGTATCAAACAGAAAAACGGAGACAGCGAAAACGACGAGCCACCAATACTTGCGAATCATTACCTGAGCCTGTGCATGTTTAACCAAGTCTGGCAGGAAATATACACGAAATGAATAATCTGAAAACCAGGCTTACACTTCCTTTACTTTGCAATGAGATCGGGGTCAACTTCGCTGATCCGGCTTCGTTTTGACAGGTTGCCGGTCTTTCTTTTTTTCACTTTCGCCAGCTCTTCCATGGAGTAATGTGACGCGACATCCAGCCGGCGTAGCCCCATCTTGATGTACTCGCTGTTAATCTCAATACCAATGAATTTTCGCCCGGTCGCGACGGCGACGGCACCGGTGGTGAAGCTACCAGCAAACGGATCGAGAACGACATCGCCAGGGTTAGAAGAGGCGAGAATAATGCGCTTCAGTAAAGCTTCAGGCTTTTGCGTCGGATGGTTTTCATATTCATCCATCAAATAACGTACGCGTGGAAAATCCCAGACGTTACCTGGCACTTTTTGATGATTGTAAGGTTGTGGGGGATTTTTGCGATAGTCGATTAATGCACGCTGTGCTCCGGTTTTGGCTTCTACCAGAATAGCATCGCTGTTAAAGGTGTAGTTCTTTGCGTCTTTCACCATCATCAGGATGGGTTCATACATGGAGCCGTAATATTTTTTGGCCTGAACGCCGGAGCTGTCATACGACCAGACGATGCGACTTTTGATGGTAAAAAGCTGGCGGCACTGGAGGTCAATAAAGGGCATGTTTTCCGTGCTGTTCATGATGTACATGCTGCCCTGTTTTTTCAGAACGCGGTGGCACTCTGTAATCACTTCAAATAGCCAGTTAATAAACAGATCTTCTTTCCACGCTTCGATCAGGCCATCGAAATTTTTACCGATGTTATAAGGCGGGTCAGCAAAGATTAGATCAACACTTTCTGCGGGTATCTTTTTAAGTTCAGCTAATGCATCACCGTGGATAATGGTCTTTGCATTGTCGCCAAACCTGGTGGGTTCACATCCTGTTCTCATGGTCACTCCCTTTGCGACACCTATAAAAAAGGCGCTTCCCCATGCCGAGTAGCGCCTTTTAATCAAGCAATTAGCTAACCTGAATTAGTTCATGCCGTACTTTTTCAATTTTTTACGCAGCGTACCACGGTTGATGCCCATCATCAGCGCAGCACGGGTCTGGTTACCACGGGTGTATTGCATCACCATGTCCAACAGGGGCTGTTCTACTTCAGCCAGTACCAGCTCATAGAGGTCATTAACATCCTGACCATTCAGTTGAGCAAAATAGTTCTTCAGTGCCTGTTTAACCGAGTCACGCAGGGGTTTTTGGGTTACCTGATCCTGAGAGTTAACGGTAGAAACGGTCAGTACGTCAGAATTTACGCGTTGTTCGAACATAGTTCTGTCAGCTCTTTATTTCTGTTTACGCAAAATTTTCGAAGTATGCCTCCAACGCCTCCAGCTGTTCGCTGGCATCCTCAATGGCGTTGAATGTGCGCCGAAACTGGTCATTTGGAGCGTGTTCCTGGAGATACCAGGAAACGTGTTTACGTGCAATTCGGTACCCTTTTGCCGGACCATAAAAGTCATGCAGTTCCCGAACGTGCGCGCAAAGCAAGCGCTTAACCTCTGCCAAAGGCAGCGGGGGCAGCAACTCCCCAGTGTCCAGATAATGCTGGATTTCCCGAAAGATCCAGGGTCTTCCCTGAGCTGCGCGGCCTATCATCAGAGCATCCGCCCCTGTATAGTCGAGCACAGCTCTGGCTTTAAGCGGGTCAGTAATGTCGCCATTCGCGATAACCGGAATGGAAACTTTCTGCTTAACTGCCCGAATACTGTCGTATTCAGCTTCTCCATTGAACAAACAGGCGCGTGTACGGCCATGAATGGTCAGAGCCTGAATGCCACAGTCTTCAGCCAGTTGGGCAATCTCTTCGCAGTTACGGTGTTCCGGCGCCCAGCCTGTGCGAATCTTCAGGGTAACAGGAACGTCCACTGCATTAACGACCTCGGTAAGGATCGATTTAACGACATCCGGGTACTGCAAGAGGGCTGAACCTGCAAGCTTGCGATTCACTTTTTTAGCCGGGCAACCCATATTGATATCAATAATCTGGGCACCGCTTTCCACGTTAATACGTGCTGCATCTGCCATTTCTTTCGGATCGCTACCGGCAATTTGCACGGTGCGAATACCGGGTTCATCAATGTGCACCATCCGTAAACGAGATTTATCGCTTTCCCAAACCTGAGGGTTAGAAGACATCATCTCGGATACTGTCAATCCGGCTCCCATCTCGTAGCACAACGTCCGAAAAGGTCTGTCTGTAATGCCAGCCATGGGCGCTGCGATCAGGCGATTTCTGAGCTGATATTGTCCGATGCGCATGAGTTAAGAAATGACCATACTGTGACTGCAAGGCGGCGTATATTACGCATTTTTTGCACGAGATGAAAGGCCAAACTTTGACCAATCCTCTGAGATGGATCAAAGAATTGCATTTAAAATGAACTCGGCGGAATAATTAATCATAAAAATCATCACATTAGAAATAAGTGATTAAAATTCGCACTCAAAGAAATTTGAGTAAGTTCTCAATTTTTCTTTATGAATGAAAATTTTGGCACGCAAATTTGCCTAAATAATCAGCAAAATTACGTGCCTTTTGTGACGTTGCTCGCACTTCTCTCTACATCACTATGCTGCATTCTGGCGGTTAATTCTTACGACCAGTAATGCGACACCACTCTTCTTTTTCCACGACCGGGTCCAGAACGAAGCTGTCGGCATAAGCTTCACAAACGCTCTCCGCCTGGCTTGCCAGAATACCGGAAAGGCCCAGCAAACCGCCTGAAACCGGCAGGACGCTGATTAACGGTGCCAGTTCACGTAACGGGCCTGCAAGGATGTTAGCGACCACCACGTCGGCTTTCATCGCTTCAGGCTGATCTTTGGGTAAGTAGAGTTCCAGACGGTCAGAAACGCCATTACGTTCGGCGTTGTCGCGGCTGGCCTGAATGGCCTGCGGATCGATATCAATACCAATGGCTTTTGCTGCGCCCAGTTTCAGTGCCGCGATTGCCAGAATGCCGGAGCCACAGCCAAAGTCGATGACTGTTTTACCGGTTAAATCGAGGCTGTCGAGCCATTGCAGGCACAGAGAGGTAGTTGGATGAGTTCCCGTACCAAACGCCAGGCCCGGGTCTAACATCACGTTGACGGCGTTTTCGTCTGGCACATCACGCCAGCTTGGGCAGATCCACAGACGTTCACCAAAGCGCATTGGGTGGAAATTGTCCATCCATTCGCGCTCCCAGTCTTTATCTTCCAGTTGTTCGATTTTATGCGCAAAGCCTGCGCCAAGTAGCGGATGGTTTTCCAGAATCGCCACCACGTCGTTCATATCGGTTTCAGCGTCGAACAGACCTATCACATCGGTGTCGCCCCAAAGGCGCGTTTCGCCCGGCAGCGGCTCAAATACTGGCGTATCGTGGGTATCCTGAAAAGTAATAGATACGGCACCTGCTTCCATCAGCGCATCGCTAAGATCTTCAGCGTTCGCGCCGGTGGTGTTCAGTTTCAGTTGGATCCAAGGCATGGCAAAACTCTTTATTTATCAGTAGTCAAAACGGTAGCTTGCGGGACGGATGTACCGAAACGGTTTCCGACCAGGAAAGCCAGCAAACTTAGTAGTAACGAGGGCACGATAGGGTGGAAGCCCAGGTACTGAATATTCAGCGTCGCGAGTACGGCATACAGCACGCCGCCAACGATCATCGCACTTAGAGCGCCTTTGGCATTGGCGCGTTCCCAATAAAGGCCCAGCACCAGCGGCCATAGGAAAACGGCTTCCAGCCCACCGAAGGCCAGCAAATTCAGCCAGATGATCATTTCTGGCGGCTTCCAGGCGGCAAGCAGCAGCAACGCACCGAGAACTAACGTAATTACCGCCGACATCCGCTTCAGACGCGTCTCGTTTTGCATTTGATCCGGACGGATATTCAGATAGAGATCTTTAATGATCGTAGCGGAACTTTGCAGCAATTGGGCGTTAATTGTCGACATGATCGCAGCCATCGGTGCAGCAAGGAAGATCCCGGCAGCAAACGGTGGCAGCACTTTTACCATCAACGTCGGGATCACCAGATCCGGTACGGTGAGATCGGGGATCACTGCACGACCTAACGCTCCGGCCAGGTGCATACCGAACATCAGGATTGCGACTACAATCGTCCCGATGATAATCCCCCGATGCACTGCTTTGCTGTCTTTATAAGAGATACAGCGCACCGCAGTATGCGGCAGGCCAATAACGCCAAAGCACACCAGTACCCAGAACGATGTCATAAAGGCAGGTGACAGAATATCGTCAGCGCCTTGTGGCGTAACCAGTTGCGGATCGATGGTTTGCAGCGTCTCTACCGCGTTGCTTAAACCACCTGCGGCATGTACCACGCCGACCAGCAGCACAATGGTGCCAACCAGCATCACCAGACCTTGCATGGTGTCGTTCAGCACACTGGCGCGAAAGCCGCCAAAGGCGGTATATAACGCAATACTGATACCGAAAATCAGCAGCCCGGTTTCATAAGGAATACCCGCCGCGGTTTCCAGCAGACGCGCACCGCCGATAAATTGCACGGTCATCGCACCAACGAACGCAACCAGTAAACTCAAACTCGCCAACCACACCAGAAGACGACTCTGGTAGCGGGCAAACAGCATATCGTTCAGCGTCACCGCATTGTAGCGGCGCGCAAGAATCGCGAACTTCTTGCCGAGTATACCGAGCGAAAGCCAGACTGCAGGAAGCTGAATCATCGCCAGCAATACCCAACCCAGGCCGTATTTATAAGCAGCGCCTGGCCCGCCGATAAACGAACTGGCACTGATATAGGTCGCGGTGAGCGTCATCGCCAGCACAATGCCGCCCATGGAGCGGCTGCCGAGGAAATACTCATTGAGGAAGGTGCCCGTGCTCCGTTTACGCATCGCGTAAACCGAAATTCCGAACACCACCACCAGATAGGCGACCAGCGGTAGAATCACTTCAAGCTGCATCGTCATCCTCCAGTGGGATATCGCGATAGATAAATTTCACCATCGCCCAGCACAGTCCAATAAATAGCAGCGGCGTCAGGATGCAGGCCATCTCAAACCAGCGCGGAAAGCCGGTAAAACCGGGGGTAACGCCTGGTAAGTAAGCGGCTACTAACCATACCGCCAGATACAAAAGGGTCAGCCCCAGCGCCCAGCGCGCCTCTTTATGGGCCTGAACAAAACGAGTGTCCATTTTTTGTCCCTGATGGGTGAAGAAAGCGGGGATTGTACCTTATGGGGGTTGTCGATCCCCAGAAATAAAAAAGGCCGGAAATTCCGGCCTTTTGACGCTTTTGCTGTCTTATTTTTCCTGAAGACCGAGTTTTTTCTCCAGATAGTGGATGTTAGTTCCACCATGCTGGAAGTTCTCGTCGTTCATGATACGGATCTGCAGATCAACGTTGGTTTTGATACCGTCGATGATCAGCTCCTGCAACGCATTCTTCATGCGTGCAATTGCCACGTCACGGTTTTCACCGTAGCAAATCAGCTTACCGATCATTGAGTCATAGTACGGCGGCACGGTGTAGCCCGCGTAGATATGAGACTCCCAACGCACGCCAAAACCGCCTGGCGCGTGGAAACGGGTGATTTTGCCCGGGCTTGGCAAGAAGGTATTCGGATCTTCGGCGTTGATACGGCATTCTACCGCATGACCGCGAACGTGAACTTCTTCTTGCTTGATAGACAGCGGCTGACCGGCAGCGATACGCAGCTGTTCTTTGATCAGGTCAACGCCGGTGATCATTTCGGTAACCGGATGTTCTACCTGAATACGGGTGTTCATTTCGATGAAATAGAACTCGCCGTTTTCGAACAGGAACTCGAATGTACCTGCACCGCGATAGCCGATATCAACACACGCTTTAGCGCAACGTTCGCCGATATAGCGACGCAGTTCCGGGGTAATGCCCGGTGCTGGTGCTTCTTCGACCACTTTCTGATGACGACGCTGCATGGAGCAGTCACGTTCCGCCAGATAGATAGCGTTGCCCTGACCGTCAGCCAGCACCTGAATCTCGACGTGGCGAGGATTTTCCAGGTATTTCTCCATGTAAACCATATCGTTGCTGAAAGCAGCTTTCGCTTCCGCACGGGTCATGGAGATGGATTGTGCCAGTTCAGCGTCGCCGCGCACTACACGCATACCGCGACCGCCGCCGCCGCCAGAGGCTTTGATAATTACCGGATAACCAATGCGTTTAGCAATGGCGCGGTTTTTATCCATATCATCGCCCAGCGGGCCGTCAGAACCTGGTACGCAAGGAACGCCCGCTTTTTTCATCGCGGCGATTGCGGATACTTTGTCGCCCATCAGGCGAATGGTTTCTGCTTTCGGGCCGATGAAGATAAAGCCGGAGCGTTCAACCTGCTCGGCAAAATTGGCGTTCTCGGAGAGGAAGCCGTAACCCGGATGGATTGCTACTGCGCCGGTGATTTCAGCGGCGCTGATGATTGCCGGGATGTTCAGATAACTTTTTACTGACGGAGCAGGGCCGATACAGACCGTTTCATCTGCCAGTAATACGTGTTTTAGATCGCGATCCGCGCTGGAGTGCACAGCGACAGTCTTGATGCCCAGTTCTTTACAGGCACGAAGAATACGCAATGCAATCTCGCCGCGGTTGGCAATAACAATTTTATCCAGCATGTTCGCCTCGTTACTCGATGACGACCAGCGGCTCGTCAAATTCTACCGGTTGTCCACTTTCGACCAGAATTGCTTTCACAGTACCGGATTTGTCTGCTTCGATCTGGTTCATCATTTTCATGGCTTCAACGATGCACAGGGTATCGCCCACGTTCACTTTCTGACCCACTTCGATGAACGCTTTCGCGTCCGGGCTTGGGGTGCGGTAGAAAGTACCAACCATCGGGGAACGTACGATGTGACCACTGATTTCCGCTGCTGCTGGCGCTTCCATAGAAGGAACGGTCGCCGGAGCGGCTGCGTTAGATTGAGCTGGCTGCTGCATCATTGGTGCAGCGTAAGCTTGTTGCATCATCGGGAAACTTGCGGCAGGTGCTGCACGGCTGATGCGTACTGACTCTTCGCCTTCAGAAATTTCCAGTTCAGAGATGCCTGATTCTTCAACCAGCTCGATCAGTTTTTTAATCTTACGAATATCCATGAGTGGGTTCCGTACTCTTTGTTTAGTGTGATTGTGACAGGCGTTTCACCGCCGTCTGTAAAGCGTATGCCCCGACAGCTGTATGCATAGCGGTAAATTCCAGCAGGCCGGGACGCCGGTCTATTTTGCCCCAGAGTGTCAATGTGAGACTTGACGGACATTGTGCAGCGATCTGCTGCTATCCTCCGGCAAAAAACAAAATATACCTTCGTTGCGCCATTGTCACCTTTTCAGCAGCTTAAAAGCTGCCTCAGGGAGAACGAGGTCGCACATTATAACGATTTCGTAGCAAATGGCAGCTAAATACTGGTCTTATCAGGGAAGATAATCAACAGCTAACATGTAAATAACTTTCAACGTCGCGTAATTTGCAATAAGCCGCACAGTTCACGAAATTAGCGCCACCATTGACGGAACTTCTTATAACGTAAGGCTAAAAGCAGTAATGCCAGCCCGGCGTAGATGATCGGCTGCGGTGAGATAACCTTCACTGACCACAGATAATGTATGGGGGCCAGGATCGCGACAAGATAGACGAAGTTATGTAACTGTTGCCAGTGTTTGCCTAGTTTTCGCTGCATCGCTCGTGTAGACGTGAATGCTAAAGCAAGCAAAATCAACCAACTGATAATACCCAGAGTTAAATAAGGTCGGGTGATTAATTCCTGACCGAATAACGCCAGGTTGTTCACGCCAAGTTCCAGCAATGCATAACTGGTTAAGTGCAGCGTCGCCCAGGCGAAACACCATAAACCTAACAGGCGGCGGGTGCGTATCAATAATGGCTGCTTAGCGTAGCGCGCCAGCGGGGTAATTAACAACGTCGCCAATAAAAATTTCAGCGCAGTCCGACCGGTAAAATGCTGAATATCTTTCACCGGGTCGGCACTTAGCCCGCCATGATTGATTGCCCAAACCAGCCAGACAAACGGCAAAAATCCGGCAAGATGCAGGCAAAATTTCAGCCAGGTAACCTGTTTTGCAGTCAAACGCACTTAGAAGTTCTCCCGTAGATCCAGTCCGCGATAAAGTGACGCGACTTCATCGGCGTAGCCGTTAAATAGTAGTGTCGGTTGGCGTTGCACATCCAGGATGCCGCCTGAACCGATAAATCGCTCAGTGGCCTGCGACCAGCGAGGGTGATCAACATGCGGATTAACGTTGGCGTAAAAGCCGTATTCGTTGGGGGCCGAAAGATTCCAGGTGGTTGGTGGGCGTTCTCGGGTCAGCTTAATGCTCACTATCGACTTGATGCCTTTAAAGCCATATTTCCATGGCACAATCAGGCGTATCGGCGCGCCATTTTGCGGCGGTAGCGCCTTGCCGTAGACGCCGACTGTCATCAGCGTGAGCGGATGCATTGCTTCGTCGAGACGTAATCCTTCTACATAGGGATATTTCAGACCGCCGCCGATAAACCTGTCCTGCTGGCCGGGCATTTGTTCCGGTGCATAAATTGTTTCGAAAGCGACGTACTTCGCGTTGCTGGTCGGCTCTGCCAGCGCCAGCAGTTTATGCAGCGGAAAACCAATCCACGGCACCACCATCGACCACGCTTCCACGCAGCGCATCCGGTAAATCCGCTCTTCTAACGGGAATCGACGGGTTAGCGCATCGTGGTCGAGGGTTAACGGTTTACTGACTTCACCACTGATTTTCAACGTCCACGGATCGGTTTTCAGGCTGCCAGCATTCGCGGCGGGATCGGCTTTATCCAGCCCAAATTCATAGAAATTGTTGTAGCCGGAAACTTTATCTTCCGGCGTCAGTGGCAGGTTATTTTGCCAGGCAGCAGGCTTGCTGAACTCCAGGGGTTTTCCGGCAGGCGCGGGCGGGCGATCGTTCCCTTTGAACCAGCCAAGCAAATCCGCGTGGGCGGCAATTGGTAAAGAGAGGGCGGCGGCGCTGATGCCTAATGCTTTCAGGATCTGGCGCCGTTGCATAAAAAAAGCCGATTCGGCAGTAATGTCTGCGTCGGTGTATTTGCGGTTTATGATTGCATCCTCCAGCTAGCTTTTTTTAAGCATGGTGGAGGCAGGCATTAATGCAAGGTTTCTTCCCAGCGAAAGAATTGACCGTTCCGACGAGTAAATATCTGCGTTGTCAGAGAATGCTCATCTTCGCGATAGAGTTGTTCAGTTATCTGACGCAATGCAGTGATATTCGACGACTCGTCTGCATGGGTAAAAAATAACTTCCCGCGGGAAGGAATCGTCACCAAAAGTTCGCCACATGCAGGATCGGGGTTTTGTGCCCAAAGATCATCAAGTAACAGCAGGCTGGATTCATAGGTTCCCCCAGCCGAGAGAGCCACAACCTTACCGCCAATAGCTTCCTCATCCAGCATTTCAGCACTAATTTCAGGCAGTATTTGCATGAGATTACTGATAGCTTCGCTGCGGTCAATTGTGACTTCATGACGCATCAGGAAGCGCATGGTTTCGCTACTATCTTCAGCAAAGAGGATAATTAACTCATCATTAAATGCTTCCCAGGCAAAATCCAGAGAGGCGTTGAGGATTTCTGGATCTGACTCATACTGGCTAAGCTGTTGGCGAACGGTATCCAGCCAGGCTTTTTCTTTGATAACCGGGATGACGCATGGTCCTGACGGTAATGTTTCTACAAGCTGTTTGAGCATATCCTCCGCCACCTTTTCGAGAGGATCGGGTGCTGCCAGATAGCGTTTATAGGCCTCGTCAAGCGTGATTTCCAGCGTTTGGTTGCCAGTATCAATACGCATCAATTTATGGTTAGTTGAAATCATGACTTTCCAGTGCGGATAGCGATTCAACACTTCATGACCAAGATGTTCAACGAATGCCGTCCTGCTAACGGCTTTTCCTGTTAACCGGTTGAAAAACGATTTCAAAATGAGTTCCCTCTCAAAGGATCCTGTGTTGATTTTATTTGCTGATTTTTACCAGCGTACGGCCCTGGATCTGATTGTTAATAATGGCCTCGGCAAATTTAGGTGCATCAGACAGTGAAATCTCTTTTGCTGCCTGGGTATAGAATAATTCCGGTAAATCGGCAACCAGACGCTGCCAGGCTTGCGCACGGCGTGCTGGTGGTGTCATCACTGAATCCACCCCTTGCAAACGGACATTACGCAAAATAAATGGCATGACCGTGGTTGGCAGAGTAAAACCACCCGCCAGACCACAGGCCGCCACGCAGCCGCCGTAATTCATTTGCGCCAGCACTTTCGCCAGCACTTTGTCGCCGACAGTGTCAATCGCCCCGGCCCAAAGCTGTTTTTCCAGTGGACGGGATTCAGCAAATTCATCACGTGGCAGAATTCGGCTGGCACCTAAACTTTTCAGATATTCATGGGTACTTTCGCGACCGGAAACAGCAACCACCTGATAACCTAACTTATGCAACAGCGCCACGGCAGCACTACCAACGCCGCCGCTGGCGCCCGTTACCACAATCTCGCCATCTTGTGGACGAATACCGGCATCTTCCAGGGCCAGCACGCACAGCATGGCGGTAAACCCAGCAGTACCAATAATCATCGCTTTACGCGCGTCCAGACCTTGCGGCATGGCAACCAACCAGTCACCTTTCACACGCGCTTGTTCTGCCAGTCCGCCCCAATGATTTTCACCAACTCCCCAGCCCGTGAGTAACACTTCTTGACCAGTATGAAAACGAGGATCTTCACTGGCGCGTACGGTTCCGGCGAAGTCGATACCAGGAATCATCGGAAAATTGCGGATTATTTTTCCTTTACCGGTTATTGCCAGCGCATCTTTATAATTCAGGCTCGACCAGTGGACATCGACCGTCACATCGCCTTCCGGCAGGCGACTTGCGTCCAGAGTCTGTACAGATGCGAGGGTTTTACCGTCCTGCTGTTCTAAAAGTAACGCCTGCATAAGAAGTCCTCATGTGCATGATGGATTGGAAAATAATTTCTGAAGACTATACTCGCTAATTGAAAAGCAAAGTCGATGAAGCGCAATAAATTGCGAGATAAATCTGATTTGCTAGTATGCCCGCTTCCTCACTATCGGAGTTAACACAAGGATGAGATTAACGACGAAATTTTCGGCCTTTGTCACGCTGCTCACCGGGTTAACGATCTTTGTGACTCTGATGGGCTGCTCGTTAAGTTTCTATAACGCGATTCAGTATAAGTTTAGCCATCGCGTTCAGGCGGTGGCGACGGCGATCGATACGCATCTGGTGTCGTCTGATTTCAGCTCGCTGAGGCCACAAATCAGTGAACTGATGATGTCAGCAGATATCGTTCGCGTGGACCTGTTACACAATAACAAACAGGTTTATACCCTTTCCCGCCAGGGGAGTTACCGCCCTGTTGGCACCAGCGATCTGTTTCGCGAACTGACCGTTCCGTTAGTTAAACATCCAGGAATGTCGCTACATCTGGTTTATCAGGACCCGATGGGAAACTATTTTCACTCGCTGATGACCACCGCGCCGCTCACTGGGGCAATTGGTTTTATCATTATTATGCTCTTCCTTGCAGTACGCTGGTTGCAACGGCAACTTGCCGGGCAAGAACTACTGGAAACTCGCTCGGCGCGTATCTTAAACGGGGAGCGTGGGCCGAATGTGCTTGGCTCCATCTATGAATGGCCGCCAGGGACCAGCAGTGCGCTGGATATGCTGCTTTCAGAAATTCAGAATGCGCGTGAACAGCACAGCCGTCTTGATACGCTGATTCGCTCTTACGCCGCGCAGGACATCAAAACCGGCCTCAATAACCGTCTCTTTTTCGACAACCAGTTGGCTACATTACTGGAAGATCAAGAGAAGGTAGGGACTCACGGGATCGTGATGATGATCCGTCTACCTGATTTCAATATGTTGAGCGACACGTGGGGACACAGCCAGGCCGAAGAACAGCTCTTCACTCTGACGAATCTGCTGTCGACATTTATGATGCGCTATCCAGGCGCACTGCTGGCGCGCTATCACCGTAGCGATTTTGCCGCGCTGTTGCCGCATCGGACTTTAAAAGAGGCGGAGAGCATTGCCGGGCAGTTGATCAAAGCGGTTGATACCTTACCGAGCAATAAAATGCTCGATCGTGAAGATATGATCCATATCGGCATCTGCGCCTGGCGTAGCGGCCAGGAAACAGAACAAGTGATGGACCATGCCGAATCCGCCACGCGTAATGCGGGATTACAGGGTGGTAATAGCTGGGCGATTTACGATGACTCATTACCAGAAAAAGGGCGCGGCAACGTTCGCTGGCGTACGCTAATCGAACAAATGTTGAGTCGTGGTGGGCCCAGGCTTTATCAAAAACCTGCGGTCACCCGGGAGGGGCAGGTTCATCATCGCGAAATTATGTGCCGCATCTATGATGGTAATGAAGAGGTAAGCTCGGCGGAATATATGCCGATGGTGTTGCAGTTTGGTTTATCGGAAGAGTATGACCGCCTGCAAATCAGTCGTCTCATCCCGCTGTTACGCTATTGGCCGCAAGAAAATCTGGCGATTCAGGTGACCGTTGAGTCGTTGATCCGCCCGCGTTTCCAGCGTTGGCTGCGCGATACGTTGATGCAGTGTGAAAAATCGCAACGAAAACGCATAATTATTGAACTTGCAGAGGCTGATGTTGGTCAACATATCGGTCGCTTGCAACCTGTCATTCGTTTGGTGAATGCTTTAGGGGTTCGAGTTGCCGTTAACCAGGCTGGATTGACGCTGGTAAGTACCAGTTGGATCAAAGAACTTAATGTCGAATTACTCAAGCTTCATCCGGGGCTGGTAAGAAATATTGAGAAGCGAACGGAAAACCAATTGTTGGTTCAGAGCATGGTAGAAGCCTGTTCCGGGACCAACACCCAGGTTTACGCGACTGGCGTACGTTCGCGAAGCGAGTGGCAGACCCTGATTCAGCGCGGGGTTTTGGGTGGCCAGGGGGATTTTTTCGCGTCCTCACAGCCACTTGATACTAACGTGAAAAAATATTCACAAAGATACTCGGTTTAACCTGCCGTTTGATCCGTTTTCACGTAGAATAACGCGCGCTGCGTTTCGTGGGAGTGTGCTTATCTGCTCGCCAGATTGTTGCAGCACATATGCAGATGAATGACCTTACGCAGTTGCAAACAGGCGAGGAATGCTGTTGACGCATTTAGCCTTATCTGGACTCAGGCAGAGATTTGTAACAAAGGAAACGAACTGCACTAATTTTCACCGTAGCAGATGATTTTTGCGCCTTGTCGCTGCTGCGTGTGGTTGGTAAAGTAAGCGGATTTTCTTTTCCGCCCCAGCTTTCAGGATTATCCCTTAGTATGTTGAAAAAATTTCGTGGCATGTTTTCCAATGACTTGTCCATTGACTTGGGTACTGCGAATACCCTCATTTATGTAAAAGGACAAGGCATCGTATTGAATGAGCCTTCCGTTGTGGCCATTCGTCAGGATCGTGCCGGTTCACCAAAAAGCGTGGCTGCAGTTGGTCATGACGCGAAGCAGATGCTGGGCCGTACGCCGGGCAATATTGCTGCTATTCGCCCAATGAAAGATGGCGTAATCGCTGACTTCTTCGTGACTGAAAAAATGCTCCAGCACTTCATTAAGCAAGTGCACAGCAACAGCTTTATGCGCCCAAGCCCGCGCGTTCTGGTCTGTGTGCCGGTTGGCGCAACCCAGGTTGAACGCCGCGCAATTCGTGAATCCGCGCAGGGCGCTGGCGCCCGTGAAGTGTTCCTGATTGAAGAGCCGATGGCCGCGGCAATTGGCGCCGGTCTGCCGGTTTCTGAAGCGACCGGTTCCATGGTGGTTGATATCGGCGGTGGTACTACTGAAGTTGCCGTAATCTCGCTGAATGGCGTGGTTTACTCCTCTTCTGTACGCATCGGCGGTGACCGCTTCGACGAAGCCATTATCAACTATGTTCGTCGTAACTACGGTTCCTTGATCGGTGAAGCGACAGCAGAGCGTATTAAACACGAAATCGGTTCGGCTTATCCGGGCGATGAAGTGCGTGAAATTGAAGTTCGTGGTCGTAACCTGGCTGAAGGCGTTCCACGCGGCTTTACGCTGAACTCCAACGAAATCCTCGAAGCGCTACA
Source organism: Escherichia sp. E14V7 (assembly GCF_004212225.1). Classification (NCBI taxonomy): domain Bacteria; kingdom Pseudomonadati; phylum Pseudomonadota; class Gammaproteobacteria; order Enterobacterales; family Enterobacteriaceae; genus Escherichia; species Escherichia sp. E14V7. Next base: position 25,158 of record NZ_RHJJ01000001.1, read on the forward strand.
AGAGCCGCTGACCGGCATCGTTAGCGCAGTGATGGTTGCGCTGGAACAGTGTCCGCCGGAACTGGCTTCCGACATCTCTGAGCGCGGAATGGTGCTCACTGGCGGTGGCGCATTGCTGCGTAACCTTGACCGTTTATTAATGGAAGAAACCGGCATTCCAGTCGTTGTTGCTGAAGATCCGCTGACCTGTGTGGCGCGCGGTGGCGGCAAGGCGCTGGAAATGATCGACATGCACGGCGGCGACCTGTTCAGCGAAGAGTAATCGGATGCAGGCAGGGGAAGCGTTTGTTTATCCTGCCTGGTCTGATACGAGAATACGCATAACTTATGAAGCCAATTTTTAGCCGTGGCCCGTCGCTACAGATTCGCCTTATTCTGGCGGTGCTGGTGGCGCTCGGCATTATTATTGCCGACAGCCGCCTGGGGACTTTCAGTCAAATCCGTACCTATATGGATACCGCTGTCAGTCCTTTCTACTTTATTTCCAATGCTCCTCGTGAATTGCTGGATGGCGTATCGCAGACGCTGGCCTCGCGTGACCAACTAGAACTTGAAAACCGGGCGTTACGTCAGGAGTTGCTGCTGAAAAACAGCGATCTGCTGATGTTGGGACAATATAAACAGGAGAACGCGCGCTTGCGTGAGCTTCTGGGTTCTCCGCTGCGTCAGGACGAGCAGAAGATGGTGACCCAGGTTATCTCTACTGTTAACGATCCGTACAGCGATCAGGTTGTTATTGACAAAGGCAGTGTTAACGGAGTTTACGAAGGCCAGCCAGTCATTAGCGATAAAGGTGTGGTCGGCCAGGTGGTGGCGGTCGCGAAACTGACCAGCCGCGTACTGCTGATCTGCGACGCGACCCATGCGCTGCCGATTCAGGTGCTGCGTAATGATATCCGCGTTATCGCGGCGGGTAATGGCTGTACTGATGATTTACAGCTTGAGCACCTGCCAGCGAATACTGATATTCGTGTTGGTGATGTATTGGTGACTTCAGGTCTGGGCGGTCGTTTCCCGGAAGGTTATCCGGTGGCGGTTGTCTCTTCCGTGAAACTCGATACCCAGCGCGCATATACCGTGATTCAGGCGCGTCCGACTGCGGGACTGCAACGTTTACGTTATCTGCTTCTGTTGTGGGGGGCGGATCGTAACGGGGCCAACCCGATGACGCCGGAAGAGGTGCATCGCGTTGCTAATGAACGCCTGATGCAAATGATGCCGCAGGTGTTGCCTTCGCCAGATGCAATGGGGCCAAAACTGCCTGAACCGGCAACGGGAATTACCCAGCCAAGCCCGCAGCAACCTGCAACAGGTACTGCCGCTGACCGCTCTTCACAAAGGGCTACGCCGCCGCAGAGTGGTACTCAACCACCTGCGCGTACGCCAGGAGGGCAATAGTGGCGAGCTATCGTAGCCAGGGACGCTGGGTTATCTGGCTCTCTTTCCTCATTGCGTTATTACTGCAAATTATGCCCTGGCCGGATAATCTTATCGTTTTCCGGCCTAACTGGGTTTTGCTCATCTTATTGTATTGGAGCCTCGCCTTGCCCCATCGCGTAAATGTGGGCACAGGTTTTGTGATGGGTGCCATACTGGATCTGATCAGTGGCTCCACGCTCGGTGTACGGGCGTTGTCGATGAGTATCATTGCTTATCTGGTCGCGCTGAAATTCCAGCTTTTCCGTAATCTGGCATTGTGGCAGCAGGCGCTGGTCGTCATGTTGCTTTCGTTGGTTGTGGATATTATTGTTTTCTGGGCAGAGTTTTTAGTGATCAACGTCTCTTTCAGACCGGAAGTGTTCTGGAGTAGTGTTGTCAATGGCGTGCTCTGGCCGTGGATTTTCATGCTGATGCGCAAAATTCGTCAGCAGTTTGCGGTGCAATAATAAAGGTTTCTATGACTTCTCTGTATTTAGCTTCCGGTTCTCCGCGTCGGCAGGAGTTACTTGCGCAACTTGGCGTTTCCTTCGAACGTATCGTTACGGGCATTGAGGAGCAACGCTTTCCGCAGGAGAGCGCGCAGCAATACGTTGTGCGTCTGGCGCGCGAGAAGGCTCAGGCGGGCGTCGCGCAAACGGCGCAGGATCTCCCTGTGTTGGGTGCGGATACCATTGTGATTCTGAACGGCGAAGTACTGGAGAAACCGCGTGATGCAGATCATGCGGCGCAGATGTTGCGCAAATTATCGGGACAGACTCATCAGGTAATGACGGCAGTGGCGTTGGCCGACAGTCAGCACATTCTCGATTGCCTGGTGGTCACCGATGTGACTTTCAGAACGTTAACAGATGAAGATATCGCGGGCTATGTCGCCAGCGGTGAACCGTTAGATAAAGCAGGTGCATACGGTATTCAGGGGCTTGGTGGTTGTTTTGTCAGGAAGATAAATGGCAGCTATCACGCCGTAGTCGGCTTACCGCTGGTTGAAACGTGTGAATTATTGAGTAATTTTAACGCACTGCGTGAGAAAAGGGATAAACATGACGGCTGAATTGTTGGTAAACGTAACGCCTTCGGAAACACGAGTGGCGTATATTGATGGCGGTATTCTGCAGGAAATTCATATTGAACGTGAGGCGCGACGCGGAATAGTAGGCAATATCTACAAGGGTCGTGTAAGTCGCGTACTTCCGGGTATGCAGGCGGCTTTTGTAGATATTGGGCTGGATAAAGCTGCGTTTCTACACGCTTCTGACATCATGCCGCACACCGAATGTGTGGCGGGTGAAGAACAAAAGCAGTTCACGGTGCGCGACATTTCGGAACTGGTCCGTCAGGGGCAAGATCTGATGGTACAGGTAGTGAAAGATCCTCTGGGTACTAAAGGCGCGCGCCTGACCACAGACATCACGCTGCCTTCCCGTTATCTGGTATTTATGCCAGGGGCGTCCCACGTTGGTGTTTCCCAACGCATCGAAAGTGAATCCGAACGTGATCGCCTGAAAAAAGTGGTCGCCGAGTATTGCGACGAGCAGGGCGGATTTATCATCCGTACCGCGGCAGAAGGCGTAGGCGAAGCTGAATTAGCCTCCGATGCCGCTTATCTGAAGCGTGTCTGGACCAAAGTCATGGAGCGTAAAAAGCGCCCACAGACGCGTTATCAACTGTACGGTGAACTGGCGCTGGCGCAGCGTGTGCTGCGTGATTTTGCCGATGCCGAGCTGGACCGCATTCGCGTTGACTCACGGCTGACTTACGAAGCATTACTTGAGTTCACCTCGGAATACATCCCCGAGATGACCAGCAAGCTGGAGCATTACACGGGGCGCCAGCCGATTTTCGATCTCTTTGACGTCGAAAACGAGATTCAGCGGGCGCTGGAACGCAAAGTTGAGTTGAAGTCTGGCGGTTATCTGATTATCGACCAGACCGAAGCGATGACCACCGTGGACATCAATACCGGGGCGTTTGTCGGTCATCGCAATCTGGACGACACTATCTTCAATACCAATATTGAGGCGACGCAGGCTATTGCTCGCCAGTTACGGTTGCGTAACCTGGGCGGAATTATCATTATTGATTTCATCGACATGAATAATGAAGATCACCGTCGTCGGGTACTGCATTCGCTGGAGCAGGCGTTGAGCAAAGACCGGGTGAAAACCAGCGTTAACGGCTTCTCTGCGCTGGGGCTGGTGGAAATGACGCGTAAACGCACCCGCGAAAGCATTGAACATGTATTGTGTAACGAATGCCCAACTTGCCACGGTCGCGGAACGGTGAAAACCGTGGAAACCGTGTGCTATGAAATCATGCGCGAGATTGTTCGCGTGCACCATGCTTACGACTCCGACCGTTTCCTGGTCTATGCTTCTCCGGCAGTTGCCGAGGCCTTGAAAGGCGAGGAGTCGCACTCGCTGGCGGAAGTGGAAATTTTTGTGGGTAAGCAGGTTAAAGTACAAATCGAACCGCTCTACAACCAGGAGCAGTTTGACGTCGTCATGATGTAAACAAATGCTGGGCCGCCATCCGGCAATGTTTTTTGAGTCACATTTTTAGCAGACAAGGAGTGACGGGTGAGGCGATTGCCGGGGATTTTACTGCTTACTGGAGCCGCGCTCGTTGTGATCGCTGCGCTGCTGGTCAGCGGCCTGCGTATTGCTTTGCCGCATCTTGATGCCTGGCGTCCAGAAATCCTCAATAAAATTGAATCCGCTACCGGCATGCCGGTAGAAGCCAGCCAGCTTTCCGCCAGCTGGCAGAATTTTGGCCCCACGCTTGAAGCGCGCGACATTCGCGCGGAGCTGAAAGATGGCGGTGAGTTTTCTGTCAAACGCGTCACTCTGGCGCTGGATGTCTGGCAGAGCCTGCTGCATATGCGCTGGCAGTTTCGCGATCTGACTTTCTGGCAACTGCGTTTCCGCACCAATACGCCCATCACCAGCGGTGGTGGTAATGATGGTCTGGAAGCCAGCCACATCAGCGACCTGTTTCTTCGTCAGTTTGATCACTTCGATCTCCGCGACAGCGAAGTCAGTTTCCTCACGCCATCCGGTCAGCGCGCCGAACTGGCGATCCCGCAACTCACCTGGCTTAACAATCCGCGTCGACACCGTGCGGAAGGCCAGGTAAGTCTCTCCAGCCTCACCGGGCAGCACGGCGTGATGCAAGTTCGCATGGATTTGCGTGATGACGAAGGGCTGTTAAGCAACGGTCGCGTCTGGCTACAGGCTGATGATATTGACCTGAAGCCGTGGCTGGGTAAATGGATGCAGGACAACATTGCGCTGGAAACGGCGCAGTTCTCCCTTGAAGGCTGGATGACGATCGACAAAGGCGATGTAACCGGCGGTGACGTCTGGCTGAAACAGGGCGGTGCCAGCTGGTTGGGCGAGAAGCAAACGCATTCACTGGCGGTAGATAATCTCACCGCACACATTACGCGTGAACATCCCGGCTGGCAGTTTTCTATTCCTGATACCCGCATCACGATGGATGGCAAACGCTGGCCGAGTGGGGCATTGACGCTGGCCTGGATACCGGAACAGGATGTTGGCGGCAAAGACAATAAACGCAGTGACGAACTGCGGATTCGCGCCAGCAATCTGGAACTGGCGGGGCTGGAAGGTATTCGTCCGCTGGCAGCAAAACTTTCACCTGCGCTGGGCGACATCTGGCGGTCTACGCAACCGAGCGGCAAGATCAACACCCTGGCGCTGGATATCCCGCTTCAGGCAGCAGACAAGACTCGCTTTCAGGCATCGTGGAGCGATCTGGCCTGGAAGCAATGGAAATTACTGCCGGGCGCGGAACATTTCTCCGGGACGCTTTCCGGTAGTGTAGAAAATGGTTTACTGACCGCGTCCATGAAACAGGCGAAAATGCCTTACGAAACAGTTTTCCGCGCACCGCTGGAAATTGCTGACGGTAAGGCGACCCTAAGCTGGCTGAATAACGACAAAGGTTTCCAGCTTGATGGCCGCAACATAGATGTTAAAGCCAAAGCCGTCCATGCACGCGGCGGTTTCCGCTACCTGCAACCGACTAATGATGAACCCTGGCTGGGCATTCTGGCTGGTATCAGTACCGATGATGGTTCACAAGCGTGGCGCTATTTCCCGGAAAACTTGATGGGGAAAGAGCTAGTCGATTACTTAAGTGGCGCAATTCAGGGTGGTGAAGCGGATAACGCGACGCTGGTTTATGGCGGCAATCCGCAACTCTTCCCCTATAAACACAACGAAGGTCAGTTTGAGGTGCTGGTGCCGCTGCGTAACGCGAAGTTTGCCTTCCAGCCGGACTGGCCAGCATTAACTAATCTCGATATTGAACTGGACTTCATAAACGACGGTTTATGGATGAAAACCGATGGCGTCAATCTGGGCGGCGTGCGCGCGAGTAATCTCACCGCAGTGATCCCTGACTACTCGAAAGAAAAATTGCTGATTGATGCTAACATTAAAGGTCCGGGCAAAGCGGTTGGTCCTTACTTTGATGAGACGCCGCTGAAAGACTCTCTGGGAGCAACCCTGCAAGAACTCCAGCTCGACGGCGATGTGAATGCTCGCTTACATCTCGATATCCCATTGAACGGCGAACTGGTTACAGCGAAAGGCGAAGTGACGCTGCGTAATAACAGTCTGTTTATCAAACCACTTGATAGCACACTGAAAAATTTGAGCGGTAAATTCAGCTTTATCAATGGCGATCTGCAAAGCGAACCACTGACAGCAAGCTGGTTTAATCAGCCACTGAACGTGGATTTTTCCACCAAAGAAGGGGCGAAAGCCTACCAGGTCGCGGTGAATCTCAACGGTAACTGGCAGCCAGCGAAAACTGACGTTCTGCCTGAAGCGGTGAATGAAGCGTTAAGCGGCAGCGTGGCGTGGAATGGTAAAGTGGGCATTGAGCTGCCTTATCATGCTGGCGCAACGTATAACGTAGAACTGAACGGTGATCTGAAGAATGTGAGTAGTCACTTACCATCGCCGTTAGCCAAACCTGCTGGCGAACCGCTGCCGGTTAATATTAAGGTCGATGGTAGCCTCAATAGCTTTGAATTAACCGGACAGGCTGGCGCGGATAACCATTTCAACAGCCGCTGGTTGCTCGGTCAAAAGCTGACGCTCGATCGCGCTATTTGGGCGGCAGACAGTAAAACGCTTCCGCCGTTACCGGAACAAAGCGGTGTTGAGTTAAATATGCCACCGATGGATGGTGCCGAGTGGCTGGCGCTTTTCCAGAAAGGCGCGACGGATAAAGTCGGTAGTGCGGTGAGTTTTCCCCAGCACATTACGTTGCGTACGCCAGCGTTGTCGTTGGGAAATCAGCTATGGAATAACCTGAGTATTGTTTCGCAACCGATGGCAAATGGCACTCAGGTCGAGGCGCAAGGACGTGAAATCAACGCTACGCTGGCAATGCGCAATAACGCGCCGTGGCTGGCGACGATTAAATATCTCTATTACAACCCCAGCGTGGCGAAAACCAGTGGTGACTCCACGCCGTCGTCACCTTTCCCAACTACGGCGCGCATTAGCTTCCGTGGTTGGCCGGATGCGCAAATACGTTGCGCAGAATGCTGGTTCTGGGGGCAAAAATTCGGTCGCATCGACAGCGATATCACCATTTCTGGCGATACGTTAACGCTGGCTAATGGACTGATTGATACCGGTTTCTCGCGGCTTACTGCCGAGGGTGAATGGGTTAACAATCCGGGGAATGAACGTACCTCGCTGAAAGGAAAATTACGCGGGCAGAAAATTGATGCCGCTGCTGAATTTTTTGGTGTCACGACGCCAATACGCCAGTCGTCATTTAATGTGGATTACGATTTACACTGGCGGAAAGCGCCGTGGCAGCCGGATGAGGCAACGTTGAATGGCATCATCCATACTCAACTGGGCAAAGGTGAAATTACCGACATCAGCACCGGACATGCCGGGCAATTGCTGCGCTTATTGAGCGTCGATGCTCTGATGCGAAAGCTGCGCTTTGATTTCAGGGATACCTTTGGCGAAGGTTTCTATTTTGACTCCATTCGCAGCACGGCGTGGATTAAAGACGGTGTTATGCACACTGATGACACGCTGGTGGATGGCCTGGAAGCGGATATCGCCATGAAAGGGTCGGTAAATCTGGTACGCCGCGATCTGAATATGGAGGCGGTTGTCGCACCAGAAATTTCCGCGACGGTGGGTGTGGCTGCGGCCTTTGCGGTTAATCCCATTGTCGGTGCGGCGGTGTTTGCTGCCAGTAAAGTGCTGGGGCCGCTGTGGAGCAAAGTCTCCATTTTGCGCTACCACATTTCTGGTCCGCTGGACGCTCCGCAAATCAACGAAGTATTGCGCCAACCGCGTAAAGAAAAAGCGCAATGATTTGACGATGGCGCGTAATTGCCCCAATCTCATTAGATAATCGTTGCCAAAGGCCAACGAGCCGGAACATAACCGTAGGCCGGATAAGGCGTTCACGCCGCATCCGACAGCCGTTGCCTGATGCGACGCTGTGCGTCTTATCAGGCCTACAAACCGGAACATAACCGTAGGTCGGATAAGGCGTTTACGCCGCATCCGGCAGCCGTAAAAAATCCTCTACCGAAGTAACTAACGAGTAACAAAAACGATGAGTCTGAACCTGGTAAGTGAACAATTGCTAGCGGCGAACGGCCTGAAACATCAGGATTTGTTCGCGATTCTCGGTCAACTGGCCGAACGTCGCCTCGATTACGGCGATCTCTATTTTCAGTCGAGCTATCACGAATCCTGGGTTTTAGAAGATCGCATTATCAAAGATGGTTCTTACAACATCGATCAGGGCGTTGGCGTGCGTGCAGTCAGCGGTGAAAAAACCGGTTTTGCTTACGCCGACCAAATCAGCCTGCTGGCCCTGGAACAGAGCGCACAAGCGGCGCGTACCATTGTCCGTGACAGTGGCGATGGCAAAGTACAGACGTTGGGCGCGGTAGAGCATAGCCCGCTGTATACCTCGCTTGATCCGCTGCAAAGTATGAGTCGCGAGGAGAAACTGGATATTTTACGTCGCGTCGATAAAGTTGCCCGTGAGGCCGACAAACGCGTACAGGAAGTGACTGCCAGCCTCAGTGGCGTCTATGAATTAATTCTGGTTGCGGCCACCGACGGCACCCTGGCGGCAGATGTGCGTCCACTGGTGCGCCTCTCAGTAAGCGTTCTGGTCGAAGAAGATGGTAAACGCGAACGCGGTGCCAGCGGCGGCGGCGGTCGTTTTGGTTATGAATTTTTCCTTGCCGATCTCGACGGTGAAGTCCGTGCGGATGCATGGGCGAAAGAAGCAGTGCGTATGGCGCTGGTCAATCTTTCTGCCGTTGCCGCGCCTGCGGGCACCATGCCGGTAGTACTTGGCGCAGGTTGGCCGGGCGTGCTGTTACATGAAGCGGTAGGTCACGGTCTGGAAGGCGACTTCAACCGCCGTGGTACTTCGGTCTTTAGTGGCCAGGTCGGCGAACTGGTAGCATCTGAACTGTGTACGGTAGTGGATGATGGCACGATGGTTGATCGCCGTGGTTCGGTGGCGATTGATGACGAAGGTACGCCGGGTCAGTACAACGTGCTGATTGAAAATGGGATCCTGAAAGGTTACATGCAGGATAAACTCAACGCTCGCTTAATGGGTATGGCACCGACCGGTAATGGTCGTCGTGAATCCTATGCTCACCTGCCCATGCCGCGTATGACCAACACCTACATGCTGCCAGGTAAATCGACGCCGCAGGAAATCATTGAATCCGTCGAGTATGGCATCTATGCGCCGAACTTCGGCGGCGGTCAGGTGGATATCACCTCCGGCAAATTTGTCTTCTCCACCTCAGAAGCGTATCTGATTGAAAACGGCAAAGTGACGAAACCGGTGAAAGGCGCAACGCTGATTGGTTCCGGTATCGAAACCATGCAGCAAATTTCGATGGTGGGCAACGACCTGAAACTGGATAACGGCGTGGGTGTCTGTGGTAAAGAAGGGCAGAGCTTGCCAGTTGGCGTGGGCCAGCCGACGCTTAAAGTCGACAACCTGACCGTTGGCGGTACCGCGTAATCTATCCAGGCCGGTAAGCGTCGCATCAGGCATTGGTTGCCGGATGCGGCGTAAACGCCTTATCCGGCACGCACATGAATTACTTCTCTTTCCCGCGCCCGTGCATCTCCTGAAACAACTTACCGACCTCGACAAAATAATCCGTCAGTGAGTTGATCACGACCTGCACCTTCAGTGGCAGCTTATCTTTTTCGGTATACAGTGCATAAACCGGGCGTGGATCCGACTGATAACGCGGCAGCAGGATCTCCAGCTCCCCACGATTGATCTCATTGATCACCCACATCAGCGGGACATACGCGATCCCAGCGCCTGCCGTTAACCAGCGCACCAGCGTCATTGGATCGTTAGTGACAAACCGTCCTTGTGGGATGAGGCGAGTCGAGATCCCTTCTGGCGCGATCAGTTCAAATTCATTGTCCGGACGCACGCTGTACTCAAGCCATGAATGGCTACTTAGATCGGCGGGTTTTTCCGGTACGCCATACTGTGTGAGATAGCTTTTAGCGGCGCACACCACCATCGGCATCGCCCCCAGACGGCGGGAAAATAGGCTGGAATCCTGCAACGCGCCGACGCGGATCACGACATCCAGACCGTCGGCAATCAGGTCGGGTGCAGGAATTCCGGTAACCAGATTGACGCTTAAACCAGGGTACTCTTTCAACATTTTTGCCGTCAGCCCAGCGAGAACATTTTGAGCCATAGTTGAAGAACAGCCAATGCGCAGCGTCCCGATAGGCGTGTTATTGAAGGCATACAGTTGCTCATGGACATCCTGCACTTCATGGAGCATCCGACGGCAGCCCTGGTAGTAAATTCTACCTGCTTCGGTCAGGCCAATGCTGCGTGTACTGCGGTTTAACAACTTTACCTGCAACTCATCTTCCAGTTTAGACACCGTCTGACTGATGGACGAAACGCTCATCTGTAGCTGTCTGGCGGCGGCGGTAAAAGAGCCAAATTCAACTACTTTGGCAAACACCGACATGCGTTTTAGTCGTTCCATTATTCACTCTGACTTAAAAGTGATTTAGATCACATAATATAGATAACAGCATAACAGTTACGCTAATATATTAAATATCAATCTACAGCAATGTTGCTCTCGCCCGGCTTTCCATGCCCTTCTCTGCGGCGACAGATGCTGAAAATAATAACGCCTGCTCTCTCTATACAACCAAGGTCAACATGAGTCTGTTTCCCGTTATCGTGGTGTTTGGGCTGTCCTTCCCACCGATATTTTTCGAATTGCTTTTATCACTGGCGATTTTCTGGCTGGTGCGCCGGGTACTTGTGCCAACAGGTATCTACGACTTTGTCTGGCATCCGGCGTTGTTCAACACCGCGCTCTATTGCTGCTTGTTTTATTTGATATCGCGACTGTTCGTTTGAGGTTGAAGTGAAAACACTAATAAGAAAATTCTCCCGTACGGCCATCACGGTCGTATTAGTCATTCTGGCCTTCATCGCAATTTTTAATGCCTGGGTCTATTACACCGAATCCCCGTGGACGCGTGACGCACGCTTTAGCGCCGACGTCGTTGCGATCGCGCCGGACGTATCCGGACTCATTACTCAGGTAAATGTTCATGATAACCAGCTGGTGAAAAAAGGACAGGTACTGTTCACCATCGATCAGCCGCGCTATCAAAAGGCGCTCGAGGAAGCGCAAGCCGATGTTGCTTATTATCAGGTGCTGGCACAGGAGAAACGCCAGGAGGCCGGACGTCGTAACCGTCTCGGCATACAGGCGATGTCCCGCGAAGAGATAGACCAGGCCAACAACGTACTACAAACGGTTCTGCATCAGTTAGCGAAAGCGCAGGCGACCCGCGATCTGGCAATACTGGATCTTGAACGCACGGTGATCCGCGCACCGGCGGATGGCTGGGTGACCAACCTCAACGTCTATACCGGTGAGTTTATTACCCGTGGCTCAACGGCGGTTGCGCTGGTGAAACAGAACTCCTTCTATGTGCTGGCCTATATGGAAGAAACCAAGCTGGAAGGGGTGCGCCCTGGGTATCGCGCAGAGATCACGCCGCTTGGCAGTAACAAAGTGCTGAAAGGTACGGTTGATAGCGTCGCTGCCGGGGTCACCAACGCCAGCAGTACGCGTGACGACAAAGGGATGGCGACCATCGATTCCAACCTTGAATGGGTGCGTCTGGCGCAACGTGTCCCGGTACGTATTCGTCTCGACAACCAACAAGATAACATCTGGCCTGCGGGGACTACCGCTACTGTGGTGGTTACGGGTAAACAAGATCGCGATGAAAGCCAGGATTCGTTCTTCCGTAAAATGGCCCATCGCCTGCGTGAGTTTGGTTAATCACGATGGGTATTTTCTCCATTGCTAACCAACATATTCGCTTCGCGGTAAAACTGGCGACCGCCATTGTGCTGGCGCTGTTTGTTGGCTTTCATTTTCAGCTTGAAACACCACGCTGGGCTGTTCTGACCGCGGCGATTGTTGCCGCCGGTCCTGCCTTTGCCGCCGGTGGCGAACCGTACTCTGGCGCCATCCGCTATCGCGGTTTTTTGCGCATCATCGGTACATTTATCGGTTGTATTGCCGGGCTGGTGATCATTATTGCGATGATCCGTGCGCCATTGTTGATGATTCTGGTGTGCTGTATCTGGGCCGGTTTTTGTACCTGGCTCTCCTCGCTGGTACGAGTAGAGAACTCCTATGCGTGGGGGCTTGCCGGTTATACAGCGCTGATCATTGTGATTACCATTCAGCCAGAACCGCTGCTGACGCCGCAGTTTGCCGTTGAACGTTGTAGTGAAATCGTCATTGGTATTGTGTGTGCTATTGTGGCGGATCTGCTCTTTTCTCCACGATCGATCAAACAAGAAGTGGATCGAGAGCTGGAAAGTTTGCTGGTGGCGCAATATCAACTAATGCAATTATGCATCAAACATGGTGATGGCGAGATTGTTGATAAGGCCTGGGGCGACCTGGTTCGCCGCACCACGGCGCTGCAAGGGATGCGTAGCAATCTGAACATGGAATCTTCCCGCTGGGCGCGTGCCAATCGGCGTTTAAAAGCGATCAATACGTTGTCGCTGACGCTGATCACCCAGTCCTGCGAAACTTATCTCATTCAGAACTCGCGCCCGGAGTTGATCACTGATACCTTCCGCGAATTTTTTGACACGCCGGTAGAAACTGCGCAGGACGTCCATAAGCAGCTAAAACGCCTGCGGCGAGTGATTGCCTGGACCGGGGAACGTGAAACACCCATCACTATTTATAGCTGGGTTGCGGCGGCAACGCGTTATCAGTTGCTCAAGCGAGGCGTTATCAGTAACACCAAAATTAACGCTACTGAAGAAGAGATCCTGCAAGGCGAGCCGGAAGTAAAAGTAGAATCCGCCGAGCGTCATCATGCAATGGTCAACTTCTGGCGTACCACGCTGTCCTGCATGCTGGGGACTTTGTTCTGGCTGTGGACCGGATGGACCTCCGGCAGTGGCGCAATGGTGATGATTGCCGTCGTAACGTCGCTGGCAATGCGTTTACCTAATCCACGCATGGTGGCGATCGACTTTATCTACGGCACGGTAGCGGCGCTACCGTTAGGACTGCTCTATTTTTTGGTGATTATCCCCAATACCCAACAGAGTATGTTGCTGCTGTGCCTTAGCCTGGCGGTGCTGGGATTTTTCCTTGGTATTGAAGTGCAGAAACGGCGGTTGGGATCGATGGGCGCGCTGGCCAGTACGATTAATATTATCGTGTTGGATAACCCGATGACCTTTCAGTTCAGTCAGTTTCTCGATAGCGCGCTGGGGCAAATCGTGGGCTGTGTGCTGGCGTTCATCGTCATTCTACTGGTGCGGGATAAATCGCGCGACAGGACAGGACGCGTGCTGCTTAATCAGTTTGTTTCTGCCGCTGTTTCCGCGATGACCACCAATGTCGCCCGGCGTAAAGAGAACCATCTGCCAGCGCTTTATCAGCAGTTGTTTTTGCTGATGAATAAATTTCCCGGCGATTTGCCGAAGTTTCGCCTGGCGTTAACGATGATTATCGCTCACCAGCGATTGCGTGATGCGCCGATACCCGTGAACGATGATTTATCGGCATTTCACCGACAAATGCGCCGCACAGCGGACCACGTGATTTCTGCCCGCAGCGATGACAAACGCCGTCGTTACTTCGGTCAGTTGCTGGAAGAACTGGATATCTACCAGGAAAAACTACGCATCTGGCAAGCGCCGCCGCAGGTCACGGAACCGGTGCATCGGCTTACCGGTATGCTGCATAAATACCAGCACGCGCTAACCGATAATTAAGTCAAAGCCGACGCCAAAAGGTGTCGGTTGAGATTGCTGACATACTCCAAATTGTCTGATGCGCTACGCTTATCAGGCCTATATTGAATTTGCACCCCCTGGTAGGCCGAATAAGGCGTTCACGCCGCATCCGGCATGAACAAAGCGCACTTTGTCAGTAATCAGAAACCGATGCCAAAAGCGTCGGTTTTTTCATGTCTATACTTAGCGATGAACGGCAGAACTCGCCGCGAAACGTGACGGTGGCAACAGATGAATATCTATAGCTTTGATTTTGATGAGATTGAGAGTCAGGAGGACTTTTATCGCGACTTTCGCCAAACCTTTGGTCTGGCGAAAGATAAGGTGCGCGATCTCGACTCACTGTGGGATGTATTAATGAACGATGTTCTGCCGCTACCGCTGGAGATCGAATTTGTTCATCTGGGAGAAAAAACGCGTCGGCGTTTTGGCGCGTTAATATTGCTGTTTGATGAGGCGGAGGAAGAGCTGGAAGGGCATTTGCGTTTTAATGTTCGTCACTAGCGCAAAAAAAAGCCCCCAAACCGGGGGCAATGTCGTCGGACAAGACGATGAGGGTTTATTTGTACAGTTCAGCTGTGGCGTGCCAGGTATCGCCGCTACGCGCTTCGGTAATCTGGTAAGCAGTCGCGCCTTTCTCTTCCGCTTTTTTGTTCAGCATTTCACGCATATCCATTGGAGAAGATGCTACACCGCTGACGGACACGGTGCCGATGGCTTCACGATTTTGAGCTTGTGCAGCATCAATGGAATCGGCAGCGAAAGCACCGAAAGAGAGAACAGAGAGCACACTTAATGCAGCAACAGTGGTTTTGATTTTCATGATTTTTACCTCGACATAATCTTTTAGCTGGGCCTTTGTTTCGTGACCCATATCACAAAATTAAGTATACACTAATTATTGAGCTAATTAATACCACGCTAACTGTTTCTATTGAGGGAGAATTGTTAAAAAGATTAATTTTTATAACAAAAGTGAATTAAAAATACGGGCGTTTAGTAAAAATAACATTTATTTCAATAAGATATGTGTTTTTGCAAAATGTGCGTTTTTTTCTCTGTGTATTCGTTGTGTGAATGTTTTGTCGCTATAAAACGCACTATTCGTTAAATGAATGGCAGGGGAAAGCAGGGCGATGAATGGAGAATGCATTATTTTCCCCGCCGCCAGAAGCGACGGGGCAGAGATTAAAGCTCCTGGTCGAACAGCTCTAAAATCGCTTCGTACAGGTCTTTGACGGTGAAACCTTTAGCAGGGGTGGTAAAGATGGTGTCATCACCTGCGATGGTACCAAGAATACCTTCTGCTTTGCCCAGAGAGTCCAGCAGACGCGCAATCAACTGCGCCGCGCCAGGACTGGTATGTATTACAACAACAGCGTCGTTGTAGTCGATATCCAGCACCAGATTCTTCAACGGACTGGAGGTGGTTGGTACGCCCAGTTCAGCTGGCAGGCAGTAAACCATTTCCATCTTTGCATTGCGGGTACGTACAGCACCAAATTTGGTCAACATCCGCGAGACTTTAGACTGATTAATATTGTCAAAGCCTTGCTCCTGCAATGCGGCGACGATTTCGCCCTGGGAGCTAAATTTCTCTTCTTTAAGTAACGCTTTAAACGCTTTAACTAATTCTTCTTGCTTAGACGAGCTTCGCATAAGTCACCCGATATGGTGGTTGATACAACATTATTGTGCATACAGATGAATTTTTATGCAAACAGTCTGCCCTGGAGAAGGCTGAAATAATGTTATGAAAGAGCGGGATTTTATCAAATTTCGTGATTGAGAAACATGCCTGCGTCACGGCGCGCAAATTCTGCTTAAAAGTAAATTAATTGTTATCAAATTGATGTTGTTTTGGCTGAACGGTAGGGTATATTGTCACCACCTGTTGGAATGTTGCTCTGATGCATAAGCGGCTGTTAATTACGTAAGTTAGGTTCCTGATTACGTCAATTAAATGCATAAACGCCAAATTTGCGTGACTACACATTCTTGAGAAGTGGTCATTGTAAACTGTTAATTTGTGGATTAAGGTCGCGGCAGCGGAGCAACATATCTTAGTTTATCAATATAATAAGGAGTTTAGGATGAAAGTCGCAGTCCTCGGCGCTGCTGGCGGTATTGGCCAGGCGCTTGCATTACTGTTAAAAACCCAACTGCCTTCAGGTTCAGAACTCTCCCTGTATGATATCGCTCCAGTCACTCCCGGTGTGGCCGTCGACCTGAGCCATATCCCTACTGCTGTGAAAATCAAAGGTTTTTCTGGTGAAGATGCGACCCCTGCGCTGGAAGGCGCTGATGTGGTTCTAATCTCCGCAGGTGTAGCGCGTAAACCAGGGATGGATCGTTCCGACCTGTTTAACGTTAACGCCGGTATCGTGAAGAATCTGGTACAGCAAATTGCGACAACCTGCCCGAAAGCGTGCATCGGTATCATTACAAACCCGGTAAACACCACGGTAGCAATCGCTGCGGAAGTGCTGAAGAAAGCGGGTGTGTATGACAAGAACAAACTGTTTGGCGTCACCACGCTGGATATCATCCGTTCTAATACGTTTGTCGCTGAACTGAAAGGCAAACAGCCGGGTGAAGTTGAAGTTCCGGTTATTGGCGGTCACTCTGGCGTTACCATTCTGCCGCTGCTGTCTCAAGTTCCTGGCGTAAGCTTTACCGAGCAGGAAGTTGCTGATCTGACCAAACGTATCCAGAACGCGGGTACGGAAGTGGTTGAAGCGAAAGCCGGTGGCGGGTCTGCAACCCTGTCCATGGGCCAGGCAGCTGCACGCTTCGGCCTGTCTCTGGTTCGTGCGCTGCAAGGCGAAAAAGGTGTCGTTGAATGTGCCTACGTTGAAGGTGACGGCCAGTATGCTCGTTTCTTCTCTCAACCGCTTCTGCTGGGTAAAAATGGCGTAGAAGAGCGTAAATCCATCGGTACTCTGAGCGCATTTGAACAGAACGCGCTGGAAGGAATGCTGGATACGCTGAAGAAAGATATCGCCCTGGGCGAAGAGTTCGTTAATAAGTAATTGATTAACGAATAATAAAAAACCGGAGCAACGTCTCCGGTTTTTTGTTTTGAGCGCACGACTTAATTGGTTGCAGGATATTCCTGAATAGTGACCTGCAATGTCAGTTTTTTATCGTCACGCATCACCACCACCGGAATCACCGAACCTGGTCGAATTTCTGCCACTTGATCCATTGTCTCCAGAGCGGAGATTGCAGGTTTGTTGTCCACCGAGATAATCAGATCGTTGACCTGGATACCGGCATTAGCCGCCGGGCCATCAGGTGACACTTCATTAACCACAATCCCTTGCAGTTGATCGATACCACCACCTTGCGCGTGTAATGGTGCGATTTCGCGGCCGCCAATACCGATATAGCCACGAATAACACGTCCATCGCGGATTAGCTTATCCATAATTTTGGTTGCCAACTGGAAGGGAATGGCAAAACCGATGCCTTCTGGAGTTTCGCCATCGTTACTCTTATCAAACGACAGTGTGTTGATGCCCATCAGTTCGCCCAGCGAGTTCACCAGTGCACCGCCGGAGTTGCCGTGGTTAATGGATGCATCGGTTTGCAGAAAGTTTTGCCGCCCGGTCGGGTTCAGGCCGATGCGACCCGTGGCGCTGATAATCCCCTGGGTAATGGTTTGCCCGAGGTTGTACGGGTTGCCGATCGCCAGCACTACATCGCCAATGTGCGGTATGCGACGAGAATTGATTGGAATGGTGGGTAAACCGCCAGTGGCATTAATTTTGAGCACCGCCAGATCGGTCAGTGAATCAGAGCCAACCAGCAACGCTTCAAAAACACGACCATCCTGTAAGGCGACGATGATCTGATCGGCGTCGTTGATTACATGTTTATTGGTAATGATATAACCACGTTGATCCATGATCACACCTGACCCTAGCGTACGGATCTCAAGCTGGTTGTGTGAGGATGTGTTCAAACCACGGTTATAGACATTTACCACAGCTGGCGCGGCGCGGCGGACCGCCAGATTATAACTGGCAGGCGTCTCGTCGGCACTGTCGAATTGCGGTGTGGAAAGCGGGTTAATGCTGCGCAGCGAAGGCATGGCAACCAGCAAAATCGCACCGACAATTAATCCAATCGCAACGGATCGTAAGAGCTTCACAAACATGATGGAGGTGTCATTAAAAAAGGGAACGGCAGCAGCATATCACGAGTTAACCGGACATCACACGTCAGCCTGATGCCCGGTTTATGACATTAACGCATTAGCAGGTAAATGCTCTCATTACCGCGCATGATTTGCAGGGCAATAATAGCCGGTTTGGTTGCCAGTACTTTGCGCATCTCAGCAATCGAGTTCACCCGATTGCGGTTCACGCCAATAATTACATCATCTTTCTGTAAACCTGCCTGAGCGGCGGGGCTGTCTTTGACAACTTCGTCAATCTTAATGCCTTTTCCGCCATCTTTTAGCTGACTGTCACTCAACGTTGCGCCTTCCAGCGCCGGTGTAATCATCTCTGCACTGGCTGAAGAAGATGTGCTGGTATCAAGCGTCACTTCCACTTCCTGCGGCTTGCCGTTACGTAACAGACCAAGCTTCACTTTAGTACCAGGTTCAGTGGTGGCGATGCGGGAACGCAACTCGGCGAAGCTATTGAGCGGTTTGCCGTTGAGGCTGGTAATAATATCGCCTGCTTTCACGCCCGCTTTCGCCGAGCCAGAACCAGGCAGAACTTCACTGACAAACGCGCCACGTTGCACATCTAAATTAAACGCTTTGGCGATATCGGCACTCATCTCGGTACCTTTAATGCCTAACAGACCGCGTTTAATTTCACCAAAGTCGATAAGTTGCTGCGCCAGGGTACGCGCCATATTGCTGGGGATAGCAAAACCAATCCCGACGCTACCGCCGCCAGGGGCAAGAATTGCGGTGTTAATACCAATCAACTCGCCGTTAAGGTTTAACAGCGCACCGCCGGAGTTACCCCGGTTAATGGAAGCATCGGTCTGGATAAAGTTTTCCAGACCTTCGAGATTTAACCCGCTGCGACCTAATGCGGAAACAATGCCTGAAGTCGCGGTTTGCCCAAGGCCAAATGGGTTACCGACCGCGACGGCAAAATCACCGACGCGCAGTTTGTCGGAGTCGGCAATGGCGATTTGCGTTAATTTGCTCGGATTCTGAATTTGTAGCAGGGCGATATCGCTCTGGTCGTCGCTGCCAATCAACTTCGCATCAAACTCGCGTCCGTCATTGAGCTGAATACTGATTTTCTGCGCCTGATTGATGACGTGATTGTTGGTCAGCACATAACCTTTATTGGCATTGATGATGACACCGGAGCCTAAACCTTCAAAGGGTTGCGCAGGTTGATCCGGTAAATCATCGCCAAAAAATTTTTTGAATTCTTCCGGGATTTTCTGTTCCTGGCTGGCAGTCCCTTCAACTCGCACGCTTACCACCGCGGGAAGCACTTTTTCCAGCATCGGGGCCAGGCTGGGCAATGGCGCCTGACCGGCAACCTGGCCGGGAATCGACGCGACAGCCTGAAACGGCGCCGAGAGAGTTAACCCGACACTTAACGCTAATGCACTCAACAGCTGGGTTTGTTTTTTCATTATTCCTGCTCTCGTACCTGAATGATAAGAAAAAGAGATTCAAAACAGTTTGATGTTATTGAATTTTCAGACGGCTAACAATGAGACACCAGATTAAATGATAGTCGGGGAGGGAGAGAAGAGGAGGGCGCAATGGCTGCGCCCGCAAAATAAATTAGTCGCGCTTTGCGCCAGTGCGCAGCAGGCCAGATGCGCCTTCAGAATAGTCGCGTGGCATCTGCACCGGTGCCTGATCGTTGCTGGCTTCAGACTCAGCCAGACGATTACGGAACGGGTTTGCTTCTGCGGACAGTTCCGGCAGCAGGCTGCTGGAGCTTTTCGCCATGTGTTGATACAACTGGCGATAGTCATGCGCCATGGTATCCAGTAATTCCGCGCTGCGGGCAAAGTGGTTAACCAACTCTTCGCGATACTCGTCCAGTTCAGCTTTATTTTTTTCCAGTTCGTACTGCAACGCCTGTTGCTGGCGTAGTTTACGATTACCAAAACGCATGGCCACAGCACCAATAATGATGCCGACGACTAACCCAATTAGCGCATATTCCCAGGTCATGAACATCTCCCGTTGTCTTTTGTTTCCGTAGGGTGTTGGCTTCAGGCTCCATGCCTGCGGCTGATTATGCCACTATAACCGTTAATTCCACAGAAGTGGAATCCCGACTGCATATCGCGTAGTGTAGAACGGCCTTTTTTTCGTCAACCGTGAACAACGGCACACCGATTATTCAAGGAATAACAAGAACATCATGCAAAGCGTTACCCCGACATCGCAATACCTGAAGGCGCTCAATGAGGGCAGCCATCAACCTGACGACGTACAAAAAGAGGCCGTCAGTCGGCTGGAGATTATCTACCAGGAATTAATCAACAGCACGCCGCCCACTGCGAGGGCGAGTGGGTTAATGGCGCGAGTCGGTAAACTGTGGGGTAAGCGCGAAGAGGCAAGCAGTACGCCGGTGCGTGGCTTATATATGTGGGGCGGTGTAGGACGCGGGAAAACCTGGCTGATGGACCTTTTCTATCAAAGCTTGCCGGGTGAGCGGAAACAGCGCCTGCACTTTCACCGTTTTATGCTGCGCGTGCATGAAGAACTGACTGCATTACAGGGGCAGACTGACCCGCTGGAAATTATTGCCGATCGCTTCAAAGCAGAAACCGATGTCCTCTGTTTTGATGAATTTTTTGTTTCGGATATTACCGATGCCATGTTGCTTGGCGGTTTAATGAAAGCCCTGTTCGCTCGCGGAATAACGCTGGTCGCAACGTCAAATATTCCGCCTGATGAGCTTTATCGTAATGGCCTGCAACGAGCGCGTGTTCTACCGGCTATCGACGCCATTAAACAGTATTGCGATGTAATGAATGTCGATGCAGGCGTCGATTATCGACTACGAACGCTTACCCAGGCGCATTTATGGCTGTCGCCGCTCAACGATGACACCCGGGCGCAAATGGATAAACTTTGGTTGGTGCTGGCGGGGGCGAAACGCGAAAATTCACCGACGTTAGAAATCAACCATCGACCGCTGGCGACAATGGGCGTTGAGAATCAGACGCTTGCCGTCTCTTTTACCACCTTGTGTGTCGATGCCCGCAGCCAGCATGACTATATAGCGCTCTCACGCCTGTTTCACACAGTGATGTTGTTTGATGTGCCTGTCATGACGCGGTTGATGGAGAGCGAAGCACGACGTTTTATTGCGCTGGTGGATGAGTTTTACGAGCGCCATGTCAAATTAGTGGTGAGCGCAGAAGTGCCTTTGTATGAAATTTATCAGGGCGAGCGACTGAAGTTTGAGTTCCAGCGTTGCCTGTCACGTCTACAAGAGATGCAGAGCGAAGAGTATTTGAAGCGCGAGCATTTGGCGGGGTAAAACCTGCCATAAATCACAAAAAGGGGTCGATCTTTGACCCCGACTTCTCTATAATCCTGCGACCCCACGTTACAAGAAAGTTTTTTTTCCCGAAACTTTTTGTGTGCTGGCATAGGCTATTCGAAGGGGTAGGTTTGCCGGACTTTGTCGTGTGAACCTCAACAATTGAAGACGTTTGGGTGTTCACCAACGTGTAACTATTTATTGGGTAAGCTTTTAATGAAAACTTTTACAGCTAAACCAGAAACCGTAAAACGCGACTGGTATGTTGTTGACGCGACCGGTAAAACTCTGGGCCGTCTGGCTACTGAACTGGCTCGTCGCCTGCGCGGTAAGCACAAAGCGGAATACACTCCGCACGTAGATACCGGTGATTACATCATCGTTCTGAACGCTGACAAAGTTGCTGTAACCGGCAACAAGCGTACTGACAAAGTGTACTATCACCACACCGGTCACATCGGTGGTATCAAACAAGCGACCTTTGAAGAGATGATTGCTCGCCGTCCTGAGCGTGTGATTGAAATCGCGGTTAAAGGCATGTTGCCAAAAGGCCCGCTGGGTCGTGCTATGTTCCGTAAACTGAAAGTTTACGCGGGTAACGAGCACAACCACGCGGCACAGCAACCGCAAGTTCTTGACATCTAATCGGGATTATAGGCAATGGCTGAAAATCAATACTACGGCACTGGTCGCCGCAAAAGTTCCGCAGCTCGCGTTTTCATCAAACCGGGCAACGGTAAAATCGTTATCAACCAACGTTCTCTGGAACAGTACTTCGGTCGTGAAACTGCCCGCATGGTAGTTCGTCAGCCGCTGGAACTGGTCGACATGGTTGAGAAACTGGATCTGTACATCACTGTTAAAGGTGGTGGTATCTCTGGTCAGGCTGGTGCGATCCGTCACGGTATCACCCGCGCTCTGATGGAGTACGACGAATCCCTGCGTTCTGAACTGCGTAAAGCTGGCTTCGTTACTCGTGACGCTCGTCAGGTTGAACGTAAGAAAGTCGGTCTGCGTAAAGCACGTCGTCGTCCGCAGTTCTCCAAACGTTAATTGCTTTCTGCTTCGGCAGAATACAATTTGCGAAAAAAACCCGCTTCGGCGGGTTTTTTTATGGCTAAAGTCCGATTCCAGCCTCTTTTCCCTCTCTCTTCAGCATTATTCTCTTTTTAATAGTATTTTCCACGTACTGTAGAAAAGGATATCGCGATGGGATTATTTAATGCATTGTTTAACAAGAAAGAATCTTTAACGTTGTCGAATAAATGGGAGTTCTTTATTACAACAGTGGATGACCATGTCACGGGCATACGTGTTGATATCGGCGCCATTCAGGACGAAAGATTTGATCGACTTAACCACACCTGGTTCTTTCGTGTGCGTTATACCCATTGTTATGAAAACGGTTTACCGCAGCCTGATGAAACACAACGTTTAAATCGTATAGAGGACTGGCTTGAGGAGAGGGGCAAGGCCTTACCGATTTGGTTGGTGGGGGTGGTAACACAAGAAGGCTGGCGCGATTTTGTTTTCCAGTCGGAAAAAGAACTGGACTGGGAAAGAACGCTGGATAAATTGCTCGCGGGTGGCCCGGAAGTCTCTTGCAGCTATAGTATGAGTAAAAACGATAACGGAAATTACTATCGCCAGTTCCTGTACCCGTCGAAATATGACTGGAACTGGATACACGATTCCCGCGTATGCCGTGGGCTGCTGGAACATGGTGACGATTTGACTCTTCCACGCACCATTGATTACTACGCGACATTGCCGACAGAAGCTGCTGCACGCGCCTTTGCGGAGGACGTGACGAAATTGCCATATGGCATTACGCTGGTGAGCATTCGGATGAACGACCAACAACCAGGGTATATGGCGTCATTTACTAACACTGATGCTCCTGAACAATGGCATATGACCGAGATTACATGCCAGCTTTCCGATTTGGCTGAAAAGCATGGCGGTAGTTTTGATGGCTGGGGCGCACCGATAGCAACGGCGTAAAAGAGGTAGACAACATTTCTGGTGGGGATTAAGTCAAGCATTTCAGACTAAGGAACATCTCTTTTTCCCCATTTCCGGCATCGACTCACCACAAAGGTCGCAAAATCTGGTAAACTATCATCCAATTTTCTGCCCAAATGTCGGGTATTGCTCATTTTTTGTTTGTTTTTTGAACAAAGAGAGTCGTTCCTTACTGGGTAACACAACTTCTGACTGGCCACCTGGTGGCTGGTAGCAGTAAAAATTCTGACTATACCTGGAGGTTTTCATGGCTGTCGCTGCCAACAAACGTTCGGTAATGACGCTGTTTTCCGGTCCTACTGACATCTATAGCCATCAGGTCCGCATCGTGCTGGCTGAAAAAGGTGTAAGTTTCGAGATCGAACACGTGGAAAAGGACAATCCGCCTCAGGATCTGATTGACCTCAACCCGAATCAGAGCGTTCCGACCCTGGTGGATCGTGAGCTGACCCTGTGGGAATCTCGCATCATTATGGAATACCTGGATGAGCGTTTCCCGCATCCGCCACTGATGCCTGTTTACCCGGTAGCTCGCGGTGAAAGCCGCCTGTACATGCACCGCATCGAAAAAGACTGGTACACGCTGATGAACACCATCATCAACGGTTCAGCCTCTGAAGCGGATGCCGCACGTAAGCAACTGCGCGAAGAACTGCTGGCGATTGCGCCGGTCTTCGGTCAGAAGCCGTACTTCCTGAGCGATGAGTTCAGCCTGGTCGATTGCTACCTTGCTCCGCTGCTGTGGCGTCTGCCGCAACTGGGCATCGAGTTCAGCGGCCCGGGTGCGAAAGAGCTGAAAGGCTATATGACCCGCGTCTTTGAGCGTGACTCTTTCCTTGCTTCCTTAACCGAAGCTGAACGTGAAATGCGTCTGGGCCGGAGTTAATCTGTATGGATTTGTCACAGCTAACACCACGTCGTCCCTATCTGCTGCGTGCATTCTATGAGTGGTTGCTGGATAACCAGCTCACGCCGCACCTGGTGGTGGATGTGACGCTCCCTGGCGTGCAGGTTCCTATGGAATATGCACGTGACGGGCAAATCGTACTCAACATTGCTCCGCGTGCGGTCGGCAACCTGGAACTGGCGAATGATGAAGTGCGCTTTAACGCGCGCTTTGGCGGTATCCCGCGGCAAGTTTCAGTACCGCTGGCTGCTGTGCTGGCTATCTACGCCCGTGAAAATGGCGCAGGCACAATGTTCGAGCCTGAAGCTGCCTACGACGAAGATGCCAGCATCATGAATGATGAAGATGTATCGGCAGATAATGAAACCGTTATGTCGGTCATTGATGGCGATAAGCCAGATCGCGATGATGATAATCATCCTGATGATGAACCGCCGCAACCGCCACGTGGTGGTCGCCCGGCATTACGTGTTGTGAAGTAAAACAAAAACAGGCCCAGGTGGCCTGTTTTGTCGTTTTAAGGGCTTAATAAAATAGCGTAATTGTGGCGATCATATTCACCACGAATCCGACTGCCATTGGGATCGCAGTCCGCTTCACCACTTCAAAGGGCGAAACGCCTGCTATTCCTGAAGTTACTACCACTACCGCAGTAATCGGCGAAACTGCACGCGCCAGCGTTGTGGCAAAGTGCATCGGCATAATCATCACTACCGCGGGTACGTGCAGTCCAGCTGCGATATTCGGAATAAGGCTGGCAAATGACATAAATGGCGCATTGCCGGAGCCCATCACAATGGCACAAATGGCAATTACCAGCGCCATAATAATCATCACGCCAATGCCACCAAGGCCAGAATGCTCGGCGCCTTTGATAACCGCATCAACGGTGCCAATCGTCGTTAAGCCTTTCGCAAATATTTCACCCGCGACCACCAGCGTTACCACGTTGGCAAACTGCGTACCCATGCCGTCAAAAAACGCCTGCACATCGTCCATTGTTTCGCGCAAGTTATGCTTGCGGAAGAACTCAACAAACATCGTCACCGTCAAACTCAGTAACATCACCACCACCAGATGCAGTTCTGACTGCATCAGCCCGACGTGGGCGAGGAACAGCGAGCCGAGCATCAGGATTAACGGCATCACCGGTAAAATGGCGTAATAGAGCGGTGGGACATTGTTGAGATCCTTTTGCTCCGCCTGTTCGTGATTGATATTTTTATCTTTTTTGTCAAAAGCGCGTTGTACGAAAAAGTGGGAGATTGCCACTGAGAGAATGACACAAGAGGCGACCGGTAGCTGATAGTGGAAGAAGTAAGTGGCGATTTTCATTCCCGCTACCTGGGCGGCAAAAATGGAGTTCGTTTCCAGAATTCCCCATTCAATAGACATGGTGGTCGCTATAACCGCCACCGCAGAGAGGCGACTTACTCCCAGACTCACCAGCGTCGGAAATAACGTGACCATCAGCAACATACCCAGACCGGAGGCGCTGGTAATAAACTGCGCCATGATTTGACCGATGACGTAAGTTGCCGACAGTATGAGATACGGTGAGCGAATGAGCTTTAACGGGCGGCTTAACAAGCTCACCATCGCCCGACTGGCTCCTATGCGCTCCATGTAGCGGGCATAACCGCCCACCGCCATAATCGACAGCCCCAACCCGGCAATGCGGTTGGACAGCATGCGCAGGATTTCATTATAAATATCAACAATCAAATAGCCGCTGCTTTTGGCGGGGTCGAGTACACCCCCAAACCCTAACCAGGCACCACACATCATCAGGAAGATACCCGCTGTGGCCAGCACCACCTGTGGTTTGTAATTTTTAAGGATCAAATAGCCCATCGTTATTAACACGATGACAGAAATAATTATGCCGAACATTGTTCAACTCCGTGTCAAAAGAATATGGTCAATCCCAGTAACGGCAGATTGAAAACAATGATGTTATATTTTTTTACAAGGCTATTTATGGTGTTGGTGTCGAATTTTTTAATCGTAATAAAGAGGATTTTTCATTATAAAATATACATTTATGATTATTTCGCAAGAACACATTCATAATGTTCATAATGTCTATGAATATTCTTGTAAATAATTTGGCTGGGATGTTTTTATCTGCGTTATATTTATTTTTCGCAAAAGTTAATTATTAAATTAATTACGATAATGATGGTGTACGAAGAGTAAAACCCTTCGTTTCACCCTGCTTTCATTCCTGTGATAGGATGTCATTGATGATGTTAATCACACTGACCTTAAAGAATGGGCCTTATGAACGCATTTGATTCGCAAAACGAAGATTCTTCACCTGCAATTGGTCGCAACTTGCGTAGCCGTCCGCTGGCGCGTAAAAAACTCTCCGAAATGGTGGAAGAAGAGCTGGAGCAGATGATCCGCCGCCGCGAGTTTGGCGAAGGGGAGCAGTTGCCGTCTGAGCGCGAACTCATGGCGTTCTTTAACGTCGGGCGTCCTTCGGTGCGTGAAGCGCTGGCGGCGTTAAAGCGTAAAGGTCTGGTGCAAATAAATAACGGTGAGCGCGCTCGCGTCTCGCGTCCTTCTGCGGACACCATCATCGGCGAGCTGTCCGGTATGGCGAAAGATTTCCTTTCTCATCCAAGAGGGATAGCCCATTTCGAACAGTTACGTCTGTTCTTTGAGTCCAGCCTGGTGCGCTATGCGGCTGAACATGCCACCGATGAACAAATCGATTTGCTGGCAAAAGCCCTGGAAATCAACAGTCAGTCGCTGGATAACAATGCCGCGTTCATTCGTTCAGACGTTGATTTCCACCGCGTACTGGCGGAGATCCCGGGTAATCCGATCTTTAAGGCAATCCACGTTGCCTTGCTCGACTGGTTGATCGCCGCGCGCCCAACGGTCGCCGATCAGGCATTGCATGAGCATAACAACGTCAGCTATCAACAACATATTGCGATCGTTGACGCGATCCGCCGCCACGATCCCGACGAAGCCGATCGCGCGTTGCAATCGCATCTCAACAGCGTTTCTGCCACCTGGCACGCCTTCGGCCAAACCACTCACAAAAAGAAATAATGCCACTTTAGTGAAGCAGATCGCATTATAAGCGTTCTGTATGATGTGTTGCTTATTTGATCTGGTATAACAGGTATAAAGGTATATCGTTTCAACAGACAAGCATCACTTCAGAGGTATTTATGGCAACGAATTTACGTGGCGTGATGGCCGCACTCCTGACTCCTTTTGATCAACAACAAGCACTGGATAAAGCGAGTCTGCGCCGCCTGGTTCAGTTCAATATTCAGCAGGGCATCGACGGTTTGTACGTGGGTGGTTCGACAGGCGAAGCCTTTGTGCAGAGCCTTTCCGAGCGTGAACAGGTAATGGAAATCGTCGCCGAAGAGGCGAAAGGTAAGATTAAATTAATCGCTCACGTAGGTTGCGTCAGTACTGCTGAAAGCCAACAGCTTGCGGCTTCAGCCAAACGTTATGGCTTCGATGCCGTCTCCGCCGTTACGCCGTTCTACTATCCTTTCAGCTTTGAAGAACACTGCGATCACTATCGGTCAATCATTGACTCGGCGGATGGTTTGCCGATGGTGGTGTACAACATTCCGGCACTGAGCGGGGTAAAACTGACTCTGGATCAGATCAATACACTGGTTACGTTACCTGGCGTAGGTGCGCTGAAACAGACCTCTGGCGATCTCTATCAGATGGAACAGATCCGTCGCGAACACCCGGATCTGGTGCTCTATAACGGTTACGACGAAATCTTCGCTTCCGGCCTGCTGGCGGGCGCAGACGGCGGTATCGGCAGTACTTACAACATCATGGGTTGGCGTTATCAGGGTATCGTGAAGGCGCTGAAAGAAGGCGATATCCAGACCGCGCAGAAGCTGCAAACTGAGTGCAACAAAGTCATTGATTTGCTCATTAAAACCGGCGTATTCCGCGGCCTGAAAACCGTCCTGCACTATATGGATGTGGTGTCTGTTCCGCTGTGCCGTAAACCGTTTGGTCCGGTAGATGAAAAATATCTGCCAGAACTGAAGGCGCTTGCTCAGCAGTTGATGCAAGAGCGCGGGTGAGTTTTTTCCCCTCGCTCGCCCCTACCGGGTGAGGGGAACTAAGCGCATCTGTACCCTACAATTT
Organism: Escherichia sp. E14V7; assembly: GCF_004212225.1. Classification (NCBI taxonomy): domain Bacteria; kingdom Pseudomonadati; phylum Pseudomonadota; class Gammaproteobacteria; order Enterobacterales; family Enterobacteriaceae; genus Escherichia; species Escherichia sp. E14V7. Next base: position 53,571 of record NZ_RHJJ01000001.1, read on the forward strand.
TCATACCAAAGCGTGTGGGCATTGCCCACCGCGGGAGACTCACAATGAGTACTACAACCCAGAATATCCCGTGGTATCGCCATCTCAATCGTGCGCAATGGCGCGCATTTTCCGCTGCCTGGTTGGGATATCTGCTTGATGGTTTTGATTTCGTTTTAATTGCCCTGGTACTCACTGAAGTACAAGGTGAATTCGGGCTGACAACGGTACAGGCGGCAAGTCTGATTTCCGCAGCCTTCATCTCTCGTTGGTTCGGCGGCCTGATGCTTGGCGCTATGGGCGACCGCTACGGGCGTCGTCTGGCAATGGTCACCAGTATCGTTCTCTTCTCGGTCGGGACGCTGGCCTGCGGCTTTGCGCCTGGCTACATCACTATGTTTATCGCTCGTCTGGTGATAGGCATGGGGATGGCGGGTGAATACGGTTCCAGCGCCACCTATGTCATTGAAAGCTGGCCAAAACAGCTGCGTAACAAAGCCAGTGGTTTTCTGATTTCAGGCTTCTCTGTGGGGGCCGTCGTTGCCGCTCAGGTCTACAGCCTGGTGGTTCCGGTCTGGGGCTGGCGTGCGCTGTTCTTTATCGGCATTTTGCCGATCATCTTTGCTCTCTGGCTGCGGAAAAACATCCCGGAAGCGGAAGACTGGAAAGAGAAACACGGGGGCAAAGCACCGGTGCGCACGATGGTGGATATTCTCTACCGTGGTGAACATCGCATCGCCAATATCGTGATGACGCTGGCGGCGGCTACTGCGCTGTGGTTCTGCTTCGCCGGTAACCTGCAAAATGCCGCAATCGTCGCTGTTCTCGGGCTGTTATGCGCCGCAATCTTTATCAGCTTTATGGTACAGAGTACGGGCAAACGCTGGCCAACGGGCGTAATGCTGATGGTGGTTGTGTTATTTGCTTTCCTCTACTCGTGGCCGATTCAGGCACTGCTGCCAACGTATCTGAAAACCGATCTGGCTTATAACCCGCATACGGTTGCCAATGTGCTGTTCTTTAGCGGCTTTGGCGCGGCGGTGGGTTGCTGCGTCGGCGGCTTCCTCGGTGACTGGCTGGGAACGCGCAAAGCCTACGTTTGTAGCCTGTTAGCCTCGCAATTGCTGATTATTCCGGTATTTGCGATTGGCGGTGCAAACGTCTGGGTACTTGGTCTGTTGCTGTTCTTCCAGCAAATGCTCGGTCAGGGGATCTCCGGGATCTTACCGAAACTGATTGGTGGTTATTTCGATACCGATCAGCGTGCGGCGGGCCTGGGCTTTACCTACAACGTTGGTGCACTTGGCGGCGCACTGGCGCCGATCATTGGTGCGCTGATTGCTCAACGTCTGGATCTGGGTACGGCACTGGGATCGCTTTCGTTCAGTCTGACGTTCGTGGTGATCCTGCTGATTGGGCTGGATATGCCTTCTCGTGTTCAGCGTTGGCTGCGCCCGGAAGCATTGCGTACTCATGACGCTATCGACGGCAAACCATTTAGCGGTGCCGTGCCGTTTGGCAGCGCCAAAAACGATTTAGTCAAAACCAAAAGTTAATCCTGTTGCCCGGCCATGTGCCGGGCCTTTTGCTAAGGGAAGAAGTATGTCGTTACTTGCACAACTGGATCAAAAAATCGCCGCCAACGGTGGCCTGATTGTCTCCTGCCAGCCGGTGCCTGACAGCCCACTCGATAAACCGGAAATCGTCGCTGCTATGGCATTAGCGGCAGAGCAGGCGGGTGCGGTTGCCATTCGCATCGAAGGTGTGGCAAATCTGCAAGCCACGCGTGCGGTGGTGAGCGTGCCAATTATCGGGATTGTGAAGCGCGATCTGGAGGATTCTCCGGTACGCATCACGGCCTATATTGAAGATGTTGATGCGCTGGCGCAGGCGGGCGCGGACATTATCGCGATTGACGGCACTGACCGACCGCGTCCGGTGCCTGTTGAAGCATTGCTGGCACGTATTCACCATCATGGTTTACTGGCGATGACCGACTCCTCAACGCCGGAAGACGGCCTGGCATGCCAAAAGCTGGGCGCCGAGATTATTGGTACTACGCTTTCTGGCTATACCACGCCTGAAACGCCAGAAGAGCCGGATCTGGCGCTGGTGAAAACGTTGAGTGACGCCGGATGTCGGGTGATTGCCGAAGGGCGTTACAACACGCCTGCTCAGGCGGCGGATGCGATGCGCCACGGCGCGTGGGCGGTGACGGTCGGTTCTGCAATCACACGTCTTGAACACATTTGTCAGTGGTACAACACAGCGATGAAAAAGGCGGTGCTATGACCACACTGGCGATTGATATCGGCGGTACTAAACTTGCCGCCGCGCTGATTGGCGCTGATGGGCAGATCCGCGATCGCCGTGAACTACCTACGCCTGCCAGCCAGACTCCGCAGGCGCTGCGTGATGCCTTATCCGCATTAGTCTCCCCGTTACACGCTCATGCGCAACAAGTTGCCATCGCTTCAACCGGGATAATCCGCGATGGCAGCCTGCTGGCGCTGAATCCGCATAATCTCGGTGGATTGCTACACTTTCCGTTAGTCAAAACACTGGAACAACTTACCGATTTGCCGACCATTGCCATTAATGATGCGCAGGCCGCAGCATGGGCGGAGTATCAGGCGCTGGAAGGCGATATAACCGAGATGGTGTTTATCACCGTTTCCACTGGCGTCGGCGGCGGTGTAGTGAGCGGCGGCAAACTGCTTACCGGCCCTGGTGGTCTGGCGGGGCATATCGGGCATACGCTTGCCGATCCGCATGGTCCAGTCTGTGGCTGTGGACGCACAGGTTGCGTGGAAGCGATTGCTTCTGGTCGCGGCATTGCAGCGGCAGCTCAGGGGGAGTTGGCTGGCGCGGATGCGAAAACCATTTTCACGCGCGCCGGGCAGGGCGACGAGCAGGCGCAGCAACTGATTCATCGCTCCGCACGCGTGCTGGCAAGGCTGATCGCCGATATTAAAGCCACAACTGATTGCCAGTGCGTAGTGGTCGGTGGCAGCGTTGGTCTGGCAGAAGGGTATCTGGCGCTGGTGGAAACGTATCTGGCGCAGGAGCCAGCGGCATTTCATGTTGATTTACTGGCGGCGCACTACCGTCATGATGCAGGTTTACTTGGGGCTGCGCTGTTGGCCCAGGGAGAAAAATTATGATGATGGGTGAAGTACAGTCATTACCGTCTGCCGGATTACATCCAGCGTTACAGGACGCGTTAACGCTGGCATTAGCTGCCAGACCACAAGAAAAAGCACCGGGTCGTTACGAATTACAGGGCGACAATATTTTTATGAATGTCATGACGTTTAACACTCAATCGCCCGTCGAGAAAAAAGCGGAATTGCACGAACAATACATTGATATCCAGCTGTTATTAAACGGTGAGGAACGGATTCTGTTTGGTATGGCAGGCACTGCGCGCCAGTGTGAAGAGTTCCACCATGAAGATGATTACCAGCTTTGCAGTACCATTGAAAACGAGCAAGCCATCATCCTGCAACCGGGAATGTTCGCAGTGTTTATGCCAGGAGAACCGCATAAACCAGGATGCGTTGTTGGCGAGCCTGGAGAGATTAAAAAGGTTGTGGTGAAGGTTAAGGCTGATTTAATGGTTTAAAATTTAGTTGGATAGCTCGTTTTATAAATTCGCCAGACACTGTCTGGCGAATTCATTGTTACCTCGCTTAAACTTCCAGCCAGTTCATAATGCCGTCTGCCGCTTTGCGACCTTCGGCGATGGCGGTAACGACCAGATCGGAACCGCGGACGATATCGCCGCCAGCAAAGATTTTCGGGTTGCTGGTCTGGAAAGCGTTGTCGCTGCCTTCCGGGGCGATGATGCGGCCTTGTGAATCCAGCTCGACGCTGTGTTTTGCCAGCCATTCCATGTTGTGTGGACGGAAACCAAACGCCATGATCACCGCATCTGCCGGAACGATATGTTCGGAACCTGCAACGATCTCCGCGCGGCGACGGCCTTTGGCATCCGGTTCGCCCATTTCGGTACGCACCATTTTCACGCCGCTGACTTTACCGTTGCCATTCACTTCTATACCCAGTGGCTGGACGTTGAATTTGAACTCAACACCTTCTTCCCGCGCGTTTTTCACTTCGCGGCGGGAACCCGGCATGTTCTCTTCATCACGACGATAGGCACAGGTAACGTGCTTCGCCCCCTGGCGCACGGACGTGCGCACGCAGTCCATCGCGGTATCGCCACCGCCAAGGACCACCACGCGTTTACCTTCCATGCTGACGAACGGTTCTTCACGAGTTTCACCAAAGCCCATTAACTGTTTGGTGTTGGCGATAAGGAACGGCAGCGCTGCGTACACGCCATCGGCGTCTTCGTTTTCCAGCCCGCCGCGCATTGACTGATAAGTCCCGACGCCAAGGAACACGGCATCGTAATCACTCAGCAGATCGTCCAGCTGTACGTCGCGGCCCACTTCGGTATTGAGTTTGAATTCAATACCCATGCCGGTGAAGATTTCACGGCGGCGCGTCATTACCTCTTTTTCCAGCTTGAAGGCCGGAATACCGAAGGTCAGCAAGCCGCCAATTTCCGGGTGACGGTCGAAGACGACCGCTTTTACGCCGTTGCGCGTCAGGACATCCGCACACGCCAGACCTGCCGGGCCTGCGCCGATAATCGCCACTTTTTTACCGGTCTGTTTCACGCCGGACATATCCGGACGCCAGCCCATCTCGAACGCTTTATCGTTGATATAGCGCTCAATGTTGCCGATGGTCACTGCGCCAAACTCATCGTTCAGGGTGCAGGAACCTTCGCACAGACGGTCTTGCGGGCAGACTCGTCCGCAAACTTCCGGCAGGGTATTGGTCTGATGCGACAGTTCTGCCGCTTCAAAAATACGCCCCTCGTTGGCGAGCTTCAGCCAGTTCGGGATGTAGTTGTGTACCGGGCATTTCCACTCGCAGTATGGGTTGCCGCACGACAGGCAGCGGTCAGCCTGCGCTTTGGCCTGGCCTTCGGAAAACGGCTCGTAAATTTCAACAAACTCAATTTTGCGGATCTTCAGCGGTTTCTTTGGCGGATCAACGCGCTGCAGGTCGATAAATTGATAAACATTCTGACTCATTGTTGCTACCCCTTACTGCGCCTGCACGCGCAACTCTGCTGCGCTACGACTACGGTGACCCAGCAGTGCTTTTACATCACTGGACTTCGGTTTAACCAGCGCGAATTTAGTGGCGAAGGTTGACCAGTTTGCCAGAATCTCTTCACCACGCTGAGAACCGGTATGCTGCACATGCTCGGTGATAAGACCACGCAGATGCTCTTCATGGATAGCTAAATCGTCAACGCTTAATACTTCCACCAGTTCCGGGTTAACGCGTTTGCGGAAATCGCCGCTTTCATCGAGAACGTAAGCGAAGCCGCCGGTCATGCCTGCGCCGAAGTTAACGCCGGTTTTACCCAGAATACAGACGATACCACCCGTCATATATTCACAGCCGTTGTCGCCAATGCCTTCTACCACGGTAATTGCACCAGAGTTACGCACGCCGAAACGTTCACCCGCGCGGCCTGCGGCATACAGACGACCACCGGTCGCGCCATACAGGCAGGTGTTGCCGATAATGCTTGCTTCGTGGCTGCGGAAGGCTGACCCAACCGGAGGACGAATGGCGATTAAGCCGCCCGCCATGCCTTTACCAACATAGTCGTTGGCATCACCGGTCAGGTACAGCTCTACGCCGCCTGCGTTCCACACGCCGAAGCTCTGGCCTGCGGTGCCGTTGAAGTACGCTTTGATAGGATCGGCAGCCAGCCCCTGATCGCCGTGCGTCTGGGCGATATAGCCTGAGAGCGACGCGCCGACAGAACGGTCGGTGTTGCGGATATCGAACCAGAAGGTTTTGCTCTGGCGTTCATCGACAAACGGTTTCGCCTGTTGCAGCAACTGCGCGTTCAGCAGGCCGTTATCAAACGGCGGATTGTTTTCGGTGCAGTAGAGTGCCTTACCTGGATGCGGCTCGGCAGTCTCCAGCAGCTTCGACAGCGCCAGTTTCTGCTGTTTGGCGGTGAACCCGTCCAGCTCTTTCAGCAGGTCGGTGCGACCAATCAGATCCACCAGACGTGTTACGCCAAGCTGTGCCATCAGCTCGCGGGTTTCACGGGCGATAAACTCAAAGTAATTCGTCACCTTGAACGGCAGGCCGTGATAGTGATTCTTACGCAGTTTGTCATCCTGAGTTGCCACACCCGTTGCGCAGTTGTTCAGGTGGCAAATACGCAGATATTTACAGCCGAGCGCCACCATTGGGCCAGTGCCGAAGCCGAAGCTTTCTGCGCCGAGAATCGCCGCTTTGATTATATCAACGCCGGTTTTCAGGCCGCCATCGACCTGCAAACGGATTTTATGACGCAAGCCGTTGGCAACCAGTGCCTGTTGTGTTTCAACAAGTCCCAGCTCCCACGGACAGCCTGCGTATTTCACCGATGAAAGCGGACTTGCGCCGGTGCCGCCGTCATAGCCTGCGATGGTGATTAAATCGGCATAAGCTTTCGCCACACCGGTGGCGATGGTGCCAACGCCCGGTTCGGAAACCAGCTTCACGGAGATCATCGCTTTCGGGTTAACCTGCTTGAGGTCGAAAATGAGCTGCGCTAAGTCTTCGATAGAGTAGATATCGTGGTGCGGCGGCGGGGAGATCAGCGTCACGCCCGGCACCGAATAGCGCAGTTTGGCAATGTAAGGAGTGACTTTGTCGCCCGGCAACTGACCGCCTTCGCCCGGCTTCGCGCCCTGGGCGACTTTAATCTGAATGACGTCGGCATTGACCAGATACGCCGGAGTAACCCCAAAGCGACCGGAAGCCACCTGCTTGATGCGCGACACTTTGTTGGTGCCGTAGCGCGCCGGATCTTCACCACCTTCACCGGAGTTGGAGTTGCCGCCGATGCTGTTCATCGCTTCCGCCAGCGCCTCGTGGGCCTCCGGGCTTAACGCGCCAATAGACATCGCGGCGGTATCAAAGCGTTTAAACAGTTCGCTTGCCGGTTCAACATCAGCAATGTTGACCGCATTTTCACCCGGCGTAATCGCCAGCAGATCGCGCAGCGTGGTTGCCGGACGCTCATTAACCAGCTTCGCGTATTCCTGATAGTCGCTGTACTCGCCGCTTTGTACCGCCTGTTGCAGCGTGCGCACCACGTCCGGGTTGTAGGCGTGGTATTCGCCACCGTGCACGTATTTCAGCAGGCCGCCCTGGCTGATGGGCTTACGCGCCAGCCAGGCACGTTTCGAGAGATTCAGCAGATCCTGCTGGAAGTCTTCAAAGCTTGCTCCGCCAATGCGGCTGACCGCCCCCTGGAAGCACAGGCCCACTACATCATCGTGCAGACCGACCGCTTCAAACAGTTTCGAGCAGCGATAAGAGGCGATGGTGGAGATGCCCATTTTGGACATGATTTTGTACAAGCCTTTGTTGATGCCGTTACGGTAGTTCAGCATCACGGTACGATAATTTTTGGCAATCGCCTGAGTGTCTACCAGGCGGCCCAGCGTTTCATAGGCAAGGTACGGATAAATAGCCGTCGCGCCGAAGCCCAGCAACACGGCGAAGTGGTGCGGATCGCGGGCGCTGGCGGTTTCGACGATGATGTTGGCATCGCAACGCAGGCTTTGATCGACCAGACGAGTTTGGATCGCGCCAACCGCCATCGGGGCCGGAACCGGCAGGCGATCTTTAGCGATATTCCGGTCGGAGAGCACCAGCAGCACAGTGCCGCTACGTACCATTTTTTCGGCTTTGTCACACAGCTCTTTGACCGTCGCTTCGAGCGTGGTTTTGGTGACGTCAAAGGTGATATCCAGCGTATCTGCGCGGTAGTGCTCCTCTTTCATCGTCGTGAGCTGTTTGAAATCGGAGTAGAGCAGAATCGGCGATTTAAAGCTTAAACGGTGCGCCTGGCCTTCTGCTTCACAGAAGACGTTCATTTCACGACCGATGCTGGTGGCGAGTGACATAACATGCGCTTCGCGCAACGGGTCGATTGGCGGGTTGGTTACCTGGGCAAACTGCTGACGGAAGTAGTTGTAAATAATGCGCGGCTGACTGGAGAGCACGGCGAATGGAGTGTCGTCGCCCATCGAACCGACGGCTTCCTGACCGTTTTCGCCCAGCACACGGATTACAGAGTCCAGCTCTTCCGCGCTGTAGTTAAACTGTTTCTGGTAGCTGGCAAGCGTGTCGTCGTCCAGTTCGCGGCTACCCACTTCTTCATCGGGCAGATCTTCAAACGGTACCAGACGGCGGACGTTTTTCTCCATCCACTCTTTATATGGATGGCGGCTTTTCAGATCGTCATCGGTTTCTGCCGAGTGCAGAATACGCCCACTGCGAGTGTCGATTACCATCAGTTCGCCTGGCCCGACGCGGCCTTTTTCGACCACTTCGTCAGGCTGGTAATCCCAGATACCGACTTCAGAGGCGCAGGTGATGAGTTTGTCTTTGGTGATGACGTAGCGCGCCGGACGCAGACCGTTACGGTCGAGGTTGCAGGCGGCAAAACGACCATCAGACATCACGATGCCCGCCGGGCCATCCCACGGCTCCATATGCATGGAGTTAAAGTCAAAGAAGGCACGCAGTTCCGGGTCCATATCCGGGTTGTTCTGCCAGGCGGGTGGTACTAACAGACGCATAGCACGGATGATATCCATCCCGCCTGCCAGCAGGAGTTCCAGCATGTTATCCATCGAACTGGAGTCAGAGCCGGTTTCGTTGACGAACGGCGCGGCGTCGTGCAGGTCAGGGATCAGTGGCGTCTGGAATTTATAGGTACGCGCACGCGCCCATTGGCGGTTACCGGTGATGGTGTTGATTTCACCGTTATGCGCCAGATAGCGGAACGGCTGCGCCAGCGGCCAGCGCGGTACGGTGTTAGTGGAGAAGCGTTGGTGGAACAGGCAAATGGCCGATTCCAGACGCAGGTCCGCAAGATCCAGGTAGAAGCGCGGCAGATCCGCCGGCATACACAGACCTTTATAGATGTTCACCAGATTCGACAGGCTACAGACGTAGAAGTCTTTGTCGGCTTCGAGACGCTTTTCAATGCGGCGGCGGGCGATAAACAGACGGCGCTCCATATCACGCGGACGCCAGCCAGCCGGAGCGTTAACGAAAATTTGCTCAATGCGTGGCAGAGAAGAGAGGGCGATTTCACCCAGCACGCCTTCGTTAGTGGGGACATCACGCCAGCCCACAATCGACAAGGTTTCGCGTTGCAGTTCTTCTTCAACGATGCGGCGTGCGGCAGCGGCGAGTTCAGGATCTTTATTCAGAAAGAGCATCCCGACGGCGTAGTTTTTTGCTAAACGCCAGCCGCGCTCCTGCGCAACGATGCGAAAAAAGCGATCCGGTTTTTGTAATAGCAGGCCGCAACCGTCACCGGTTTTACCATCGGCGAGAATCGCACCACGGTGCTGCATTCGGGCCAGTGCGTGTATTGCAGTACGCACTACCTTGTGGCTAGGTTCGCCTTCTATGTGGGCGATCAGGCCGAAACCACAGTTATCCTTCTCAAGGGATTTATCGTACAACATATCAGTGAACCTCCCCAGGCTCTGCGGGAACCCCACTTCCGAACCGCTGCGCACGGGCACAGAAAGAGCGTGGCGACGGGGTTTGCGTTTCATACGCTTACCTCGCATTCGCCCCTTTTTTGTCCTTTTCGCATCGGTTAATACGGTGAAGAGGGGATCTCAATTACTGCATAAATATGATGAGCAGGCTGCTCATCCAGAAAGCTTCCAGCGGATTTCCAACTTATCGGGAAAGCTGATACAGGTCAAATGGCAAGCTTATTGGTCTGGAAATGTGCTTTGGCGCAAAATTCTTTGCTAATTAATTGAAATTAAAGAATATGTGTTCTTTGGGCTTAATGCGATGCTCATAAGGGAAACATTCAGTTCCTGACTGCCTTAGAGGCGTGATAGCCCTTATCCTGCCTTGAACAGGCAGAGAAGCCAGTATTTTATACTGCTTTAATCGGCAATGGCGTTTCATGCTACTGTTTTTGCCTAAAATCTATAAGGAGATAAAAAAATCCGATGCCAGATAAGCAAAAGTAATTCATGTTGTTCTGCATGGAATTTCATTAATTGTGATTGATTATGCAGTTGATAAAAGCAGGGCAGGGCGATTGATCCAGGTCATCGCCGAATTGAGCTAAAAATGGCAGGCTTTGGCCTCTTTTCAAGGCGCGGTCTATCAGATTATGCAGTTACAGAAATTAGTCAATATGTTTGGTGGTGATCTTACCCGTCGTTACGGGCAAAAGGTGCATAAACTGACGCTGCACGGCGGTTTTAGCTGCCCTAACCGTGACGGTACCATCGGGCGCGGCGGCTGCACGTTCTGTAATGTTGCCTCGTTTGCCGACGAAGCGCAGCAGCATCGTTCCATTGCCGAGCAACTGGCGCACCAGGCGAATTTAGTTAACCGCGCGAAACGCTATCTGGCCTACTTTCAGGCGTATACCAGCACCTTTGCTGAAGTTCAGGTGCTGCGTTCTATGTATCAACAGGCGGTAAGCCAGGCCAATATCGTTGGTTTGTGTGTTGGTACCCGCCCGGACTGCGTGCCAGATGCGGTGCTTGATTTGCTTTGTGAATATAAAGACCAGGGCTATGAAGTGTGGCTGGAGCTGGGGCTGCAAACCGCACACGACAAAACGCTGCATCGCATCAATCGCGGCCATGATTTTGCCTGTTATCAGCGTACAACCCAGCTGGCACGTCAGCGCGGTCTGAAGGTGTGTTCTCACTTAATTGTCGGGCTGCCTGGCGAAGGGCAGGCTGAATGTTTGCAAACGCTGGAGCGAGTGGTTGAAACCGGCGTGGACGGCATAAAGCTGCATCCGCTGCATATTGTGAAAGGCAGCATTATGGCGAAAGCCTGGGAAGCGGGGCGTTTGAACGGTATTGAACTGGAAGATTACACGCTCACTGCCGGAGAAATGATTCGCCATACGCCGCCGGAAGTTATCTACCACCGCATTTCCGCCAGCGCCCGTCGCCCGACGCTACTTGCACCGCTATGGTGTGAAAATCGCTGGACGGGTATGGTTGAGTTGGATCGCTATCTTACTGAACATGGCGTACAGGGATCGGCGCTGGGACGTCCGTGGCTACCTCCAACGGCGTAGGCCATTGAGGGGAATTCCGCATTTCTCACACAATTTATAACGTAACTGCCAGAATTGGGTATTATTGGGGCAGGTTGTCGTGAAGGAATCCCCTAATGAAGCAAATTCGTCTGCTGGCGCAGTACTATGTTGACCTGATGATGAAGTTAGGTCTGGTGCGCTTCTCAATGTTGCTGGCGCTGGCCCTCGTCGTTCTTGCCATTGTGGTACAAATGGCGGTAACCATGGTGCTGCATGGTCAGGTCGAAAGCATTGATGTTATCCGCTCTATTTTCTTTGGTTTGTTGATTACGCCATGGGCGGTCTACTTTCTTTCGGTAGTCGTTGAGCAACTCGAGGAGTCACGGCAACGCCTGTCACGGCTGGTGCAAAAACTGGAGGAGATGCGCGAGCGCGATCTAAGCCTCAACGTTCAGTTAAAAGATAATATTGCCCAGCTAAATCAGGAAATCGCCGTTCGTGAAAAAGCAGAAGCAGAACTGCAGGAAACCTTCGGTCAGCTGAAAATTGAAATCAAAGAGCGCGAAGAGACGCAAATTCAACTCGAACAACAATCTTCGTTCTTACGTTCCTTCCTTGATGCTTCACCCGATCTGGTTTTTTACCGTAACGAAGATAAAGAGTTTTCCGGCTGTAACCGTGCGATGGAACTGCTGACCGGGAAAAGCGAAAAACAGTTGGTGCATTTGAAACCTGCGGACGTTTACTCGCCGGAAGCCGCAGCGAAAGTCATTGAAACCGACGAGAAGGTGTTCCGTCATAATGTGTCACTGACCTATGAACAGTGGCTGGATTATCCGGATGGACGCAAAGCCTGCTTTGAAATCCGTAAAGTGCCGTACTACGACCGCGTGGGTAAACGCCACGGCTTGATGGGGTTCGGCCGCGACATTACCGAGCGTAAGCGTTATCAGGATGCGCTAGAACGCGCCAGCCGCGACAAAACAACCTTTATCTCCACCATCAGTCATGAGTTGCGTACGCCGCTGAACGGTATCGTCGGCTTAAGCCGAATTCTGCTGGATACAGAGCTCACCGCCGAGCAGGAAAAATATCTCAAAACTATCCATGTTTCCGCCATCACTTTGGGGAATATCTTCAACGATATTATTGATATGGATAAGATGGAGCGACGTAAAGTTCAGCTCGATAACCAGCCGGTTGATTTCACCAGCTTCCTGGCCGATCTGGAAAACCTCTCCGCACTGCAGGCGCAACAAAAAGGCTTGCGCTTTGTTCTTGAACCAACACTGCCGTTGCCGCATCAGGTGATTACCGACGGGACTCGCTTACGCCAGATCCTGTGGAACTTAATCAGTAACGCTGTGAAATTTACCCAGAAGGGCCAGGTGACAGTTCGCGTACGTTATGACGAAGGCGACATGCTGCATTTTGAAGTGGAAGACTCCGGCATCGGTATTCCACAGAATGAACTGGATAAAATTTTCGCCATGTATTACCAGGTGAAAGACAGCCACGGTGGCAAACCTGCAACCGGTACGGGTATTGGCCTGGCGGTTTCTCGTCGACTGGCGAAAAATATGGGTGGTGATATCACAGTCACCAGCGAACAAGGTAAAGGCTCGACCTTTACCCTGACGATCCACGCGCCGTCGGTGGCGGAAGAAGTGGATGACGCGTTTGATGAAGATGATATGCCTTTACCGGCGCTGAATGTGCTGTTGGTAGAAGACATTGAGCTGAACGTCATCGTTGCCCGTTCGGTGCTGGAAAAACTGGGCAACAGCGTTGATGTGGCGATGTCTGGTAAGGCAGCACTGGAGATGTTTAAGCCGGGCGAATACGACCTTGTATTGCTGGATATTCAGTTACCAGATATGACCGGGCTGGATATATCTCGCGAACTGACGAAGCGTTATCCGCGTGAAGATTTACCACCGCTGGTGGCCTTAACCGCTAACGTGCTGAAAGACAAACAAGAGTACCTCAATGCTGGAATGGATGATGTGCTGAGTAAGCCGCTTTCTGTTCCGGCGCTAACCGCGATGATCAAGAAATTCTGGGATACCCAGGATGATGAGGAGAGCACGGTGACGACAGAAGAGAGTGGTAAATCAGAAGCATTGCTCGATATTCCCATGCTGGAACAGTATCTCGAACTTGTAGGACCGAAGCTGATTACCGACGGGTTGGCCGTGTTTGAGAAGATGATGCCGGGCTATGTCAGCGTACTGGAGTCGAACCTGACGGCACAGGACAAAAAAGGCATCGTTGAGGAAGGACATAAAATTAAAGGCGCAGCGGGTTCAGTGGGGTTACGCCATCTACAACAGCTGGGTCAGCAAATTCAGTCTCCCGATCTTCCTGCGTGGGAAGATAATGTTGGTGAATGGATTGAAGAGATGAAAGAAGAGTGGCGTCACGACGTAGAAGTGCTGAAAGCGTGGGTGGCAAAAGCCGCTAAAAAATGACCCCGGCTAAACCGGGGTGCGCGAATACTGCGCCAACACCAGGGAAATCTTGGCTGCGCCGTAATTTTTTATGATAAGTAACAAAGGCACAGCACTGTTTTTCAGGCCGCATGCAGTTAAGATAGCAAATCTTAAATGATTTGTTACATGAATCAGTTAAATGTGTGATGCGTAGCGTTTTTATTAAAAAAATTAATGTGTTTCAGTCAATTGCGAAAGGATGATCACAATGAAGAAAATTGGCGTAGTTCTGAGCGGATGCGGCGTCTATGACGGTTCTGAAATTCATGAAGCGGTATTGACGTTATTAGCGATATCTCGCAGCGGCGCGCAGGCAGTTTGTTTTGCTCCAGATAAGCAGCAGGTTGATGTCATCAACCATTTAACCGGTGAAGCAATGGCGGAAACGCGCAATGTGTTGATTGAAGCGGCGCGTATTACGCGTGGTGAGATCCGTCCTCTGGCACAGGCTGATGTCGCCGAACTTGATGCGTTAATTGTGCCGGGTGGATTTGGCGCGGCAAAGAATTTAAGCAACTTTGCTAGTCTTGGCAGTGAATGCAGCGTAGACCGTGAGTTAAAGGCGCTGGCGCTGGCAATGCATCAGGCCGGAAAACCGCTTGGTTTTATGTGTATTGCACCGGCAATGTTGCCGAAAATCTTCAATTTCCCGCTGCGTTTGACTATCGGTACAGATATCGATACCGCAGAAGTGCTGGAAGAGATGGGCGCGGAGCATGTGCCATGTCCGGTAGATGATATTGTCGTTGATGAAGACAATAAGATTGTTACCACGCCTGCGTATATGTTGGCACAGAACATTGCGGAAGCAGCAAGTGGCATTGATAAGCTGGTTTCCCGCGTACTGGTTCTGGCGGAATGAGCAAACGCCGCATAACGGCGTTCGGTTTCGTTCGCCGTTTCATTCTGCGGTTACTGATTGTCCTCGTTGTGCTCTGGGGCGGGGGTATAGCGCTGTTTAGTATAGCGCCAGTCCCGTTCTCTGCGGTGATGGCCGAGCGTCAGCTAAGTGCCTGGCTGCACGGTAACTTTCGTTACATGGCGCATTCTGACTGGGTCAGTATGGATCAAATCTCGCCGTGGATGGGGCTGGCGGTGATTGCCGCAGAAGATCAGAAATTTCCCGAGCACTGGGGTTTTGATGTCGCTTCCATTGAGAAAGCCCTGGCGCACAACGAGCGCAATGAAAACCGCATTCGCGGCGCATCAACAATTTCGCAGCAGACAGCCAAAAATCTCTTTTTGTGGGATGGGCGAAGCTGGGTAAGAAAAGGGCTGGAAGCCGGATTAACACTGGGGATAGAAACGGTCTGGAGCAAAAAGCGCATCCTGACGGTTTACCTGAATGTCGCCGAATTTGGCGAAGGTGTGTTTGGCGTCGAGGCTGCGGCACAGCGTTATTTCCATAAATCTGCCAGCAAACTTACCCGTTCGGAAGCAGCGTTACTGGCGGCTGTATTACCCAATCCACTTCGTTTCAAAGTTACTGCACCTTCGGGCTACGTGCGTAGCCGTCAGGCGTGGATTTTGCAGCAAATGCATCAGTTAGGCGGTGAGTCGTTTATGCAACAACACCAGCTGTATTAGGCTTCGCGCGAGGAGAGGGCGAGCTTTTTGCTGTCACGCGGTTGCGCCTCTTTTTGCAGAGCAACAGCTAACGCTGGTTGAGTGATAAAACGTCGCCACAACCGCTTTTGCTTACGCAGACAACACCACTTCGACCAGGTCGCCAGTGGAATCAACGTGCTTTCACCAATGTTGTCACAGACGACAGGGATAATTTCTGACTCACTGATGCGGTGGCAGAGGATATTCTGCGGCTTCAGCGACATCGTCACGATGTGGTTATTCTGCAAATAACGCTTTAACTGTTTCAATAACTGACGCAGTTGCGCGATATCTTCTTCGTAATGGCATTGTTTAGCAAATTCGCTCAGTGTAATAGACGGTTTGCCATCAAAATCGGCAATGACATCGTAGACATAACCGGTTCCGCAATCAGTCTCAACCGTACCGTGATAGCGCGGAATACCGCTCCAGTCTTTCAAACGACGACCAAGATGCGCATAGTACTTTAACTCACGGCGGATCTCTTTATCACCACCGTCGCCACGGTGGTAGACAATTTTAATACAGCGTTGGGCATCTTCCGGATGCGCATAACATTTTCGATGTCTTCCGGTGCCCAGGGGACTTTGTTCAGATAAGCGAATCATGCCATCTCCTGGAGGTATTTTCTGACTGTCTCCAGTATGAGGGCTTAACTTAAACAAAACCTAAACAAGCTTTTTTAAGGTTTTCTTAAGGTTTTATACTTACAGAAAAGCGCACGAAATGTACAATTTGCGAGAAATGGGGATATTTGGGGGTTGTGCTTTTTTCATACGTTAGGGCGGAAGGGGCGTGTCTGGGGGAATTAAGTGTCGGAATGACGAAGATTAATCTTCGTCAAAACCTGAGTTAAAGAGGGCGATGACGGCGGCCAGCGCCTCAACTTCCTGCGGACCGGTCGCTTCGACTTCAATCTGTCGTCCTTTGGCAGAATCCAGCATCAACAGCGCAATAACGCTGTTGGCTTCAGCCTCGGTGCCTTCGTCATTACGTAAAAGCACTTCGGCGTCAAAACCCTGCATTAATTCAAACAGTTTCATAGCAGGCCGGGCATGCATGCCCAGCTTGTTAGTGATTTCGACAGTTTGTTTGACGGTCATGGTTTACGTTTTTCCAGCGTGCGATGGCGTGACTGGACGTTTTTACCGCGTGAGCGGAAGTAGTCAGCCAACTGTTCTGCAATATACACCGAACGGTGTTTCCCGCCAGTACAACCAATGGCGACCGTCAGGTAGCTACGGTTGTTGGTTTCCAGCATAGGTAACCATAGCTCAAGATAGCTACGCGTCTGGTAGATAAAATTGTGTACTTCTGTGTGCCTATCGAGGAATGCGGCGACAGGTTTATCAAGACCCGTCATCGGACGCAGTTTCGGATCCCAGTGTGGGTTCGGCAGGAAACGTACGTCAAAGACGTAATCCGCGTCGATAGGAATACCGTGCTTGAAGCCGAAGGATTCAAAGACCATTGTCAGTTCACGCTCGCGTTTACCCAGCAGGCGGGTACGCAGCATTTCTGCCAGTTCATGAACGGACATTTCAGATGTATCGACAATCAGATCCGCCCGTGAACGCAGCGGTTCCAGCAGATCGCTTTCTTTGTCGATAGCACTTTCCAGCGACAGGTTTTTGCTGGAAAGCGGATGCAGGCGGCGCGTATCGCTGTAACGACGAATCAGCGTGTTACGATCGGCATCGAGAAACAGGAGTTGCGGTGAGAAAGCATCAGGCAGATTGCTCATCGCCTGTTCGAATATTTCTGGCGACTCTGGCATATTGCGGACATCAATGCTGACGGCGGCAGAAATCTCGCGATCGGCCAGAGTCCGAGCCAGATCGGGTAACAGCACTACGGGAAGGTTATCCACGCAGTAAAAACCCATATCTTCCAGCGCCCGCAGGGCGACAGATTTGCCTGACCCTGAACGTCCGCTGACGATCATCAGTACCATGTACTGTTTCTCCTCACAACGTCTAAAAGAGACATTACAGAATAACTACGTTTCATCCGGAGTACCTTCGGTATCCGTAATGATTTGATACAGCTCTTCATCGCTCTGGGCTGCACGTAAACGGCGGCAGATAGTTTTGTCCGCCAGACGTTTCGCGACCAGCGAAAGAGTGTGCAGGTGCGTTTTGGTTTGGTCTGCGGGTACCAACAGGGCAAAAAGTAAGTCTACCGGCTGGTTATCGATGGCATCAAAAGCAATGGGTGTTTCTAGCTGAACGAAAACGCCAACCGCGCGTAGGGTATCTTCTTCCAGTTTGCCGTGCGGAATGGCAATGCCATTACCAATACCGGTACTGCCCATTTTTTCCCGCGTCAGAATAGCTTCAAAAACCACCTGCGGCGGCAGGCTAAGTTGTTTTGCCGCCAGTTCGCTGATGATTTCCAGGGCGCGTTTTTTGCTCTGACAGTGGACGCGGCTTCGCGTACATTCCCTGTTAAGAACACTGCTAAGCTGTAGAGTTGTATCATTATTTGTCATAATTTCACCTAAGAATCTGCCCACTCAAACAGTGGGGCAGATTCGGAGCATTAACCGTACAAATGGCCTGTTGTGCCATACAACAGGCCGCCATGCACTTGCTAATTGCCCGGACAATTAGTGTTGTTTCAATTTATCTTTATGCTTGGTTAGCTGACGTGCCAACTTATCAATTAAGCCATCAATGGCGGCGTACATGTCCTGACCTTCCGCGCTGGCATGAATTTCGCCACCGTTAACATGCAGTGTTGCATCTGAGGTGTGGGTGACTTTCTCCACTTTCAGAACAACATAAACCTGGTTGATTCGGTCAAAATATTGCTCAAGTTTGGCAAACTTTGAGGTGACAAATTCGCGCAGGGCCTCGGTGATCTCGACGTTATTTCCGGTAATGTTGAGCTGCATAGTGTCTTCCTTATCGGTTGGGTCAAACGAGCTGTTTACGCTGGTTTGACGGCGGAATGGATAAAGACTCTCGGTACTTCGCAACAGTGCGGCGTGCCACCATGATACCTTGTTCTGACAACAAAGAGGTTAACTTGCTGTCGCTCAACGGTTTCGCTGGGTTTTCCGCCGCGATTAATTTCTTCACCAGTGCACGAATCGCCGTGGAAGAGGCTTCGCCACCCCCTTCGGTATTGACGTGACTGGAAAAGAAATACTTCAGTTCAAAAATGCCTCGTGGACTATGCAGGTACTTTTGCGTGGTCACGCGAGATATCGTCGATTCATGCATCTCGACGGCCTGGGCGATATCAGCCAGCACCATCGGTTTCATATATTCTTCGCCTTGCTCAAAGAAGGCTTGCTGTTGTTCAACAATACAGCGACTGACGCGCAGCAGCGTATCGTTACGGCTTTCCAGGCTCTTAATCAACCATTTAGCATCCTGCAGATTGCTGCGGATAAACTGACTGTCGCCATCGTTACGTGCGTTATTGCACATTGAGGCGTAATGCTGGTTGATTTGCAGACGTGGAATACTGTCGCTGTTCAGTTCAACCGTCCACTGGCCGTTATGCTTACGCACCAGCACATCAGGGATGACATATTCCGGTTCACCGGTCTGGATCGACTGGCCAGGACGTGGATCGAGTGACTGGATCAGATTGACGGCTTCTTTCAGCACATCTTCTTTCAGACGCGTGACGCGCATTAATGAGCGAAAGTCGTGATTGGCCAGCAGATCGAGATGATCGCTAATGATCAGTCGAGCTTCTTCCAGCCACGGCGTGGTTTTATCGAATTGGGAAAGTTGGATCAGCAGACAGTCACGCAGATCTTTCGCCGCCACACCGACCGGATCAAAACGCTGGATGCGTTTCAGAACTGCTTCAACTTCATCGATGTCGATCTCTTCATCGCCCATACTTTCGAGAATATCTTCCAGCGGGACGGTCAGATAACCGGTGTCATCAACGGCATCGACGATGGAGGTGGCGATAGCGCGGTCAGTGTCGGAAAACGGTGTCAGCTCGACCTGCCACATCAGATAATCCTGCAAGGTCTGCGTCGTTTCGCCCTGATAGACCGGCAGCTCGTCGTCGATGTAGTCACCGCTGGTGCCTGATGGCGTACCGGCGGTGTAGATGGTATCCCAACTGGCATCGAGCGGCAGCTCTTCCGGCATCTCTTTTTGTTCGAGCGCGTCAGCGGTATCCAGCGTTTCGCTGTCTGGCGTTTCGTGAGTGTCGATTTCATCATGAGTGTCGATTTGCTCAAGCAATGGATTACTTTCCAGCGCCTGCTGTAGCTCCTGCTGAAGCTCCAGCGTGGACAACTGCAACAGACGAATCGCCTGTTGTAGCTGAGGCGTCATTGCCAGTTGTTGGCTAAGCCTGAGTTGCAAACCTTGCTTCATGTTCAGAATCGTACTCTCCTGCTAAAACGTCGCAAACTTCTACCCTATCAGAGTCTGAAGTCTTCCCCAAGGTATACACGCTTAACATGTTCATCTTGTAAGATTTCTGTCGGCGTGCCATGAGCGATTAAATGCCCCTGACTGACGATATAAGCGCGTTCACAAACAGCCAGCGTTTCACGCACGTTATGGTCGGTGATAAGCACGCCCAGCCCGCTGTCGCGCAGGTGTTCAATGATACGTTTGATGTCGATAACCGAGATCGGGTCAACCCCGGCAAATGGTTCATCGAGGAGGATAAATTTCGGATTCGCAGCCAGTGCGCGCGCAATTTCTACACGACGGCGTTCACCACCGGAGAGCGATTGCCCCATGCTGTCGCGTAAATGCTCAATGTGGAACTCTTCCATCAGCTCGTTCGCGCGATCTTCACGCTGTTCAGCGGATAAGTCGTCACGAATTTGCAGTACCGCCATCAGGTTATCGTAAACGCTGAGTCGACGGAAAATAGAGGCTTCCTGCGGCAAATAGCCGATACCGCGACGCGCACGCGCATGCAGCGGCAGCAGGCTGATATCGTCGTCATCAATAATAATGTTGCCCGCATCGCGCGGCACAATGCCAACGACCATATAGAAAGTGGTCGTCTTACCGGCACCGTTTGGCCCCAGCAGACCGACAATCTCCCCGGAGTTGACGGTCAGGCTGACGTCTTCCACCACGCGGCGGCCTTTATAGGCTTTTGCAAGGTTCTTTGCAGTTAAAGTTGCCATAACGAATTAATTACCCTTCTTCTGCGCCGGGGTCTGGCCTTTGTTGTTTTTGTCCTGCAATTGTGACGGCACCAGAACGGTGGTCACACGCTTACCTTTGTCACTGAAAGCCTGCATTTTCTGCTCTTTCACCAGGTAAGTGATCTTATCGCCCTTAATGTTGCTATCGACCTGCTGCAGATAAGCATTACCCGTCAGAACGACAAAATCTTTTGCCAGTTCGTAATGCATCTGGGAAGCGTGACCTTCAACGGGTTTACCGTTGTCCTGCATCTGGTAGAACGTTGCCGGTTTACCGTAGCCGTCAATCACCTCTTTACCTTGTTCGCCGCCCGGACGGGTAACGACCACTTTATCGGCATTAATTTTAATGGTGCCTTGAGTCACGACGACATTACCGGTAAAGGTAACCACGTTGCCTTGCATATCAAGAGATTGCTGGTCCGACTCAATGTGGATCGGTTGGTCAGTATCTCCGGTAACGGCAAATGCCGGAATGCTGGCGGCCAGAAGTGAGCTGGCAAGCACAAGATTAAGGCTGAGTTTGTTTGTTTTGAATTTCATAGGATGTTCTAACCTTTTCAATCAGCTCGGCATTCTTGCTGCGTAAGTTGCCGCGCATTTTCAGACCGCTGGAGTTAAATGTTGTTCCGTATAACGTGACGAGGTCTTCAGAGGTAACATCCTGCGTCACCAGATTGATCTGCGCGTTATCCGTCGTGATTCTGCGAAGTTGAGAGTCCGGCACGAGTGCGTTGACTTCAACGTGTCCATATAAATAGAGCATCCGGTCATTGGTTAGCTTGGCTTTATCTGCTTTAACCGACCATGTCGGGATTTTATCCTTATCAAACGTGGTAAGTACGGGTTGCGTAAACCACGAAACGGCCTGATCGGAATAATATTCAACGTGTTGAGCAATCAATCGATAGCTTAGGGCTCCTTCTGGGTTATAGACGAGCGTGTCCGTATGCTCGCTTTTATAGGTGGGATCATTGTTGTTGACGACCACCTGGGCGGTATCGTCTTTCTCGGTCATGTTAACGCCGATCATCACCAGAACCGCCAGTGATAGCACAATGATAACCCAACGTCTGGCTTTACTCATATCGATTGCCCTTTGGCTTCATCCAGTTTGCCCTGCGCCAGAAGTAATAAGTCGCAAACTTCACGAACCGCGCCACGACCGCCAGCAATGCGCGTCACGTAATCAGCGCGCGGAATCAATAGCGGATGCGCATCGGCTACGGCCACGCTTAAGCCCACTTTTTCCATCACTGGCCAGTCGATAAGATCATCACCAACGTAAGCCACGTTTTCTGGCGCAATCGCCAGTTTTTCCAGCAGATCGCCAAAGGCGATAAGCTTGTTTGATTGCCCCTGATACAGATGGGTGATCCCTAACGTTGCACACCGATCTTCTACCAGTTTAGCCTTTCGTCCAGTAATGATGGCGACTTCAATATCAGAGGTGAGCGCACAGCGGATACCGTAACCGTCACGAACATTGAACGCTTTCAGCTCTTCGCCATTGTTACCCATATAAATCAGACCATCTGACAATACGCCATCAACGTCGAGGATCAGCAGACGAATGTTCTCTGCTTTTGCCATCACATCGGCGCTAACAGGGCCGTAACAGGTCGCAAGCGACGCACCTGCTTTACTCATTGTTGTTTATCCTTGAATCTTTACACTACGCCAGCACGCAATAAATCGTGCATATGTAACACACCGAGTAAATGGTCGCCATCGGCAACCATTACGGAAGTGATATGGCGGGACTGCATTAAGTTCAGCGCCTCAACGGCCAGAATGCCAGGACGTACACGAATTCCCCCCGGCGTCATCACATCGGCAATACCTAACTGACGGACATCCACGCCCATATCGAAGACACGGCGTAAATCACCGTCGGTAAAGATGCCTTCAATCATCATATTGTCATCGCAAATGACGGTCATACCAAGATTTTTGCGGGTGACTTCCAGCAGCGCATCGCGCAGGCTGGCCGTTTTCTTGACATGCGGGATCTCGTCGCCCGTATGCATAATATCGCTGACGCGAAGCAGAAGTTTACGACCAAGTGCGCCGCCTGGATGCGAAAGTGCAAAATCTTCGGCGGTAAAGCCGCGCGCTTTCAACAAGGCGACGGCGAGCGCATCTCCCATGACCAGCGTCGCGGTAGTACTGCTGGTTGGCGCCAGCCCTAACGGACAAGCTTCTTTTGCTACTTTAACACACAGATGCACGTCTGCTGCGCGTGCCATGCTGCTCTCCGGACGACCGGTGATGCAAATTAACGGTACATGCAGGCGTTTGAGTACCGGGATTAAGGCCGTGATTTCGCTGGATTCACCTGAGTTAGAAATCGCAATGACCACGTCCTGCGGGGTGACCATGCCTAAATCGCCATGTGCGGCCTCACCGGGATGGACGAAAAATGACGGAGTACCGGTGCTGGCAAAGGTTGCTGCCATTTTGCGCCCAATGTGTCCCGATTTACCCATTCCCATGACCACGACTTTACCTTTACACCAGAACATCTTTTCACAGGCGAGCGTGAAATTCTGATTGATGTATTGATCAAGCTCTGCCAGGCATTCACGTTCAATCGCCAGGACTTCTTTACCTGCTTGCTGAAAGTCAAAACCCGGTTGCAACTCTACGTGCGACATAATGCGTTTCCAGTTATTCAACGAGTATTGGCGATAACCAGTACAACATCGCCAGCCATACGACAAATCCGCCTGTTAATAATACCCCAATGCCACGGCCAGATTGCCGGGAGCGTCGCCAGCATAGCAACGCAAAAATAATACTGACCAACAGCATCACGCTGCAGTCACGGCTGTACGCCAGTGGGTTAACCTCCCCGGGCGTTATCAGCGCGGGTAAACCCAGCACGATGACAATATTAAAAATGTTTGCGCCAATGATATTACCGACAGCAATGTCGTTTTCACCTTTGCGAAAACCTGCTATCGCGGTTGCCAGTTCCGGCAGACTAGTGCCGATAGCGATTGCCGTCAGACCAATAGTCAACTCGCTGATGGCAAAGTAATTCGCCAGTACGGTGGCGTTGTCAATCACCATCCGCGTTGCTACCGGCATGATAATCAATGCAATGCCGAGCCATAAAAACGCGACAGGTAAACCGCCTTCGCGCGGTAGCTCTGCAAGCTGTTCTCTGGTCAGGCTGTCAGTCCCCTGACGTTCTGCCTGACGTGCAAGTTTAACAATGAACAGCAGCCATAGCACAGCCAGAAAGAGGAGAAAGATACCATCGCTGCGACCAAGTTGTCCGTCATAGAGTACGGAACCGGCCACCACACTGACTAATAACATTAATGGTAATTCACGGCGCAGAACATCGGAATGTACGGTAAAAGGGCGCACCAGCGCAGCCAGACCGAGGATCAGTAAAATATTGATTATGTTTGAGCCGAGTGCTGTGCCGACGGCTAAATCTCGTTGTTCATGCAGCGACGCGGCAAGCGAAACGATTATTTCTGGAAGTGACGTACCAATACTGACCACCGTCATGCCGATGATCAGCGGTGGGATGCCAAAAGTGCGGCAAAGAATAGAGGCGGCAAATACCAGACGGTCGGCACTGTAAACGACCAAAAGTAAACCAACAATTAACAGTGCCGTAGCTAAAAGCATCTAACGTCCTTTCTTCAGGTATACTCGCCGGTCCGCTGAAGATTTTCAGAAAGCCGTAATGAATTCTTAATTTTGACTTTATGCGGCTAAAAAGTAAAACAAATGCCAGCTTTCGCTAACCGCGGCGGGTAATATTCTGTAAATATGTTGGGTTCAAGGTTAAATTGAGCGCCATGCTTAGAAAATCAACGCAAGACAAAGGGTGAATTATGGAGCAGTCTGTGGCGAATTTAGTCGATATGCGCGATGTCAGTTTTACGCGTGGCAATCGCTGCATCTTCGATAATATTTCCCTGACCGTGCCGCGAGGGAAGATCACGGCGATTATGGGGCCATCAGGCATCGGTAAAACGACGCTACTCCGTCTGATTGGTGGGCAAATCGCGCCAGATCACGGCGAGATCCTTTTTGATGGCGAAAATATTCCGGCGATGTCTCGTTCGCGCCTGTATACCGTGCGTAAACGGATGAGCATGTTGTTTCAGTCCGGCGCGCTGTTCACCGATATGAACGTTTTTGACAACGTCGCCTATCCACTGCGTGAACATACCCAACTTCCCGCACCGTTGCTGCATAGCACGGTGATGATGAAGCTGGAAGCCGTGGGGCTGCGCGGAGCGGCTAAACTTATGCCATCGGAGCTTTCAGGCGGGATGGCGCGTCGTGCGGCGCTGGCGCGTGCAATTGCGCTGGAGCCGGATCTCATCATGTTTGATGAGCCGTTTGTTGGGCAAGATCCCATCACTATGGGCGTCCTGGTGAAGCTGATTTCCGAGCTGAACAGCGCGCTGGGCGTAACCTGTGTGGTGGTTTCTCACGATGTGCCGGAAGTCTTAAGTATTGCTGATCACGCCTGGATCCTGGCAGACAAAAAGATTGTCGCTCACGGTAGCGCCCAGGCGTTGCAGGCGAATCCTGATCCTCGCGTACGTCAGTTTCTGGACGGGATTGCTGACGGACCAGTTCCGTTCCGCTATCCTGCCGGCGATTATCACGCTGATCTTTTACCAGGGAGTTAAGCCACTCATGCTGTTAAATGCGCTGGCGTCGCTCGGACATAAAGGGATTAAAACCCTGAGAACGTTCGGGCGGGCCGGGTTAATGTTATTCAATGCGCTGGTCGGCAAACCGGAATTTCGCAAACATGCGCCGCTGTTGGTGCGTCAGCTCTATAATGTCGGCGTCCTGTCGATGCTGATTATTGTGGTTTCTGGCGTGTTCATCGGAATGGTGCTGGGTCTGCAAGGTTATCTGGTACTGACCACTTATAGTGCGGAAACCAGTCTGGGGATGCTGGTAGCCTTATCGCTGCTGCGCGAACTGGGGCCGGTGGTCGCAGCACTGCTGTTTGCCGGACGTGCCGGTTCGGCGTTAACTGCGGAAATCGGTTTGATGCGCGCCACAGAGCAGCTCTCCAGCATGGAGATGATGGCCGTGGACCCACTGCGCCGCGTCATTTCCCCACGTTTCTGGGCTGGGGTAATTTCACTACCGCTGCTGACGATAATTTTCGTCGCCGTGGGGATCTGGGGCGGATCGCTGGTTGGCGTCAGTTGGAAAGGCATTGATAGTGGGTTCTTCTGGTCGGCAATGCAAAACGCCGTCGACTGGCGTATGGATCTGGTCAACTGTCTGATTAAGAGCGTGGTGTTCGCTATTACGGTGACGTGGATTTCGCTGTTTAACGGTTATGACGCCATCCCGACCTCTGCCGGGATTAGCCGGGCAACCACTCGTACCGTTGTCCACTCGTCTCTGGCCGTTCTGGGGCTGGATTTTGTGCTGACCGCATTGATGTTTGGGAATTGAGTTCATGCAAACGAAAAAAAATGAAATTTGGGTGGGTATCTTTTTATTAGCAGCACTGCTGGCGGCGCTGTTTGTTTGCCTGAAGGCGGCAAACGTGACGTCAATGCGAACTGAACCGACCTACACGCTTTATGCGACGTTCGATAATATCGGCGGCCTGAAAGCGCGCTCTCCAGTCAGTATTGGTGGTGTTGTCGTAGGCCGGGTGGCGGATATTACGCTGGACCCGAAAACCTATCTGCCACGCGTAACGCTGGAAATTGAACAACGTTATAACCACATTCCTGATACCAGTTCGTTGAGCATTCGTACTTCCGGTTTGCTTGGGGAACAATATCTGGCATTAAACGTCGGTTTTGAAGACCCGGAACTGGGGACTGCTATCCTGAAGGATGGCGATACAATTCAGGACACCAAGTCTGCGATGGTGCTGGAAGATCTCATTGGTCAGTTCCTTTACGGTAGTAAAGGCGATGACAATAAGAATAGTGGCGATGCGCCAGCTGCTGCGCCAGGTAATAATGAAACCACTGAACCTGTGGGTACAACGAAATAATTTCAGGAGAACCGACGCATGTTTAAACGTTTAATGATGGTCGCTTTGCTAATGATTGCACCGTTGAGTGCGGCAACCGCGGCAGATCAGACCAATCCGTATAAGCTGATGGACGAGGCGGCACAGAAAACGTTCGATCGCCTGAAGAATGAACAATCGCAAATTCGGGCTAATCCTGATTACCTGCGTACCATCGTCGATCAGGAACTGCTACCCTACGTACAGATAAAATACGCCGGTGCGCTGGTACTGGGTCAGTACTACAAAAGCGCGACCCCAGCCCAGCGTGAAGCCTACTTTGCCGCTTTCCATGAGTATCTGAAGCAGGCTTACGGTCAGGCGCTGGCGATGTATCACGGTCAGACCTATCAGATTGCGCCAGAACAGCCGTTGGGTGATAAAACCATTGTGCCTATCCGTGTCACCATTATTGACCCGAATGGCCGTCCACCGGTACGTCTCGATTTCCAGTGGCGTAAAAACTCTCAGACTGGCAAGTGGCAGGCTTATGACATGATTGCCGAAGGCGTCAGCATGATCACCACGAAACAAAATGAGTGGGGGACTTTACTGCGCACGAAAGGCATCGATGGTCTGACCGCACAACTGAAGTCTATTTCTCAACAGAAAATCACCCTGGAAGAGAAAAAATAATGAGCGAGTCACTGAGCTGGATGCAGACGGGTGACACCCTGGTATTGACCGGAGAGCTGGATCAGGACGTTCTGCTACCGCTGTGGGAAATGCGTGACGAAGCGGTGAGGGGGATTACCCGCATCGATCTTAGTCGAGTGTCCCGCGTTGATACGGGTGGACTGGCGTTGCTGCTCCATCTTATCGATCTGGCGAAAAAGCAAGGCAACAGCGTGACGCTTCAGGGGGTAAACGACAAGGTGTATACCCTGGCAAAATTGTATAATTTGCCGTCTGATGTCCTGCCTCGTTAATTTTTTTCAGGCTGAATAAGGCGTTACCCGCCAGTCCGGCAAACCTACCAGTAAGTCGAGCCTTGTCTGATTAATCAGCAAGGCTTTTTGCTTATTTATGACAGCGCAACTTTGCTCTAAGATGTTTCGCTGGTTTATTAACTGATGAATGAAGATCCCATGGAAAATAATGAAATTCAGAGCGTGCTGATGAACGCTCTTTCCCTCCAGGAAGTCCACGTTTCCGGCGATGGCAGCCACTTTCAGGTTATTGCCGTGGGTGAGATGTTTGATGGCATGAGCCGGGTTAAAAAACAGCAGACGGTTTACGGTCCGCTGATGGAATATATTGCGGATAACCGCATTCATGCTGTGTCGATCAAAGCGTATACCCCAGCGGAGTGGGCGCGTGATCGCAAACTGAACGGCTTTTGAGCTATGGGCGATACGCCGGTAGCGGATATGAATTGTTAACTGAGAACATACTAAATGGATAAATTTCGTGTTCAGGGGCCAACGAAGCTCCAGGGCGAAGTCACAATTTCCGGCGCTAAAAATGCTGCTCTGCCTATCCTTTTCGCTGCACTGCTGGCGGAAGACCCGGTGGAGATCCAGAACGTCCCGAAACTGAAAGACGTCGATACATCAATGAAGCTGCTTAGCCAGCTTGGCGCCAAAGTAGAACGTAATGGTTCTGTGCATATCGATGCCCGTGACGTTAATGTCTTCTGCGCGCCTTACGATCTGGTTAAAACCATGCGTGCCTCTATCTGGGCGCTTGGGCCGCTGGTGGCTCGTTTTGGTCAGGGGCAGGTTTCTTTGCCTGGTGGTTGTACGATTGGTGCTCGTCCGGTTGATTTACATATTTCCGGCCTTGAGCAATTAGGCGCGACCATCAAACTGGAAGAAGGTTACGTTAAAGCTTCCGTCGATGGCCGTCTGAAAGGCGCGCACATCGTAATGGATAAAGTCAGTGTTGGTGCAACCGTGACCATTATGTGTGCTGCAACCCTGGCGGAAGGCACCACAATTATTGAAAACGCGGCGCGTGAACCGGAAATCGTCGATACCGCGAACTTCCTGGTTACGCTGGGCGCGAAAATTAGCGGCCAGGGTACCGATCGTATTGTCATCGAAGGGGTAGAACGTTTAGGTGGCGGCGTTTACCGCGTCCTGCCGGATCGAATTGAAACCGGTACTTTCCTGGTTGCTGCGGCGATCTCTCGCGGCAAAATCGTCTGCCATAACGCCCAGCCAGATACCCTTGACGCTGTGCTGGCGAAACTGCGTGACGCCGGGGCGGACATTGAAGTGGGTGAAGACTGGATTAGCCTGGATATGCACGGCAAACGTCCGAAGGCCGTTAACGTACGTACTGCGCCGCATCCGGCGTTCCCGACCGATATGCAGGCCCAGTTCACGCTGCTGAACCTGGTGGCAGAAGGAACCGGATTTATCACCGAAACGGTCTTTGAAAACCGCTTTATGCACGTACCTGAGCTAAGCCGTATGGGCGCGCATGCCGAAATTGAAAGCAATACCGTTATTTGTCACGGTGTTGAAAAACTTTCCGGTGCACAGGTAATGGCAACCGATCTGCGTGCTTCAGCAAGTCTGGTGCTGGCTGGCTGCATTGCAGAAGGTACTACGGTTGTTGATCGTATTTATCACATCGATCGTGGCTACGAGCGCATTGAAGACAAACTTCGCGCGCTTGGTGCTAACATTGAGCGTGTGAAAGGCGAGTAATCGTCTGATAGCTGGCAGCCCCGTTCGCGGGGCTACCGCCAGGCTACTCATTTTTGCGGTTTGGTGTAGCTGCGCATCAACTGCGATCTGTCGATAAACTCATGGGTCAGCGGGTCATGATAGCGTGATGGCCAGATAACCCAGGGATCAGTTCCTAATGCTTTCGCAATAATCATCTCTCCTTTCGGCCAGGGACGCGATAATGCATTCGCCAGTGTCGAGGAACTCAAACCATTTCTGCGAGATTCCGCGGCCATTGACGTTCCTCTTTTCCGCAAACCCGCAATGATATCGGCGGGATGCCAGTCAATGAAATTATTCTCCATCTTTCCTCACTCCTTAAGTTGGTCGCTTTCATTCAGAACATGCGTTCTGCCAGGAATCACTATACTCCTGATGGCGCATTGTTCTAAAAAGTTCCTGTAAGGAGTGTGAATATTCAGAATATATTAAGATAAGTCATCTGTATTTCAGACAATTTTGCGATTGATTGAGGATTTTTTGGAGTTTATTAGAATTATCCCGCGCAGTACGCGGGATAACAGGAAGGGATTAACGATCGCGTTGAACAGCGATGTGTGCGAGGCCGATTAACGCCTCTCGCCATGGGGTATCCGGTAACACTTGCAATGCAGCAATGGCTTTGTCTGCTTCTTCTTCCGCACGCTGACGTGTCCATTCCAGAGAGCCGCAAGCGTTCATTGCTTCCAGAACCGGTTCCAGAAGATGTCGACCGTTCCCTTGTTCGATGGCGGAACGGATCATCTGTGCCTGTTCTGGTGTGCCATGATGCATCGCATGCAGCAGCGGCAGCGTCGGTTTACCTTCGTTCAGATCATCACCAACATTTTTGCCCAACTGTTCGCCATCGGCATTGTAATCGAGCAAATCGTCGATCAGCTGGAAAGCCGTGCCGAGGTAACGACCATAATCTTGCAGGCCTTTTTCCTCTTCCGGCGTACAGCCTGCCAGAATACCGGAACACTGAGCCGCAGCCTCGAACAGACGTGCGGTTTTGCTGTAAATAACGCGCATGTAGTTCTCTTCGGTGATGTCCGGATCATTAACGTTCATCAGTTGCAAAACTTCACCTTCCGCGATGACGTTTACAGCCTCTGACATCACTTCCAGCACTTTGAGCGAGCCGAGGCTGGTCATCATCTGGAACGCACGGGTATAAATAAAATCGCCTACCAGCACGCTGGCAGCGTTACCAAAAGCGGCGTTGGCGGTAGCTTTGCCTCGGCGCATATCTGATTCATCCACAACGTCGTCGTGTAGCAGGGTCGCCGTGTGGATAAACTCAATTAGGGCAGCAATGGTGACATGTGCATTCCCCTCATAGCCAACAGCTCGTGCAGCCAGTACAGCAATCATCGGACGAATACGTTTACCGCCGCCGCTGACGATGTAATAGCCTAACTGATTGATCAGTTGGACGTCGGAATTAAGCTGCTCGAGAATTGCTGCATTAACACCCGCCATATCTTGCGCGGTTAACTCATTGATTTTTTCTAAATTCATCGCAAAAGCCGGGCTTTTCGCCCCGATTACCTTACTGTGAACAGAGGCAACTTAGGGTTTATGGTTAGGAATATAGAGTGATTGTACTGAAAAAATGGCACAGATAAACGTTACCGTACAAGTTGTGTTTTTTTTCTTCGTGTATTGACTGTAGCACTTGTCAAAGGCGTGCGTTTTGCGTAATATTCGCGCCCTATTGTGAATATTTATAGCGCACTCTGAATCATTGAAAAGGTGTGCGCGGAAGCGGAGTTTTATATGTACGCGGTTTTCCAAAGTGGTGGTAAACAACACCGAGTAAGCGAAGGTCAGACCGTTCGCCTGGAAAAGCTGGACATCGCAACTGGCGAAACTGTTGAGTTCGCTGAAGTGCTGATGATCGCAAACGGTGAAGAAGTCAAAATCGGCGTTCCTTTCGTTGATGGCGGCGTAATCAAAGCTGAAGTTGTTGCTCACGGTCGTGGCGAGAAAGTTAAAATCGTTAAGTTTCGCCGTCGTAAACACTATCGTAAGCAGCAGGGCCATCGTCAGTGGTTCACTGATGTGAAAATTACTGGCATCAGCGCCTAAGACCTGAGGAGAGATTTCAAATGGCACATAAAAAGGCTGGCGGCTCCACACGTAACGGTCGCGATTCAGAAGCTAAACGCCTGGGCGTTAAGCGTTTCGGTGGCGAATCCGTTCTGGCGGGTAGCATCATCGTTCGTCAACGTGGTACCAAATTCCACGCTGGCGCTAACGTAGGTTGCGGTCGTGACCACACTCTGTTTGCTAAAGCAGACGGTAAAGTGAAATTCGAAGTTAAAGGCCCGAAAAACCGTAAATTTATCAGCATCGAAGCTGAATAAGTTTTTCGCGTCCCGGTAACGGATGAAAGCCCCGCAACACGTTGCGGGGCTTTTTACATTCGATAACCGGTAAAAATGCGCATGGTGCGACGTTAATCCGCAAATGCGCTTTGCAGGGAATACGGTATGAAGCAGCAGGCAGGCATTGGCATTCTTTTGGCGCTCACCACAGCAATTTGCTGGGGGGCGTTGCCAATTGCAATGAAGCAGGTGCTGGAGGTGATGGAACCTCCGACAATCGTGTTTTACCGTTTCTTGATGGCGAGTATTGGCCTTGGTGCCATTCTTGCGGTGAAGAAGAGGTTGCCGCCATTACGCGTGTTTCGTAAGCCACGCTGGTTGATTTTGTTGGCAGTGGCGACCGCCGGGCTGTTTGGGAACTTCATCCTGTTCAGCTCATCCTTGCAATACCTGAGTCCGACCGCTTCGCAGGTGATTGGGCAACTCTCGCCAGTTGGCATGATGGTTGCCAGCGTATTTATCCTGAAAGAGAAAATGCGCAGCACTCAGGTTGTAGGGGCATTGATGCTCCTGAGCGGCCTGGTGATGTTTTTTAATACCAGTCTGGTCGAGATATTTACAAAGCTCACCGATTATACCTGGGGAGTTATCTTTGGGGTCGGTGCGGCGACGGTCTGGGTGAGTTATGGCGTGGCGCAAAAGGTTTTATTGCGTCGGCTGGCCTCACCGCAGATCCTGTTTTTACTGTACACTTTATGTACAATTGCGCTCTTCCCTCTGGCAAATCCAGAGGTGATAGCGCAGCTTAGCCACTGGCAGCTCGCATGTTTAATTTTTTGCGGACTGAATACCTTGGTAGGATATGGCGCCCTGGCGGAAGCGATGGCTCGCTGGCAGGCAGCGCAGGTGAGTGCGATCATCACGCTCACCCCACTGTTTACGCTGTTTTTTTCAGATCTTTTATCACTGGCCTGGCCCGATTTCTTCGCCAGACCGATGTTAAACCTTTTAGGTTATCTCGGTGCGTTTGTCGTGGTTGCGGGCGCGATGTATTCCGCCATTGGTCATCGTATTTGGGGCGGATTACGTAAGCATACAACGGTGGTATCGCAACCCCGCGCAGGCGAATGATTTACGGAGAATAAAATGAAGTTTGTTGATGAAGCATCGATTCTGGTCGTTGCAGGTGATGGCGGTAATGGTTGCGTGAGCTTCCGCCGCGAAAAGTATATTCCGAAAGGCGGCCCGGATGGCGGCGACGGCGGTGACGGTGGTGACGTATGGATGGAAGCCGACGAGAACCTGAACACGCTTATCGATTATCGTTTTGAAAAATCTTTCCGTGCAGAGCGCGGTCAAAACGGCGCAAGCCGCGACTGTACCGGTAAGCGCGGTAAAGACGTGACGATTAAAGTGCCGGTAGGTACGCGTGTAATCGACCAGGGTACCGGTGAAACCATGGGCGATATGACCAAACACGGTCAGCGTCTGCTGGTTGCCAAGGGCGGCTGGCACGGTCTGGGCAATACCCGTTTCAAATCGTCCGTTAACCGTACACCACGGCAGAAAACCAACGGTACGCCGGGCGATAAGCGCGAGCTGCTGCTGGAGCTGATGCTGCTGGCTGATGTCGGTATGCTGGGGATGCCAAATGCCGGTAAATCGACATTTATCCGCGCTGTCTCGGCGGCTAAACCGAAAGTAGCGGACTATCCGTTTACTACGCTCGTACCAAGCCTTGGCGTGGTACGTATGGACAACGAGAAGAGCTTCGTTGTTGCTGATATCCCGGGGTTGATTGAAGGCGCTGCGGAAGGCGCAGGTCTGGGCATTCGCTTCCTGAAACACCTGGAACGTTGCCGCGTCCTGTTGCACCTCATCGATATCGATCCGATTGACGGCACCGATCCGGTTGAAAATGCGCGTATTATTATCAGCGAGCTGGAAAAATACAGCCAGGATCTGGCGGCGAAACCACGCTGGTTAGTCTTCAACAAGATTGACTTGCTGGATAAAGCAGAAGCTGAAGAGAAAGCGAAAGCGATCGCTGAGGCGCTGGGCTGGGAAGATAAATATTATCTGATCTCTGCGGCGAGCGGACTGGGCGTGAAAGATCTCTGCTGGGATGTGATGACCTTTATCATTGAAAACCCGGTCGTGCAGGCTGAAGAAGCGAAACAGCCAGAGAAAGTCGAATTCATGTGGGATGATTATCACCGTCAGCAGCTTGAAGAGATTGCTGAAGAGGATGATGAAGACTGGGATGACGACTGGGACGAAGACGACGAAGAAGGCGTTGAGTTCATTTACAAGCGTTAATCACTGATGACAAACGCCAAATAAGCCTGATGCGCTACACTTATCAGGTCAGGCCTACAAGATGATTGCAATATATTGAATTTGCACGATTTTGTAGGCCGGATAAGGCATTCACGCCGCATCCGGCATAAACAAAGCGCGCTTTGTCAATAATCTGAAACCCCGGCCATGTGCCGGGGTTTCTTTTTGACTAATTGTTCTGGTAAATATCTTTATACAAACGGCTTTCAAAACGTACCAACGGAATACGGCGATTACGCTGATCCGCGGGTTCTACTGCGTAACCAGAAAGATATTGTACGAACGCCATTCGTTGCCCACTTGCTGTGGTGATGAATCCTGCCAGGTTATACACGCCCTGCAACGAACCTGTTTTCGCTGAAACTTTACCATCTACTCCCGCTTGATGCAGACCTGCACGGTACTGCAACGAACCATCGTAGCCTGCCAAAGGTAGCATTGAGATAAAGTTAAGCTCATTGTCGTGTTGGGCAATGTATTGCAGCACCTGCATCATGGTGGCTGGTGCAATCAGGTTATGCCGTGAAAGCCCTGAACCATCTGCAATAATCGTGTTGCCAATATCCACACCCGCCTGCTTACGCAGGATCTGACGCACGGCGTCCGACCCGGCCCGCCATGTCCCAGGGACATTAAAGCGCGCATGACCAATCATGCGAAAGACGGTATCGGCGATCATGTTGTCGGACTTTTTCAGCATAATCTTAAGCAGATCGTGCAAAGGGGCCGACTGTTTACTGGCAACCACCGTTCCTGGGTCGTTAACCTGCGTTTGTCGCAGTAGCGTGCCGGAATAAGTAATGCCTGCCTGTTTTAACTCATCTTTCAGAATCGCTCCGGCGTAGCTGGCGCCATCCTGTACGGCAAAAGCCAACGGGAGCGGCTCAGAACGTTGTGGTAGGCATCCGGTTAACGTAAAGCGGTTAAGGTCGCCTGGCACCACATCCAGCTCGCAATATTGCGCTTCGGCTGAACCACGGGGGAGAGTGCGTACCTGGCTGAACATCGTTACAGGGTAATAAGAGGCCACGCGAACAAAGGCCATATCACCGGGTTTTTGGGCACTGTAGAGCGAGACGGAAAAGCAATTGCGGTCAACAATGGCGGCGGCAGGCGGGGCGCTAAAGCATTGTGTCATATCGTTCCAGGGCCAGCCGGGGGCTTTATCGTGACTGGCAAAAATGGACGTGTCTATGAACACATTGCCCTCGATTTGGGAGACGCCTGATTTTTTCAGGGTCGCCACCATATTACGAATATCCTGACGTTTTAGCGTCGGATCGGCACCAAATCGCGCCACTAAGTCACCCTTGAGTACGCCGTTTTCCACATTGCCTTTGGTTTCAAGCGTCGTGGTAAAACGAAAATCGGGGCCAAGTTGAATCAACGCCGCCAGCGCAGTGATCACCTTCTGCGTACTGGCGGGCAGCGCCATTTGCTGACTATGGTAATCAATAGCGGGGGCAGACGCGCCGACTTTTTGCACCATCAGGGCAAGGTTGGCGCCAGCGGGGAGTTGAGTAATGTACTCATCTACATTCGCGGCCTGAACACTGAACGCTATACAGCTGGTCAATCCGATGATAAATCTGGAAAATCGCATAATCTCGCGCTAACAACCTGGAATCGAGCCGTCATACTACGGCGCAACGCCCTATAAAGTAAACGATGACCCTTCGGGAACTTCAGGGTAAAATGACTATCAAAATGTGAATTATTGCTGGCCCGGGACCTGTTCCCGGGTCGGTATTTTTTTGCTTCTGGCCCCGACGAGGAGTTGTGCCGGGCATGCCGAACAGCCGGGGCGAGTGGAGACTCTCCCCATCAGGAATATTCAAGAGGTATAACAAATGCAAGCTATTCCGATGACCTTACGCGGCGCTGAAAAATTACGCGAAGAGCTGGATTTTCTGAAATCGGTGCGCCGTCCTGAAATCATTGCTGCTATCGCGGAAGCGCGTGAGCATGGCGACCTGAAAGAAAACGCCGAATACCACGCAGCGCGTGAACAGCAGGGCTTCTGCGAAGGCCGTATCAAAGATATCGAAGCTAAGCTGTCGAACGCGCAAGTGATTGATGTCACCAAAATGCCAAACAATGGTCGCGTGATTTTTGGCGCTACCGTGACGGTGCTGAATCTGGATTCTGATGAAGAACAGACCTATCGCATCGTAGGCGATGACGAAGCTGACTTTAAACAGAACCTGATTTCTGTTAACTCGCCTATCGCTCGTGGACTGATTGGCAAAGAAGAAGATGATGTCGTGGTCATCAAAACGCCGGGCGGCGATGTAGAATTTGAAGTAATTAAGGTGGAATACCTGTAAGAATTACCCAATACTCAAAATGTTGATGTATTGTAAAGAAAGGAAAAAGGCCGCTATGCGGCCTTTTATCAACGAACAGAGCGTGGCATTTTGCTCTCCTGCTTGCGGAAAATCCCTCGTTTTACACAGCAAATGTGTGTAACTTTAGGATAATCTTAGCGTGGCAGCGAGATTTTACGTTCTTTAGTTGGACGATAAAGCACCAGCGTTTTACCGATGACCTGTACATTACAGGCGCCGGTTTCGCGCACGATAGCTTCCACGATCAAGGTTTTAGTTTCGCGATCTTCAGTGGCGATTTTCACCTTGATGAGTTCATGGTGCTCTAACGCTTGTTCAATCTCGGCCAGCACCCCTTCGGTCAAACCATTACTGCCAAGCAGAACAACTGGCTTGAGCGGATGTGCCAGACCTTTCAGGTGCTGTTTTTGTTTAGTACTCAGATTCATCGTATTTTTTTGCTTACGTTGGGATTGAAAACGGGTCATTCTACCGCCATCTCCCATATATCGCCAAATAGGCGCGTAAAAATTTACGCAATTGGTTACGATGAGTTATCCCAATGGGAAAGTTAAATGACAGGTAAGAAGCGTTCTGCCAGCTCCAGTCGCTGGCTTCAGGAACACTTTAGCGATAAATATGTTCAACAGGCACAGAAAAAGGGGTTACGTTCCCGTGCCTGGTTTAAACTTGATGAAATACAGCAAAGTGACAAACTCTTTAAACCGGGAATGACGGTTGTCGACCTTGGTGCTGCGCCAGGTGGTTGGTCACAATATGTGGTCACCCAAATTGGCGGCAAAGGCCGTATCATCGCTTGCGATCTTTTACCTATGGATCCTATCGTTGGTGTGGACTTTCTTCAGGGCGATTTTCGTGATGAACTGGTGATGAAAGCACTGCTGGAGCGCGTAGGCGACAGCAAAGTCCAGGTTGTCATGTCCGATATGGCACCAAACATGAGCGGAACACCGGCGGTGGATATCCCCCGTGCCATGTATCTGGTGGAACTGGCGCTAGAAATGTGTCGTGATGTATTAGCGCCAGGTGGCAGTTTTGTAGTGAAGGTGTTCCAGGGCGAAGGTTTCGATGAGTATCTAAGGGAAATTCGCTCCCTGTTTACGAAGGTCAAAGTTCGTAAGCCGGACTCTTCTCGTGCACGTTCGCGGGAAGTGTATATTGTAGCGACCGGGCGTAAACCCTAACCGGGAGATTTCAGACGAAAGTTTGAAAGATGCTGGATATAGAGTATCCTGACGCTGTTTTTAACACAGTTGTAATAAGAGGTTAATCCCTTGAGTGACATGGCGAAAAACCTAATACTCTGGCTGGTCATTGCCGTTGTGCTGATGTCAGTATTCCAGAGCTTTGGGCCCAGCGAGTCTAATGGACGTAAGGTGGATTACTCTACCTTCCTACAAGAGGTCAATAACGACCAGGTTCGTGAAGCGCGTATCAACGGACGTGAAATCAACGTTACCAAGAAAGATAGTAACCGTTATACCACTTACATTCCGGTTCAGGATCCGAAGTTACTGGATAACCTGCTGACCAAGAACGTCAAGGTTGTCGGTGAACCGCCTGAAGAGCCAAGCCTGCTGGCTTCTATCTTCATCTCCTGGTTCCCGATGCTGTTGCTGATTGGTGTCTGGATCTTCTTCATGCGTCAAATGCAGGGCGGCGGTGGCAAAGGTGCCATGTCGTTCGGTAAGAGCAAAGCGCGCATGCTGACGGAAGATCAGATCAAAACGACCTTTGCTGACGTTGCGGGCTGCGACGAAGCAAAAGAAGAAGTTGCTGAACTGGTTGAGTATCTGCGCGAGCCAAGCCGCTTCCAGAAACTCGGCGGTAAGATCCCGAAAGGCGTCCTGATGGTCGGTCCTCCGGGTACCGGTAAAACGCTGCTGGCGAAAGCGATTGCAGGCGAAGCGAAAGTTCCGTTCTTTACTATCTCCGGTTCTGACTTCGTAGAAATGTTCGTCGGTGTGGGTGCATCCCGTGTTCGTGACATGTTCGAACAGGCGAAGAAAGCGGCACCGTGTATCATCTTTATCGATGAAATCGACGCCGTTGGCCGCCAACGTGGCGCAGGTCTTGGCGGTGGTCACGATGAACGTGAACAGACACTGAACCAGATGCTGGTTGAGATGGATGGCTTCGAAGGTAACGAAGGTATCATCGTTATCGCCGCGACTAACCGTCCGGACGTTCTGGACCCGGCACTGCTGCGTCCTGGCCGTTTCGACCGTCAGGTTGTGGTTGGTCTGCCAGATGTTCGCGGTCGTGAGCAGATCCTGAAAGTTCACATGCGTCGCGTACCATTGGCACCCGATATCGACGCGGCAATCATTGCCCGTGGTACTCCTGGTTTCTCCGGTGCTGACCTGGCGAACCTGGTGAACGAAGCGGCACTGTTCGCTGCTCGTGGCAACAAACGCGTTGTGTCGATGGTTGAGTTCGAGAAAGCGAAAGACAAAATCATGATGGGTGCGGAACGTCGCTCCATGGTGATGACGGAAGCGCAGAAAGAATCGACGGCATACCACGAAGCAGGCCATGCGATTATCGGTCGCCTGGTTCCAGAACACGATCCGGTGCACAAAGTGACGATTATCCCGCGCGGACGTGCGTTGGGTGTGACCTTCTTCCTGCCTGAAGGCGACGCAATCAGTGCCAGCCGTCAGAAACTGGAAAGCCAGATTTCTACGCTGTACGGTGGTCGTCTGGCAGAAGAGATCATCTACGGGCCGGAACATGTTTCTACCGGGGCGTCCAACGATATTAAAGTTGCGACCAACCTGGCGCGTAACATGGTGACCCAGTGGGGCTTCTCCGAAAAACTTGGTCCGCTGCTGTACGCGGAAGAAGAAGGTGAAGTGTTCCTCGGTCGTAGCGTGGCGAAAGCGAAACATATGTCCGATGAAACTGCGCGTATCATCGACCAGGAAGTGAAGTTACTGATTGAGCGTAACTACAATCGTGCGCGTCAGTTGTTGAACGACAACCTGGATATTCTGCATGCGATGAAAGATGCGCTCATGAAATATGAAACCATCGATGCACCGCAGATTGACGACCTGATGGCACGTCGCGATGTACGTCCGCCAGCGGGCTGGGAAGAACCAGGCGCTTCTAACAATTCTGGCGACAATGGTAGTCCAAAGGCTCCGCGTCCGGTTGATGAACCGCGTACGCCGAACCCGGGTAACACCATGTCAGAGCAGTTAGGCGACAAGTAAGTTCCCGCATCAGATGACTGTATTTGTACCGAAAACCCCGGGGCGTGCTCCGGGGTTTTTTCTTATCAATTCATACCAGGGATAACACCATGAAACTCTTTGCCCAGGGCACTTCACTGGACCTTAGCCATCCTCACGTAATGGGGATCCTCAACGTCACGCCTGATTCTTTCTCCGATGGCGGCACGCATAATTCGCTGATTGATGCGGTGAAACATGCGAATCTGATGATCAATGCTGGCGCAACGATCATTGACGTTGGCGGCGAGTCCACACGTCCAGGGGCTGCGGAAGTGAGCGTTGAAGAAGAGTTGCAACGTGTTATTCCTGTGGTTGAGGCAATTGCTCAACGCTTTGAAGTCTGGATCTCAGTGGATACATCCAAACCAGAAGTGATCCGTGAGTCAGCGAAAGCAGGCGCTCACATCATTAATGATATCCGCTCCCTTTCCGAACCCGGCGCCCTGGAAGCTGCCGCTGAAACTGGTTTGCCAGTTTGCCTGATGCATATGCAGGGAAACCCAAAGACCATGCAGGAAGCACCAAAGTATGACGATGTCTTTGCCGAGGTAAATCGCTACTTTATTGAGCAAATAGCACGTTGTGAACGGGCGGGTATCGCAAAAGAGAAATTGTTGCTCGACCCCGGATTCGGTTTCGGTAAAAATCTCTCCCATAACTATTCATTACTGGCGCGCCTGGCTGAATTTCACCATTTCAACCTGCCGCTATTGGTGGGCATGTCTCGAAAATCGATGATTGGGCAGCTGCTGAACGTTGGGCCATCTGAGCGTCTGAGCGGTAGTCTGGCCTGTGCGGTCATTGCCGCAATGCAAGGCGCGCACATTATTCGTGTTCATGACGTCAAAGAAACCGTAGAAGCGATGCGAGTGGTGGAAGCCACTCTGTCTGCAAAGGAAAACAAACGCTATGAGTAATCGTAAATATTTCGGTACCGATGGGATTCGTGGTCGTGTTGGGGATGCGCCGATCACGCCTGATTTTGTGCTTAAGCTGGGGTGGGCTGCGGGTAAAGTGCTGGCGCGCCACGGCTCCCGTAAGATCATTATTGGTAAAGACACGCGTATTTCTGGCTATATGCTGGAGTCGGCGCTGGAGGCGGGTCTGGCGGCTGCCGGTCTTTCCGCACTCTTCACTGGCCCGATGCCGACACCGGCCGTGGCTTATCTGACGCGGACTTTCCGCGCAGAGGCCGGAATTGTGATATCTGCATCGCATAACCCGTTCTACGATAATGGCATTAAATTCTTCTCTATCGACGGCACCAAACTACCGGATGCAGTTGAAGAAGCCATCGAAGCTGAAATGGAAAAAGAGATTAGCTGCGTTGATTCGGCAGAACTGGGTAAAGCCAGCCGTATCGTTGACGCAGCGGGGCGCTATATCGAATTTTGTAAAGCCACGTTCCCGAATGAACTTAGTTTGAGCGAACTGAAAATTGTGGTGGATTGCGCCAACGGCGCGACTTATCACATTGCACCGAACGTGCTGCGCGAGCTGGGCGCGAATGTTATCGCTATCGGTTGTGAGCCGAACGGCGTAAACATCAATGCCGAAGTGGGCGCAACTGATGTTCGTGCGTTACAGGCGCGCGTACTGGCTGAAAAAGCAGATCTCGGTATTGCCTTCGACGGCGACGGCGATCGTGTGATTATGGTTGACCATGAGGGCAATAAAGTCGATGGCGATCAGATCATGTATATCATCGCGCGTGAAGGTCTTCGTCAGGGCCAGCTGCGTGGTGGGGCTGTGGGTACATTGATGAGTAACATGGGGCTGGAACTGGCGCTGAAACAGTTAGGTATTCCATTTGCTCGTGCGAAAGTGGGCGACCGCTACGTACTGGAAAAAATGCAGGAGAAAGGCTGGCGCATCGGTGCCGAGAACTCCGGTCATGTGATCCTGCTGGATAAAACCACTACCGGTGACGGCATCGTTGCTGGTTTGCAGGTGCTGGCGGCGATGGCGCGTAACCATATGAGCCTGCACGACCTTTGCAGCGGCATGAAAATGTTCCCGCAGATTCTGGTTAATGTGCGTTACACCGCAGGTAGCGGCGATCCGCTTGAGCATGAGTCAGTTAAATCCGTGACCGCAGAGGTTGAAGCTGCGCTGGGCAACCGTGGACGCGTGTTGCTGCGTAAATCTGGCACCGAGCCGTTAATTCGCGTGATGGTAGAAGGTGAAGACGAAGCGCAGGTAACCGAATTTGCGCATCGCATCGCTGACGCGGTAAAAGCAGTTTGATTCGATAGCTAACTGGCTAAAAAGGCGGCGCTTGTCGCCTTTGTTCTTCTTAAGCACATCGGTTTTGCTGTTTTTTTCCGCAGTTGATACAATGCGATAAAATTGCCCTTGCGAAGGTCATTCGCTTTGGTTAGTATTCACACCCGCTTCAGTGGGAAAGATTAAAAACTCCCGCTTTATTGGTTGAAGCATTGGTACGCGGCAACTCCGCAAGGAACAGGTTGATTATGTACGAAGCTCTTTTAGTAGTTTTCCTTATTGTAGCAATTGGCCTTGTAGGTCTGATCATGCTGCAGCAAGGTAAAGGCGCTGATATGGGAGCCTCCTTCGGAGCA
The DNA here is from genome assembly GCF_004212225.1 of Escherichia sp. E14V7. NCBI lineage: Bacteria > Pseudomonadati > Pseudomonadota > Gammaproteobacteria > Enterobacterales > Enterobacteriaceae > Escherichia > Escherichia sp. E14V7. The sequence continues at coordinate 95,475 of NZ_RHJJ01000001.1, forward strand.
GGCGCTTCCGCTACGCTGTTTGGTTCAAGTGGTTCTGGTAACTTCATGACCCGCATGACGGCGCTGCTGGCAACGTTATTCTTCATCATCAGTCTGGTGCTGGGTAACATCAATAGCAACAAAACCAATAAAGGTAGCGAATGGGAAAACCTGAGTGCGCCGGCGAAAACCGAACAAACTCAGCCAGCTGCTCCGGCTAAGCCGACCAGCGATATCCCGAACTAAAAAGTAGTATCTGTGCTGAGGTGGTGGAATTGGTAGACACGCTACCTTGAGGTGGTAGTGCCCTAACGGGCTTGTGGGTTCGAGTCCCATCCTCAGTACCAATATTCCGAAAGAAAGACGCTGAAAAGCGTCTTTTTTCGTTTTGGTTCTGGCCTGAGGAATGGCTGCCAGATATCTGTATCTCGCCTGGTTGTTTTGATTTACTCGTAGCTTGCACCTTGAAACAGTGGTGCCGGTACGCGTTAGTTACCAATTTTTCCCCTTCTGCTGACATATTTGGCACTTTGTTGTGTCAACTCCATTCCCGGTACGGATACGGATATGTTTACTCCTCGATAAACTATCCCTCTCCTGTCAGTATAATTACTGATGACTACGTTCTGAGTATTGTTTAGAGACGCATTGATAATTTTATTTAATTGCTGAGAACGCAATGATCGCATCATTTATAACGAAAAAACTAACATTGTTTCGGTCTGATATGGTCCAGAGTTGAAGAACATGTCTGATATAAAATTGAACATTGTTGATGATTGTTTATATTGGTTGTGAACTTGGATTTCTGGATGACAGCATTCAACAAATTAGTTAGAAACTTGAAAGCTCATTGGCTGTTGTATCTTTGTGTTATCATTTTTGGTATTACGAACTTAGTCGCTTCTTCCGGGGCGCATATGGTTCAGCGGTTGCTGTCCTTTTTTCTGACCATCCTTATTGTTAAATGTATATCGTCTATTCCACTTCGCCTGATTTGTGCTGTACCATTTGTGTTGCTGACAGCGGCGGACATGAGTATTAGCCTCTACTCATGGTGTACCTTTGGTACAACTTTCAATGATGGATTTGCGATTAGCGTGCTGCAGAGTGATCCAGATGAAGTTGTCAAAATGCTGGGGATGTATATCCCTTATCTGTGTGCTTTTGTCTTTTTATCTCTTCTTTTTTTTACAGTAATAATAAAATATGATGTTTCCTTGCCGACAAAAAAAGTGACAGGAATATTATTGCTGATTGTCATTTCGGGCAGTTTATTTTCCGCTTGTCAATTTGCTTATAAAGATGCAAAAAATAAAAAAGCGTTCAGTCCATATATACTAGCATCGCGATTTGCTACCTATACGCCGTTTTTCAACCTCAATTATTTTGCTTTAGCGGCAAAAGAGCATCAAAGATTACTCTCAATTGAAAACACGGTGCCGCATTTTCAATTATCAGTCAGGGATACAGGTATTGATACCTACGTGTTGATTGTGGGGGAGTCTGTACGTGTCGACAATATGTCTTTGTATGGATATACACGCTCTACGACACCGCAAGTCGAAGCACAAAGAAAACAGATCAAACTGTTTAATCAAGCAATAAGCGGTGCACCTTACACTGCGCTGTCGGTTCCCCTTTCTTTAACTGCTGATTTCGTTTTGAATCATGACATTCATAATTACCCCGACAACATTATTAATATGGCGAATCAGGCAGGATTTCAGACTTTCTGGCTAAGCTCGCAATCCGCTTTTCGGCAGAATGGTACAGCAGTCACCAGTATCGCCATGCGCGCCATGGAAACAGTCTATGTCAGAGGATTTGATGAATTGTTGTTGCCGCATTTATCGCAAGCGTTACAGCAAAATACGCAGCAAAAGAAACTGATTGTTCTTCATTTAAATTGAAGCCATGAACCGGCTTGTAGCGCCTATCCGCAATCCAGCGCCGTGTTTCAACCGCAGGACGATCAGGATGCCTGCTATGACAACTCCATTTATTACACAGATAGTTTGCTAGGTCAGGTTTTTGAATGATTAAAAGATCGCCGCGCCTCGGTCATGTATTTTGCCGACCATGGCCTGGAACGTGACCCTACGAAGAAGAACGTCTATTTTCATGGAGGCAGGGAGGCTAGCCAGCAGGCATATCATGTCCCGATGTTTATCTGGTATAGCTCCATTCTTGGGGATGGCGTGGATCGCACAACGGAAAACGATATCTTTTCCACTGCTTACAATAATTTCCTTATTAATGCGTGGATGGGGGTAACAAAGCCGGAGCAACCGAAAACGCTGGAGGAAGTGATTGCACACTATAAAGGAGACTCACGGGTTGTGGATGCAAACCATGATGTTTTCGATTATGTGATGCTGAGAAAGGAGTTTACAGAGGATAAGCAGGGTAACCCCACCCCCGAAGGGCAGGGTTGATGTTGAATTACTGGCCTTTATTTTCCAGATTCTCCACCTGCGGCACGCCCGAAGAGGCAGAGGAGGAGAGTAGTCCAGTTTTGGCATAACCGAACAGCTTCTCGCGGGTATCGGTAATATCCAGGTTACGCATGGTCAGTTGACCAATACGATCTTCAGCCGTAAACATAGAGTCGCCTTTCTCCATGGTCAAACGCTCTGCTTTATAGGTCAGGTTGTCAGAGACGGTATTGAGGATCGAGTAGTCGTTCCCGCGACGCAGTTCCAGCGTCACTTCACCAGTGATCTGGCTGGCAACCCAGCGTTGCAGGGAGTCACGCAGCATCAGCGCCTGGGAATCAAACCAACGTCCCTGGTACAGCAGACGCCCCAACTGACGACCATGCGCGTGATACTGCTCAATGGTGTCTTCGTTGTGAATACCGGTCAGCAGACGTTCATACGCAATGTGCAGCAGTGCCATCCCCGGAGCTTCGTAAATACCCCGGCTTTTCGCTTCGATGATACGGTTTTCAATCTGGTCGCTCATGCCCAGACCGTGACGACCGCCGATGCGGTTAGCTTCCAGCATCATTTCTACGTCGTCGCTAAAGGTTTTACCGTTCAGCGCCACTGGATGACCTTGCTCAAAGCGTACTGTGACTTCTTCTGCCGGGATCTTCACGCTCTCATCCCAGAACTTCACGCCCATAATCGGGTTGACGATTTTGACGCTGGAGTTGAGGTATTCCAGATCCTTCGCTTCGTGCGTTGCACCAAGCATGTTGGAGTCTGTGGAGTAGGCTTTTTCGACAGACATTTTGTAGTCGAAACCGCAGGCAATCATAAATTCAGACATCTCATGACGGCCGCCCAGTTCATCAATAAAGTCAGTATCAAGCCACGGTTTGTAAATCTGCAGTTCAGCATTGGTCAGCAGACCGTAACGATAGAAACGTTCGATATCGTTTCCTTTATAGGTGCTGCCGTCACCCCAGATATTCACGCCATCTTCTTTCATGGCAGCAACCAGCATGGTGCCGGTCACGGCGCGGCCCAGCGGCGTCGTGTTGAAATAGGTCAGGCCGCCGGTGGTGTTATGAAATGCGCCACATTGAATAGCGGCAATACCTTCAGCCACCAGTTGTTTGCGGCAGTCGATCAGACGAGCGTTCTCCGCGCCGTATTCCATGGCACGACGAGGGATCGCATCGTAATCCTCTTCGTCTGGCTGGCCCAGGTTTGCAGTATATGCATAAGGAACCGCTCCCTTTTTTCGCATCCACAGCAGTGCGGCACTGGTGTCCAGACCGCCAGAAAAAGCGATACCAATACGTTGACCTACCGGGAGATGCTTGAGAATCGTCGTCATAAAATAACACCCTGCTTAATTAACTGATGATGAGCCTGGATTTCCGCTCTAACTGAATTTTTATGCAAAATAAATGAGTTTTCATTTAATCATCTTTTATCGGAGACAGGAAGAGTTTAGTGTGTTTTTTATAAAATAATGCGCTTAAGGGAGAGCAGGAGAAGACAAAAGTATTCAACAAATGAAAGTGAACTGGATATTCATTCACGTGATTAGCAATAAATGTTGACAAAATGTGGCGTGGATCACTATAATGCCTGCAGATTTTACGTCCCGTCTCGGTACACCAAATCCCAGCAGTATTTGCATTTTTTACCCAAAACGAGTAGAATTTGCCACGTTTCAGGCGCGGGGTGGAGCAGCCTGGTAGCTCGTCGGGCTCATAACCCGAAGGTCGTCGGTTCAAATCCGGCCCCCGCAACCACTTTCCCTTAGAGTTCTTTTTCAAATATACTGTGAAGACTTCGGCCTTCGTAGTGGGATTTGAAAAAATCCTTCTGGAAAGTGCTCCAGACCGCAGTTGCGGTTATAGGGTTCAGTTATATAAAGCCCCGATTTATCGGGGTTTTTTGTTATCTGACTACAGAATAACTGGGCTTTAGGCCCTTTTTTTATGTCTTGGGGGTGGGCTTGTCCACATTAGAGCAAAAATTAACAGAGATGATTACTGCGCCAGTTGAGGCCCTGGGTTTTGAGCTGGTTGGCATCGAGTTTATTCGCGGTCGCACATCCACACTGCGCATCTATATTGATAGTGAAGATGGCATCAATGTTGATGATTGTGCTGATGTGAGCCACCAGGTAAGTGCTGTGCTGGATGTTGAAGATCCCATCACCGTTGCTTATAACCTGGAAGTCTCCTCTCCGGGTCTCGATCGCCCACTGTTCACGGCTGAACACTACGCCCGTTTTGTCGGAGAAGAGGTGACTCTGGTTCTCCGTATGGCGGTACAAAACCGTCGTAAATGGCAGGGCGTTATCAAAGCGGTAGACGGTGAAATGATCACAGTTACCGTCGAAGGTAAAGATGAAGTGTTCGCGCTGAGTAATATCCAGAAGGCGAACCTGGTTCCCCACTTTTAATAGTCTGGATGAGGTGAAAAGCCCGCGATGAACAAAGAAATTTTGGCTGTAGTTGAAGCCGTATCCAATGAAAAGGCGCTACCTCGCGAGAAGATTTTCGAAGCATTGGAAAGCGCGCTGGCGACAGCAACAAAGAAAAAATATGAACAAGAGATCGACGTCCGCGTACAGATCGATCGCAAAAGCGGTGATTTTGACACCTTCCGTCGCTGGTTAGTTGTTGATGAAGTCACCCAGCCGACCAAGGAAATCACCCTTGAAGCCGCACGTTATGAAGATGAAAGCCTGAACCTGGGCGATTACGTTGAAGATCAGATTGAGTCTGTTACCTTTGACCGTATCACCACCCAGACGGCAAAACAGGTTATCGTGCAGAAAGTGCGTGAAGCCGAACGTGCGATGGTGGTTGATCAGTTCCGTGAACACGAAGGTGAAATCATCACCGGCGTGGTGAAAAAAGTAAACCGCGACAACATCTCTCTGGATCTGGGCAACAACGCTGAAGCCGTGATCCTGCGCGAAGATATGCTGCCGCGTGAAAACTTCCGCCCTGGCGACCGCGTTCGTGGCGTGCTTTATTCCGTTCGCCCGGAAGCGCGTGGCGCGCAGCTGTTCGTTACCCGTTCCAAGCCGGAAATGCTGATCGAACTGTTCCGCATTGAAGTGCCAGAAATCGGCGAAGAAGTGATTGAAATTAAAGCAGCGGCTCGCGACCCGGGTTCTCGTGCGAAAATCGCGGTGAAAACCAACGATAAACGTATCGATCCGGTAGGTGCTTGCGTAGGTATGCGTGGCGCGCGTGTTCAGGCGGTTTCTACTGAACTGGGCGGCGAGCGTATCGATATCGTCCTGTGGGATGATAACCCGGCGCAGTTCGTGATTAATGCGATGGCACCGGCAGACGTTGCTTCTATCGTGGTGGATGAAGATAAACACACCATGGATATCGCCGTTGAAGCCGGTAACCTGGCGCAGGCGATTGGCCGTAACGGTCAGAACGTGCGTCTGGCTTCGCAGCTCAGCGGTTGGGAACTCAACGTAATGACCGTTGACGACCTGCAGGCTAAGCATCAGGCGGAAGCGCATGCAGCGATTGACACCTTCACCCGTTATCTCGACATTGACGAAGACTTCGCGACTGTCCTGGTAGAAGAAGGTTTCTCGACGCTGGAAGAACTGGCCTATGTGCCGATGAAAGAGCTGTTGGAAATCGAAGGCCTTGATGAGCCGACCGTTGAAGCACTGCGTGAGCGTGCTAAAAATGCACTGGCCACCATTGCACAGGCCCAGGAAGAAAGCCTCGGTGATAACAAACCGGCTGACGATCTGCTGAACCTTGAAGGGATAGATCGTGATTTGGCATTCAAACTGGCCGCCCGTGGCGTTTGTACGCTGGAAGATCTCGCCGAACAGGGCATTGATGATCTGGCTGATATCGAAGGGTTGACCGACGAAAAAGCCGGAGCACTGATTATGGCTGCCCGTAATATTTGCTGGTTCGGTGACGAAGCGTAATAAACTGTAGCAGGAAGGAACAGCATGACAGATGTAACGATTAAAACGCTGGCCGCAGAGCGACAGACCTCCGTGGAACGCCTGGTACAGCAGTTTGCTGATGCAGGTATCCGGAAGTCTGCTGACGACTCTGTGTCCGCACAAGAGAAACAGGCTTTAATTGACCACCTGAATCAGAAAAATTCAGGTCCGGACAAATTAACGCTGCAGCGTAAAACACGCAGCACCCTTAACATTCCTGGTACCGGTGGAAAAAGCAAATCGGTACAAATCGAAGTCCGCAAGAAACGCACCTTTGTGAAACGTGACCCGCAAGAGGCCGAGCGCCTTGCGGCGGAAGAGCAAGCGCAGCGTGAAGCGGAAGAGCAAGCCCGTCGTGAGGCAGAAGAATCGGCCAAACGCGAGGCGCAACAAAAAGCTGAACGTGAGGCCGCAGAACAAGCTAAACGTGAAGCCGCTGAACAAGCGAAACGTGAAGCTGCGGAAAAAGACAAAGTGAGCAATCAACAAGACGATATGACTAAAACCGCCCAGGCTGAAAAAGCCCGCCGTGAGCAGGAAGCTGCAGAGCTCAAGCGTAAAGCTGAAGAAGAAGCGCGTCGTAAACTCGAAGAAGAAGCACGTCGCGTTGCTGAAGAAGCACGTCGTATGGCGGAAGAAAATAAATGGACTGATAACGCGGAACCAACTGAAGATTCCAGCGATTATCACGTTACTACCTCTCAACATGCCCGTCAGGCAGAAGACGAAAGCGATCGTGAAGTCGAAGGCGGCCGTGGCCGTGGTCGTAACGCGAAAGCAGCGCGTCCGAAGAAAGGCAACAAACACGCTGAATCAAAAGCTGATCGCGAAGAAGCGCGTGCAGCGGTACGTGGCGGTAAAGGCGGAAAACGTAAAGGTTCTTCGCTGCAGCAGGGCTTCCAGAAGCCAGCTCAGGCCGTTAACCGTGACGTTGTGATCGGCGAAACCATCACCGTTGGCGAACTGGCTAACAAGATGGCGGTTAAAGGCTCTCAGGTCATCAAAGCGATGATGAAACTGGGCGCAATGGCAACCATCAACCAGGTTATCGACCAGGAAACCGCACAGCTGGTAGCTGAAGAGATGGGCCACAAAGTTATCCTGCGTCGTGAAAACGAGCTGGAAGAAGCGGTAATGAGCGACCGTGACACGGGCGCTGCGGCTGAACCGCGCGCACCGGTTGTGACCATCATGGGTCACGTTGACCACGGTAAAACCTCTCTGCTGGACTACATTCGTTCAACGAAAGTGGCCTCTGGCGAAGCGGGCGGCATTACCCAGCACATTGGTGCATACCACGTTGAAACTGAAAACGGCATGATCACCTTCCTGGACACCCCGGGGCACGCCGCGTTTACTTCAATGCGTGCACGTGGTGCGCAGGCAACGGACATCGTAGTCCTGGTTGTTGCTGCAGACGACGGCGTAATGCCGCAGACCATCGAAGCTATCCAGCACGCGAAAGCGGCGGGTGTTCCGGTGGTGGTTGCTGTGAACAAAATCGATAAACCAGAAGCCGATCCGGATCGCGTTAAGAACGAACTCTCTCAGTACGGCATCCTGCCAGAAGAGTGGGGCGGCGAAAGCCAGTTCGTACACGTATCTGCAAAAGCGGGTACCGGTATTGATGAACTGCTGGATGCTATCCTGCTGCAGGCTGAAGTCCTTGAACTGAAAGCCGTGCGTAACGGGATGGCGAGCGGTGCGGTTATCGAATCCTTCCTCGATAAAGGTCGTGGTCCGGTTGCTACTGTACTGGTCCGCGAAGGTACTCTGCATAAGGGCGATATCGTTCTGTGTGGCTTCGAATACGGTCGTGTTCGTGCGATGCGTAACGAACTGGGTCAGGAAGTGCTGGAAGCGGGTCCGTCCATTCCGGTGGAAATCCTCGGCTTGTCCGGTGTTCCGGCTGCGGGTGATGAAGTTACCGTTGTACGTGACGAGAAGAAAGCACGTGAAGTTGCACTGTACCGTCAGGGCAAATTCCGCGAAGTTAAACTGGCTCGTCAGCAGAAATCTAAACTCGAGAACATGTTCGCCAACATGACCGAAGGCGAAGTTCACGAAGTGAATATCGTCCTGAAGGCAGACGTACAGGGTTCTGTGGAAGCGATCTCCGACTCCTTGCTGAAACTGTCTACTGACGAAGTTAAAGTGAAGATCATCGGTTCTGGTGTAGGTGGTATCACCGAAACCGACGCCACCCTGGCGGCAGCGTCCAACGCCATCCTGGTTGGCTTCAACGTACGTGCTGATGCCTCTGCACGTAAAGTGATTGAAGCGGAAAGCTTGGATCTGCGTTACTACTCCGTCATCTATAACCTGATCGACGAAGTGAAAGCGGCGATGAGCGGTATGCTGTCTCCGGAACTGAAACAGCAGATTATCGGTCTGGCGGAAGTTCGTGACGTGTTCAAATCGCCGAAATTTGGTGCCATCGCAGGCTGTATGGTTACTGAAGGTGTGGTTAAACGTCACAACCCGATCCGCGTCCTGCGCGACAACGTGGTTATCTACGAAGGTGAGCTGGAGTCCCTGCGCCGCTTCAAAGATGACGTTAACGAAGTCCGTAACGGTATGGAATGTGGTATCGGCGTTAAGAACTACAACGACGTCCGCACTGGCGATGTGATCGAAGTATTCGAAATCATCGAGATCCAACGTACCATCGCTTAAGGTTTTTAGGGTTCCATGCCGGATAAGGCGTTTATGCCGCATCCGGCATGGATTGCCTGATAAGACGCTGGCGCGTCTTATCAGGCCAACGTGAACAGCCCTTCCACCTGAAATTAATTTTTAAAAAGGGGCTAACAGCCCCTTTTTTGTCAGGAGAATTTATTATGGCGAAAGAATTTGGTCGCCCGCAGCGCGTAGCGCAGGAAATGCAAAAAGAGATCGCTCTCATCCTGCAGCGTGAAATTAAAGATCCTCGTCTGGGCATGATGACCACCGTTTCCGGTGTCGAAATGTCTCGTGACCTGGCGTATGCCAAAGTATATGTGACGTTCCTTAACGACAAAGATGAAGACGCGGTTAAAGCGGGCATCAAAGCGTTGCAGGAAGCTTCTGGTTTCATCCGCAGCCTGCTGGGTAAAGCGATGCGCCTGCGTATCGTGCCGGAACTGACCTTCTTCTACGACAACTCGCTGGTTGAAGGGATGCGCATGTCAAACCTGGTGACCAGCGTGGTCAAACATGACGAAGAACGTCGTGTTAATCCGGACGACAGCAAGGAGGACTAATGAGTCGTCCTCGTCGTCGCGGTCGCGACATTAACGGCGTTTTGTTGCTGGATAAACCGCAGGGTATGTCCAGCAACGATGCGCTGCAAAAAGTGAAACGTATATATAACGCCAACCGTGCCGGACACACCGGCGCGCTGGACCCGCTGGCGACCGGCATGTTGCCGATTTGCCTCGGGGAAGCGACGAAGTTTTCCCAGTATCTGCTGGACTCCGACAAACGCTATCGGGTGATTGCGCGTCTTGGACAGCGTACCGATACTTCCGATGCCGATGGACAAATCGTTGAAGAACGTCCGGTAACCTTTAGTGCAGAGCAACTGGCGGCGGCGCTGGATACCTTCCGTGGCGATATCGAACAGATCCCTTCAATGTATTCAGCACTGAAATATCAGGGCAAAAAACTGTACGAATACGCGCGTCAGGGCATTGAAGTTCCGCGTGAAGCGCGTCCGATTACCGTTTATGAATTGCTGTTTATTCGCCATGAAGGCAATGAGCTGGAGCTGGAAATTCACTGCTCAAAAGGCACTTATATCCGCACCATCATTGATGACCTGGGTGAAAAACTCGGCTGTGGCGCGCATGTTATTTACCTGCGCCGTCTGGCGGTAAGTAAATATCCGGTTGAACGGATGGTGACCCTGGAGCACCTGCGTGAACTTGTTGAGCAAGCTGAACAGCAGGATATTCCGGCTGCGGAGTTACTTGATCCATTACTGATGCCAATGGACAGTCCAGCTTCGGACTATCCGGTGGTGAATCTTCCGTTAACGTCTTCTGTTTACTTCAAAAATGGTAACCCAGTTCGTACATCTGGTGCGCCGCTGGAAGGACTGGTTCGTGTTACAGAAGGTGAGAATGGCAAGTTTATCGGTATGGGTGAAATTGACGATGAAGGCCGCGTTGCGCCTCGTCGCCTGGTGGTTGAATATCCGGCGTAATGTTAACCGTCTTGCGATAACAGGTCGCTACGAGTAGAATACTGCCGCTTAACGTCGCGTAAATTGTTTAACACTTTGCGTAACGTACACTGGGATCGCTGAATTAGAGATCGGCGTCCTTTCATTCTATATACTTTGGAGTTTTAAAATGTCTCTAAGTACTGAAGCAACAGCTAAAATCGTTTCTGAGTTTGGTCGTGGTGAAAACGACACCGGTTCTACCGAAGTTCAGGTAGCACTGCTGACTGCACAGATCAACCACCTGCAGGGTCACTTTGCAGAGCACAAAAAAGATCACCACAGCCGTCGTGGTCTGCTGCGCATGGTTTCTCAGCGTCGTAAACTGCTCGACTACCTGAAACGTAAAGACGTAGCACGTTACACCCAGCTCATCGAGCGCCTGGGTCTGCGTCGCTAATTCTTGCGAGTTTCAGAAAAGGGGCCTGAGTGGCCCCTTTTTTCAAACTGACGGCAGCAATTCACTGGAAACTAATGTATTGTTGCTATGAATGATCTTCCGTTGCAGAGGTTCGCGCGGCTAATGAGAGGCTTTACCCACATTTGGCTGGGTTAGGGTTGTCATTAGTCGCGAGGATGCGCAGAAGATCGGGTATTAACACCAGTACCGTAAGGTGCTGTCTAAGAAAGAAAAGGGTATTACATTGCTTAATCCGATCGTTCGTAAATTCCAGTACGGCCAACACACCGTGACTCTGGAAACCGGCATGATGGCGCGTCAAGCCACTGCCGCTGTTATGGTTAGCATGGATGACACCGCGGTATTTGTTACCGTTGTCGGCCAGAAAAAAGCCAAACCAGGTCAGGACTTCTTCCCTCTGACCGTTAACTATCAGGAGCGTACCTACGCAGCTGGTCGTATCCCGGGTAGCTTCTTCCGTCGTGAAGGCCGCCCAAGCGAAGGCGAAACCCTGATCGCGCGTCTGATTGACCGCCCGATTCGCCCGCTGTTCCCGGAAGGCTTCGTCAACGAAGTTCAGGTTATCGCCACCGTGGTTTCTGTTAACCCGCAGGTTAACCCGGATATCGTCGCGATGATTGGTGCTTCCGCAGCACTGTCTCTGTCTGGTATTCCGTTCAATGGCCCGATTGGTGCTGCCCGCGTAGGTTACATCAATGACCAGTACGTACTGAACCCGACTCAGGACGAGCTGAAAGAGAGCAAACTGGATCTGGTTGTTGCGGGTACTGAAGCCGCTGTACTGATGGTTGAATCTGAAGCTGAACTGCTGAGCGAAGACCAGATGCTGGGCGCAGTAGTGTTCGGTCATGAACAACAGCAGGTTGTTATTCAGAACATCAATGAACTGGTGAAAGAAGCCGGTAAACCGCGTTGGGACTGGCAGCCGGAGCCGGTAAACGAAGCGCTGAACGCGCGCGTTGCTGCACTGGCTGAAGCTCGTCTGAGCGATGCTTACCGCATCACCGACAAACAAGAGCGTTATGCGCAGGTTGATGTCATCAAATCTGAAACCATCGCGACGCTGCTTGCTGAAGACGAAACCCTGGACGAAAACGAACTGGGTGAAATTCTGCACGCTATCGAGAAAAACGTTGTTCGTAGCCGCGTACTGGCAGGCGAACCGCGTATCGACGGTCGTGAAAAAGATATGATCCGTGGTCTGGATGTGCGTACTGGCGTGCTGCCGCGTACTCACGGTTCTGCGCTGTTCACCCGTGGTGAAACGCAGGCACTGGTTACCGCAACGCTGGGTACTGCACGTGACGCGCAAGTTCTTGATGAACTGATGGGCGAACGTACTGACACCTTCCTGTTCCACTACAACTTCCCTCCGTACTCCGTAGGCGAAACCGGCATGGTCGGTTCTCCGAAGCGTCGTGAAATTGGCCACGGTCGTCTGGCGAAGCGCGGCGTGCTGGCAGTAATGCCGGATATGGACAAATTCCCGTACACCGTACGTGTTGTGTCTGAAATCACCGAATCCAACGGTTCCTCTTCTATGGCTTCCGTGTGCGGCGCGTCTCTGGCGCTGATGGACGCAGGTGTGCCGATCAAAGCCGCTGTTGCGGGTATCGCAATGGGTCTGGTGAAAGAAGGCGACAACTACGTTGTACTGTCTGACATTTTGGGTGACGAAGATCACCTGGGTGATATGGACTTCAAAGTTGCGGGTTCCCGCGACGGTATCTCTGCATTGCAGATGGATATCAAAATTGAAGGTATCACCAAAGAGATCATGCAGGTTGCGCTGAACCAGGCTAAAGGTGCGCGTCTGCACATCCTGGGTGTAATGGAACAAGCGATCAACGCGCCGCGTGGCGATATCTCTGAGTTCGCACCGCGTATCCATACCATCAAGATCAACCCGGACAAGATCAAAGATGTTATCGGTAAAGGCGGTTCTGTAATCCGTGCTCTGACCGAAGAAACCGGCACCACCATCGAAATTGAAGATGACGGTACTGTGAAGATCGCAGCGACCGACGGCGAGAAAGCGAAACACGCAATTCGTCGTATCGAAGAGATCACTGCAGAAATCGAAGTGGGCCGCGTCTACAATGGTAAAGTGACCCGTATCGTTGACTTTGGCGCATTTGTTGCCATCGGCGGCGGTAAAGAAGGTCTGGTACACATCTCTCAAATCGCTGACAAACGCGTTGAGAAAGTGACCGATTACCTGCAGATGGGTCAGGAAGTACCGGTGAAAGTTCTGGAAGTTGATCGCCAGGGCCGTATCCGTCTGAGCATTAAAGAAGCGACTGAGCAGTCTCAACCTGCTGCAGCACCGGAAGCTCCGGCTGCTGAACAGGGCGAGTAAGGTTGCCATTTGCCCTCCGCTGCGGCGGGGGGCTTTTAACCGGGCAGGACGCCTTGTTAGCAACCGGGAACAGGACGTTCATTCAACCGTGGTCTTCGGGAGTGGGAAATGAAGCCTTTTTTGCGCTGGTGTTTCGTTGCGACAGCACTTACGCTTGCAGGATGCAGTAATACTTCCTGGCGTAAAAGTGAAGTCCTCGCGGTACCATTGCAACCGACTTTACAGCAGGAAGTGATTCTGGCACGTATGGAACAAATCCTTGCCAGTCGGGCTTTAACCGATGACGAACGCGCACAGCTTTTATATGAGCGCGGAGTGTTGTATGATAGTCTCGGTCTGAGGGCATTAGCGCGTAACGATTTTTCGCAAGCGCTGGCAATCCGACCGGATATGCCTGAAGTATTCAATTACTTAGGCATATATTTAACGCAGGCAGGCAATTTTGATGCTGCCTATGAAGCGTTTGATTCTGTACTTGAGCTTGATCCAACTTACAACTACGCGCACTTGAATCGCGGGATCGCATTATATTACGGCGGTCGTGACAAGTTAGCGCAAGATGATCTGCTGGCGTTTTATCAAGACGATCCCAATGATCCTTTCCGTAGTCTGTGGCTTTATCTCGCCGAGCAGAAGCTCGATGAGAAGCAGGCTAAAGAAGTGTTGAAACAGCACTTCGAAAAATCGGATAAGGAACAGTGGGGATGGAACATTGTCGAGTTCTACCTGGGCAACATTAGCGAACAAACGTTAATGGAAAGGCTCAAGGCGGACGCAACGGATAACACCTCGCTCGCTGAGCATCTCAGTGAAACCAACTTCTATTTAGGTAAGTACTACCTAAGTCTGGGGGATTTGGACAGCGCCACGGCACTGTTCAAACTGGCGGTTGCCAACAACGTTCATAACTTTGTTGAGCACCGATACGCATTGTTGGAATTATCGCTCCTGGGCCAGGACCAAGATGACCTGGCAGAATCGGACCAGCAATAGCTGACGTACACATCAGCCCGTAATCTTTTTTGATTGCCATCACCTTAACGGGTGAGGGCGTTGTTGTTCGTTAATACACCTACTTTGAGCCGGTTCACACTTTTCAATGAAAATTGCTGATCAATTTCATGATGAGTTATGTAGACTGGCCGCCATTAATTTTGAGGCACACGTACTACATGGCTGAATTCGAAACCACTTTTGCAGATCTGGGCCTGAAGGCTCCTATCCTTGAAGCCCTTAACGATCTGGGTTACGAAAAACCATCTCCAATTCAGGCAGAGTGTATTCCACATCTGCTGAATGGCCGCGACGTTCTGGGTATGGCCCAGACGGGGAGCGGAAAAACTGCAGCATTCTCTTTACCTCTGCTGCAGAATCTTGATCCTGAGCTGAAAGCACCACAGATTCTGGTGCTGGCACCGACCCGCGAACTGGCGGTACAGGTTGCTGAAGCAATGACGGATTTCTCTAAACACATGCGCGGCGTAAACGTGGTTGCCCTGTACGGCGGCCAGCGTTATGACGTGCAATTACGCGCCCTGCGTCAGGGGCCGCAGATCGTTGTCGGTACTCCGGGCCGTCTGCTGGACCACCTGAAACGTGGCACTCTGGACCTCTCTAAACTGAGCGGTCTGGTTCTGGATGAAGCTGACGAAATGCTGCGCATGGGCTTCATCGAAGACGTTGAAACTATTATGGCGCAGATCCCGGAAGGTCATCAGACCGCTCTGTTCTCTGCAACCATGCCGGAAGCGATTCGCCGCATTACCCGCCGCTTTATGAAAGAGCCGCAGGAAGTGCGCATTCAGTCCAGCGTGACTACCCGTCCTGACATCAGCCAGAGCTACTGGACTGTCTGGGGTATGCGTAAAAACGAAGCACTGGTACGTTTCCTGGAAGCGGAAGATTTTGATGCGGCGATTATCTTCGTTCGTACCAAAAACGCGACTCTGGAAGTGGCTGAAGCTCTTGAGCGTAACGGCTACAACAGCGCCGCGCTGAATGGTGACATGAACCAGGCGCTGCGTGAGCAGACACTGGAACGTCTGAAAGATGGCCGTCTGGACATCCTGATTGCGACCGACGTTGCGGCCCGTGGCCTGGACGTTGAGCGTATCAGCCTGGTCGTTAACTACGATATCCCGATGGATTCTGAGTCTTACGTTCACCGTATCGGTCGTACCGGTCGTGCGGGTCGTGCTGGCCGCGCGCTGCTGTTCGTTGAGAACCGCGAGCGTCGTCTGCTGCGCAACATTGAACGTACTATGAAGCTGACTATTCCGGAAGTAGAACTGCCGAACGCAGAACTGCTGGGCAAACGCCGTCTGGAAAAATTTGCCGCTAAAGTACAGCAGCAGCTGGAAAGCAGCGATCTGGATCAATACCGCGCACTGCTGAGCAAAATTCAGCCGACTGCAGAAGGTGAAGAACTGGATCTCGAAACTCTGGCCGCCGCACTGCTGAAAATGGCACAGGGTGAACGTACTCTGATTGTTCCGCCAGATGCGCCGATGCGTCCGAAACGTGAATTCCGTGACCGTGATGACCGTGGTCCGCGCGATCGTAACGATCGTGGCCCGCGTGGCGACCGTGAAGATCGTCCGCGTCGTGAACGTCGTGACGTTGGCGATATGCAGCTGTACCGCATTGAAGTGGGCCGTGATGATGGTGTTGAAGTTCGTCATATCGTTGGCGCGATTGCTAACGAAGGCGACATCAGCAGCCGTTACATCGGTAACATCAAGCTGTTTGCTTCTCACTCCACCATCGAACTGCCGAAAGGTATGCCGGGTGAAGTGCTGCAACACTTTACGCGCACTCGCATTCTCAACAAGCCGATGAACATGCAGTTACTGGGCGATGCACAGCCGCATACTGGTGGTGAGCGTCGTGGCGGTGGTCGTGGTTTCAGTGGCGAGCGTCGTGAAGGTGGTCGTGAAGGCGGTCGTAACTTCAGCGGTGAACGCCGTGAAGGTGGTCGTGGTGATGGTCGTCGTTTTAGCGGCGAACGTCGTGAAGGCCGCGCACCGCGTCGTGATGACTCTACCGGTCGCCGTCGTTTCGGTGGTGATGCGTAATTCACGCTGACCTGCAGAACTCTGCCGTAAAGTAAAATATACAGCCCCGATTTTAACAATCGGGGCTTTTTTTCTGTCTTTTGTACTCGTGTACTGGTACAGTGCAATACATAACAACGCAGTCGCACTATTTTTCACTGGAGAGAAGCCCTCATGGCAACACTAACCACCACCCAAACGTCACCGTCGCTGCTTGGCGGCGTGGTGATTATCGGCGGCACCATTATTGGCGCAGGGATGTTTTCTCTGCCAGTGGTCATGTCCGGTGCGTGGTTCTTCTGGTCAATGGCGGCGCTGATCTTCACCTGGTTCTGCATGCTGCATTCCGGATTGATGATTCTGGAAGCTAACCTGAATTACCGGATCGGTTCGAGTTTTGACACCATCACCAAAGATTTGCTGGGCAAAGGCTGGAACGTGGTCAACGGCATTTCCATTGCCTTTGTGCTCTATATCCTGACCTATGCCTATATTTCTGCCAGTGGTTCGATTCTGCATCACACCTTCGCGGAGATGTCGCTGAACGTCCCGGCACGCGCGGCGGGTTTTGGTTTTGCACTGTTGGTGGCGTTTGTGGTGTGGTTGAGCACCAAAGCGGTCAGCCGGATGACGGCGATTGTGCTGGGGGCGAAAGTCATTACCTTCTTCCTCACCTTCGGTAGCCTGCTGGGGCATGTACAGCCTGCGACATTGTTCAACGTCGCCGAAAGCAATGCATCTTATGCGCCGTATTTGCTGATGACCCTGCCGTTCTGCCTGGCGTCGTTTGGTTATCACGGTAACGTGCCAAGCCTGATGAAGTATTACGGCAAAGATCCGAAAACCATCGTGAAATGCCTGGTGTACGGTACGCTGATGGCGCTGGCGCTGTATACCATCTGGTTGTTGGCGACAATGGGCAACATCCCTCGTCCGGAGTTTATCGGCATCGCCGAGAAGGGCGGCAATATTGATGTGCTGGTACAGGCGTTAAGCGGCGTGCTGAACAGCCGTAGTCTGGACCTTCTGCTGGTCGTGTTCTCAAACTTTGCGGTAGCGAGTTCGTTCCTTGGCGTAACGTTGGGTTTGTTTGACTATCTGGCAGATCTGTTTGGTTTCGACGACTCGGCTATGGGCCGTTTGAAAACAGCGTTGCTGACCTTTGCCCCGCCTGTTGTGGGTGGCCTGCTGTTCCCGAACGGATTCCTGTACGCCATTGGTTATGCTGGTTTAGCGGCTACCATCTGGGCGGCAATAGTTCCGGCGCTGTTGGCCCGCGCATCGCGTAAACGCTTTGGCAGCCCGAAATTCCGCGTCTGGGGCGGCAAACCGATGATCGTGCTGATTCTGGTGTTTGGCGTTGGTAACGCACTGATCCATATTTTATCGAGCTTTAATTTACTGCCGGTGTATCAGTAATCAGCGGTGCCTTATCCGACATGTCTCCTGCCTACGTAGGCCTGATGCGCTTCGCTTATCAGGCCTACGTAGGACAGCGTTGCCAGCTCGGATAAGGCTTCCCGCGTTAAAACACACTATCCCAACAACTCTTCCTTAACATCCATCGCCAGCTCAAACGAATGCAGCCGCGCCTGGTGATCGAAAATCTGCCCGTTAACCATAATCTCATCGGCGTCGGTTTCGCGCAGGATCGACTGCAAACCATGACGCACTTTCGTTTTATCGCCCACCAGCGACATACTCAGCGCCTGCTGCACGCCATACTGCTCGGATGGCGACCAGAACTGATCCATATTTTGAATCGGTGGCGGCAGTTGCCCGGTTTCGCCGCGGCGCAGCTTCACAAAGGCTTGCTGCATCGAGGTAAACAGAAATTCAGCGTCGCGGTTGCTGTCGGCAGCGATAATATTGATGCACACCATCGCGTACGGTTTTTCCAGCCGTGCCGATGGTTTGAAGTTGCTGCGATAAAGATGCAGCGCCTGGAACAGCATATCCGGCGCGAAGTGTGAGGCAAACGCGAACGGCAGACCAAGCTGCGCTGCCAGTTGCGCACTGTAAAGGCTGGAGCCTAGCAACCACACCGGGATTTTCTCACCATAGCCCGGTACCGGGCGCACATGCGGATTGGGATCGCGGGCGTCAAACCAGTCCACCAGTTCTGCGACATCGCGGGGGAAATTATCAATATCGCCGCTCATATGACGACGTAGCGCCATCATGGTTCGCTGGTCACTACCCGGCGCACGACCCAGCCCCAAATCGATTCGCCCCGGATAGAGCGTATTGAGCGTGCCGAACTGTTCGGCAATCACCAACGGTGAGTGGTTAGGCAACATCACGCCGCCGGAACCCAGATGCAGCGTGGTGGTATTCGCCGCCAGATAGCCAATCAACACCGACGTGGCAGCACTGGCAATGCCGGTCATATTGTGGTGTTCCGCCAGCCAGTAGCGATGATAGCCGCGCTTTTCAGCCAGACGGGCGAGATCGAGAGAGTGGGAGAACGCTTCTCGCGCTGAAGAACCTTCGGGAATGGGGGCCAAATCGAGTAGCGAAAACGCAATGGTTTTATCAGTCATAACAGCTCACTTTGTTACCGATTAATCTTTAATACTGCATTAAAGAGTAGTTAAAGTTGTTAACAAAGTGAGCTATTTACTTAGGCTTGCAGCTCCAGTCCTGCCAGCCGCCGCCAGTAGCCGTTACAGTCGCTGTTTGCCGTCAACGGCAGTGGCGCAGCGCCATTTTCATTGGCGCGGAAGGCGTCGAGCATAGCGAAAGTGTCAGTCCCCTGCGGTGACAGGCGGACCACATCGACCAGCCCCTGCATGGATGCCAGCTCGTTACCGAGGTTGTAAACGTAGCCGCTCATGGTCTGAATGCCATTGAGTACAAACACTTGTTGGTTTTCCTGCGACAGAACGTTGCGCCCGTTCGGATACTTAATGCAGCAGGTTTCACACTCATCTTTCGGGCGGTCTTCCGAACGCGCGGTAAAGCAGCGGGCGGAGTAGGCCAGCGGCAGATAACCGTAGCTCAAGACTTCCACTTCAAACTGGTTGCGAATGCCCAGCTCATCGCATTGATTAAGCAGATTCACCAGCCAGTCGCGGGAAAGTTCCACCGGCATACACCAGCGCATCATGCCCTGTTTGAGCAATATTTTCAGCGTCACCGCGTTGTAGCAGTTCAGCGCGTGCCCGGCGACGAACGGCAGTTTGCGCTCAGCGCACATATTCACCACGCCGAGATCGCTGGCTTCAATCAGAAACTCACCATTCTCAACATAGCGTTTCAGTTCGCCCAGTTCGGAGGATGCCTGCACCAGCGCCAGCGTGGAGAGCACAATCTGCTTGCCACTTCCGGCAAGCGATTTAGCCATCTCCAGCCAGTCGCCAACTTTAGTTGCCCGGCGCTTGCTGCATACCGCTTCACCAAGATAAATCACGTCGGCGCTGCTGGCGGCGGCCTGCTGATAAAATTCTTCCAGCGTCTCTTTTGGCCAGTACCACAGCACTGGCCCTAAGGAATATTTCATTGCTTTTCTCACTGCCATTTACGGTGATACGCGCCAAGGGTGGTCTGCGTGCCTTCGGACATCGACCCGAGCGTCTCCATCCACGCGCTTTGCGGTATGAAGTTTTGCGGATCGGCCTTACAACGGTCAATAGCCTGACGCCAGACTTTCGCCACCTGGCTGACATACGCCGGGCTACGCTGGCGGCCTTCAATTTTCACCGAAGCAATATTCGCCGCCATTAACTCCGGCAGCAGTTCCAGGGTATTGAGACTGGTTGGTTCTTCCAGCGCGTGATAACGCTCGCCGTCCACCAGATAACGCCCTTTACACAACGTCGGATAACCTGCGTTTTCGCCGTCCTGATAACGGTCGATCAGCACTTCGTTCAGGCGGGATTCCAGCCCCTGCGGCGTTTGTTGCCAGCGCACGAAGCGGGCCGGAGAACACGCGCCCACGGTGTTGGGCGATTCCCCCGTCAGATACGACGACAGATAGCAACGCCCTTCCGACATAATGCACAGGCTGCCGAAAGCGAACACTTCCAGCGGTACAGGGGTAACACGCGCCAGTTGTTTTACCTGATGAATCGACAACACGCGCGGCAGCACCACGCGGGCAACGTCAAAATGGCGATGATAAAAGTGAATCGCCTCTTCATTGGTCGCCGAAGCCTGCACCGATACGTGACGCTCAATATGCGGGTATCGCTCGGCGGCGTACTCCAGCATGGCGAGGTCGGCGAGGATCAGCGCGTCGGCACCCAGCTGCGCCGCCATATCCACGGCGCGCTGCCAACGGGCGTAACCGTCCGGATGCGCAAAAGTGTTAATTGCGATGTGAAGTTTGCGGTGATGTTGATGAACAAAACTCACCGCTTCCTGCAATTTTTTCTCGGTAAAGTTAAGGCCGGCGAAGTGGCGGGCATTAGTATCATCTTTTAGCCCGATATAAACAGCATCTGCGCCGTTTTCGATGGCCGCCTTAAGCGCCGGGAGATTTCCGGCAGGGCAGAGCAGCTCCATAATTTTTCCTGAAGGTTGCGCAGTCAAAGCGCAAAAATGTTAACGAACTGGGATTTTAGTTAACCCTGCTGCGACAATTTTTGATTTAAGGCAGTTAAAGTTGTATTGGTGGTAGCTGCAATTTCATATGGAATTGTTGATTTATACCGCTATGTTATTTTTCCAATATGGCAAAATAGGATGATTGTTGAAGCAGGGAGTAAAACTCGTGTTGGATAAACTGCGTTCCCGCATTGTGCATTTGGGGCCATCTCTGTTGAGTGTACCGGTAAAACTGACGCCATTTGCGCTTAAACGCCAGGTTCTTGAGCAGGTCTTAAGCTGGCAATTCCGTCAGGCGCTGGACGACGGCGAGCTGGAGTTCCTTGAAGGCCGCTGGTTAAGTATTCATGTGCGTGATATTGACCTGCAATGGTTTACCTCGGTGGTGAATGGCAAACTGGTGGTCAGCCAGAACGCGCAAGCTGATGTGAGTTTTAGTGCCGACGCCAGCGATCTGCTGATGATTGCGGCGCGTAAACAAGATCCAGACACGCTCTTCTTCCAGCGTCGGCTGATGATTGAAGGCGATACGGAGCTGGGGCTGTATGTGAAAAACCTGATGGACGCCATTGAACTGGAGCAGATGCCGAAAGCCTTACGTATGATGCTGCTGCAACTGGCGGATTTTGTTGAGGCGGGAATGAAAACCGCGCCTGAAACCAAACAGACATCGGTAGGTGAACCATGCTAATTCGAGTAGAAATTCCCATTGATGCGCCGGGTATTGATGCCCTGCTGCGTCGTTCATTCGAAAGCGATGCGGAAGCGAAGCTGGTTCACGATCTGCGTGAAGATGGCTTTCTGACGCTGGGGCTGGTGGCGACAGATGACGAAGGTCAGGTCATTGGCTATGTGGCATTTAGTCCGGTTGATGTGCAGGGCGAAGACCTGCAATGGGTCGGCATGGCTCCGTTGGCGGTTGATGAAAAATACCGTGGACAGGGGCTGGCACGCCAACTGGTCTATGAAGGACTCGATTCGCTTAATGAGTTTGGCTATGCCGCAGTGGTGACGCTGGGCGATCCGGCGCTGTACAGCCGTTTTGGCTTTGAACTGGCGGCGCATCACGATCTGCGTTGCCGCTGGCCGGGCACTGAAAGCGCCTTCCAGGTACATCGTTTAGCGGATGACGCGCTGAATGGCGTAACCGGTCTGGTTGAGTATCACGAGCATTTCAATCGCTTTTAATCTTTGGGGTTTGCAGGCTGCTCAACAGTTCTGCAAACCCTGCGCCTTCCGCTACCAGACGCTCTTTTTGCCGTTTTGTCAGTTGCTTAACGCGATATTCTGCCCGTAGCGCCAGCGAACGATCGCCCACTGGCGCGGAAAACGCCAGCGTTAGTTCACCTTTCCCGCGCAGTGCTTTCGCCCCTTTGCCGCTTTGGTGCTGCTGATAGCGGCGTTCGACATCCGTGGTGATCCCGGTATAAAGCTTATTGTCGGCGGTACGGATCAAGTAAAGAAACCAGGGTGTCATCGTCTGCGTCACATGTTAAGGTCTGGCCCACAGTATAAAAGAGAACAGCAATGGAAACACTCACCGCCATCAGCCGTTGGCTGGCAAAACAACATGTTGTCACCTGGTGTGTGCAGCAGGAAGGGGAACTGTGGTGCGCCAATGCCTTTTATCTTTTTGATGCGCAGAAAGTCGCCTTCTACATTTTGACGGAAGAAAAAACGCGTCATGTGCAGATGAGCGGGCCGCAGGCGGCGGTGGCCGGAACGGTAAACGGTCAGCCGAAAACGGTAGCGTTAATTCGCGGTGTGCAGTTTAAAGGCGAGATCCGCAGGCTGGAAGGTGAGGAAAGCGACCTTGCGCGCAAGGCGTACAATCGTCGCTTTCCGGTTGCCAGAATGCTGCCGGCCCCGGTGTGGGAAATCCGGCTCGATGAAATCAAATTCACCGACAACACGCTGGGCTTTGGTAAAAAACTGGTCTGGCTACGCGGCTCAGGCACCGAGCAGGCGTAACGCCTCGCGGTTAAACGCTGGCAGATCGTCCGGCGTCCGGCTGGTAACCAGCTGATCTTTATCGACCACTACTTCCTGATCGTAAAATTCCGCGCCCGCGTTTTTAACATCAATAATGATCGGTTTAACGGCGGTCAGTTTGCGTCCCCGAATCACATCGGCGCTGATCAGCTGCTGTGGGCCGTGACAGATGGCGAAAACCGGTTTGCCGCTATTCACAAAATCACGGGTGAAGGTGACAAAACGGTTGTCGCCACGCAGATAATCCGGTGAATGACCGCCTGGTAGCAGCAGGGCATCAAACTCTGCGGGTGTCACTTCATCGATGGATTTATCGATGGTCACGCTGGCTTCTCCTTTTTTGCCTTTCACCGTTTTACCCGCTTGTTTTTCAATGGTAATCACTTCGTGTCCGGCTTTACGGAACTCGTCTGCGGGTGAAGTGAATTCTGAATCCTCAAATTCATCAGTGATTAAAACGGCAATCTTCTTACTCATGTTTCCTCCGCGTTGTTGCATTGGATGAGGCGAATTTCTCACGATCGGGGATAATTACCTCGTAGACTATTAAGCCTGGTGCATGTACCAGGGAGCGCAAGGCGGACAATTCTGTAAAGGAGCGAAGATGAGTAAGGTACTGATTACAGGCGCAACGGGGCTGGTGGGCGGTCACCTGCTGCGGATGTTGATTAACGAACCGAAAGTTAACGCCATAGCCGCGCCGACGCGACGTCCGTTGGGAGATATGCCAGGAGTGTTCAATCCCCATGATCCGCAACTGACCGACGCGCTGGCGCAGGTCACCGATCCCATCGACATTGTGTTTTGTTGTCTCGGCACCACGCGGCGAGAAGCGGGGAGCAAAGAGGCGTTTATTCATGCCGATTACACGCTGGTAGTGGATACCGCATTAACCGGGCGGCGGCTGGGCGCGCAGCATATGCTGGTGGTCAGTGCTATGGGTGCCAATGCCCACTCGCCGTTTTTCTATAACCGCGTCAAAGGGGAGATGGAAGAAGCATTAATTGCCCAGAACTGGCCGAAATTGACCATTGCTCGCCCGTCGATGTTACTGGGCGATCGTAGCAAACAGCGGATGAACGAAACGCTTTTTGCGCCGCTGTTCCGTTTGTTACCAGGTAACTGGAAATCCATTGATGCGAGAGACGTGGCGCGGGTCATGCTGGCAGAGGCGATGCGGCCTGAGCATGAAGGCGTGACTATTTTAAGCTCTTCAGAATTACGCAAAAGAGCTGAATAATTATTCCCAAGAATTGATAGTGAGCGTAATATTCACGCACTCAATTATCATAACTTATTCCTGGGGAATGCTATGACTGGTCAGTCTTCATCTCAGGCGGCAACGCCCATTCAGTGGTGGAAACCCGCGCTTTTCTTTCTCGTTGTCATTGCCGGTCTCTGGTATGTGAAATGGCAACCTTACTACGGCAAAGCCTTTACTGCCGCTGAAACCCACAGTATCGGTAAATCTATCCTTGCGCAGGCGGATGCTAATCCGTGGCAGGCGGCGTGGGATTACGCGATGATCTATTTCCTCGCGGTATGGAAAGCGGCGGTGCTGGGGGTGATCCTCGGTTCGTTGATACAGGTGCTGATTCCGCGTGACTGGCTGCTGCGCACGCTTGGGCAATCACGCTTTCGCGGCACGCTGCTGGGAACGCTGTTTTCGCTGCCGGGTATGATGTGTACCTGCTGTGCGGCTCCGGTCGCGGCGGGAATGCGTCGTCAGCAGGTGTCGATGGGTGGTGCACTGGCATTCTGGATGGGGAATCCGTTGTTAAACCCGGCGACGCTGGTGTTTATGGGGTTTGTCCTTGGCTGGGGCTTTGCCGCGATTCGTCTGGTGGCGGGGCTGGTGATGGTGTTGCTGATTGCGACGCTGGTGCAAAAATGGGTGCGTGAAACACCGCAAACGCAGACACCGGTCGAAATTGACATACCGGAAGTGCAGGGCGGGTTTTTTAGCCGCTGGGGCAGGGCGCTATGGACGCTTTTCTGGAGTACGATCCCGGTTTATATCCTTGCTGTACTGGTGTTGGGTGCCGCTCGCGTCTGGTTATTCCCCCATGCCGATGGTGCTGTCGATAACAGCCTGATGTGGGTGGTGGCGATGGCGGTGGCAGGATGTTTGTTTGTCATTCCCACGGCAGCAGAAATTCCGATTGTACAAACGATGATGCTGGCAGGTATGGGAACCGCTCCGGCGCTGGCATTGTTGATGACGCTTCCAGCGGTAAGTTTGCCGTCGTTGATAATGCTGCGCAAAGCGTTCCCGGCGAAAGCCTTATGGCTGACGGGGGCGATGGTGGCAGTGTCTGGTGTGATTGTCGGCGGGCTGGCGCTGTTATTCTGATTGGAGGGAAAACATGTCGGATGCGGCGTAAACGCCTTATCCGACCTACGGTTTGCATCGTTGTAGGCCTGATAAGACGCGGCAAGCGTCGCATCAGGCAACAGCAGTCGGATGCGGCGTAAACGCCTTATCCGACCTACGGTTTGTATCGTTGTAGGCCTGATAAGACGCGGCAAGCGTCGCATCAGGCAACGGCAGTTGGATGCGGCGTAAACGCCTTATCTGACCTACGTTTTGTGTCGTTGTAGGCCTGATAAGACGCGGCAAGCGTCGCATCAGGCAACGGCAGTCGGATGCGGCGTAAACGCCTTATTCGACCTACGGTTTGCATCGTTGTAGGCCTGATAAGACGCGGCAAGCGTCGCATCAGGCATTACAAGGGGCTGCTATTTAATAAACGTAAACGCCGTGGTCACACGCTTCACGCCGCTCACCCGGCTGGCAATATCTGCCGCTGCTTTCGCTTCACGTTCAGTCACCAGCCCCATCAGGAACACTTCACCGTTTTCGGTAGTCACTTTCACGTTGGACGATTTCACCAGATCGCTGGTTAAGAGCTGCGAACGCACTTTGGTGGTGATCCACGTATCGTTAGACGCTTCGCCCAGACCAATCGGCTGGCCCTGACGAATCTCGTTATACACTTCATTTGCGCCATCTACGCCCATAGCAATCTGTTTGGCGCGAGCCGAAAGCTCAGAGTTTGGTGACTGCCCAACCAGCAGCACTTTGCCCTGATAGGCCGTTACATTAATGCGCGCTTCTTTCTTAATCTGTTCGTCTTTCGACAATGCGCTGTTCACGCGCACTTCCAGGGTACCATCGTCCACCTGGGTGCCGACACTGCGTGGGTCAGTTGCGGCTTTGGTACCCACAGCAGCGGTACCCACTACGGCAGCGGCAACACAACCTTGCAACAGCAGCGCGGAAATAAGGACTGCGATTGGCGATAATGCCTTCATGTATTCTCCTTAATCATCCTGGTGAGGGAAAAGCGTGTTATCGATCAGATCGCACAGGCAATTTACCGTCAGCATATGCATTTCCTGAATGCGAGCACTACGATGTGAAGGAATGCGGATCTCTACATCCTGTGGCCCTAACAAACCAGCAAGTTCACCGCCGTCATAGCCGGTTAATGCCACAATGGTCATATCACGCGTAACGGCGGCTTCAACCGCTTTTACGATATCGCGGCTGTTGCCACGGGTGGAAATGGCTAACAATACATCTCCCGCATGACCCAGCGCCCGCACCTGTTTTGCATACACTTCATCATGTAAGCGATCGTTGGCAATCGCCGTTAAGACAACATTATCAGTATTTAGTGCAATGGCAGGTAGGCTGGGCCGCTCCGTTTCGAAACGGTTGATCATGCTGGCAGCAAAATGCTGTGCGTTGGCAGCGGAGGTTCCATTACCACAACAGAGGATTTTGTTGCCATTGAGCAGAGACTGAACCAGCGTCATGGCTGCACGGGAGATGGCATCCGGAAGCGCCTCTGCCGCCGCAATTTGAGTTTGAATGCTTTCAGTGAAGCAAGCTTTAATTCTTTCTTGCACGCTAATCCTTAAACCTTAATTATGAGTGGTCATTAAAGGCATCCTTAATCCACTCAACCTCATTCCCGGTGAAGGCTACCACATCGAACCGGCAATCCACAGTATCAAAACTCCCATTATGACGCGCGAGCCACAAGCGGGCAGTCTGTAATAATTTGTGTTGTTTGCTGCGGGTCACACTGGCTACCGCGCCGCCGTAAAGGGCAGAGCGGCGGTAGCGCACTTCGACAAAAACGGTGGTCTGGCCTTCACGCATTATCAGATCGATCTCGCCGCCACGCTCGTTCACGTTAGCGGCGATAAACCGCAGTCCTTTGCCTTCCAGCCAGCGACGCGCTTGCGCTTCCCACGCATCGCCGGTCTGTTTAGTGGTTAACTGGCGGGGACTACCTGACCTTGTTGGTACTGTAGCCATGATAACTTCCTGTTAATCACGCAATCCGGGTTAGCCGTCAGACCTCCGGTATTACCGTTGATTTCAAAACCCTGAACCTGGCGCATTTGTGAGAAATGATTTGCCAGCGACCATGCATCAACACCCATTGCATACATGCGAGCCAGCGAATAATCGTTATTCACTGCGCTTAGTGCCTGCTGCATTAACGGTAGATTACCGC
This sequence comes from Escherichia sp. E14V7, assembly GCF_004212225.1. Lineage (NCBI taxonomy): Bacteria > Pseudomonadati > Pseudomonadota > Gammaproteobacteria > Enterobacterales > Enterobacteriaceae > Escherichia > Escherichia sp. E14V7. The sequence goes on from NZ_RHJJ01000001.1 coordinate 122,971, forward strand.
CTGCCAGCATCGGGATCTCGCTGTACTGTAATCCTTCCATCTCAAGTCGGAAATCAGGGCCAGCAGAGCCTTGTGCGCTGCGGGAACTGGCGTACAGCGTTGCGCCGCTATGGCTGCCGTTACGCATGGCGATCATCGGTTTGACGAAAGCGATTTCGCCCGGCGTTGCCACAATATAGACCGCGTCGACACGACCACCGTTATTAGTGAACTGGTCATCGGTTGGTGTGGTTTGCAGCGTCGGATTGTTTGTGGTCATGCCGGAATCAGTTGTCGCTCTGGGGGTAATCGGGCTACCCGTTAAAGCGATGCCGGAGCCGCCATTCACGCCCGCGCGTAATTCGCTGATGGAACCAAATTTTTGTTGCAGAACGGTACCGCCACCCAATTTCTGCCACTCTTGCGCGAAGGCGTTTGCTACGCGGTCGCCAAGCGAACTGCGCGGGATCAGCACCAGCGGCGCCTGTTTCCCCTGGTCACGAATATGACGTGCCGCATCGCGTGCTTCATCTTCCGGCGATAGCGCGAAGTAACAGATATTAGCGCGGTTTTCGATATTTTCCGGCTGATTCAGCGCCAGAACGTTCAGTGGAGTGTTGCTCTTCAGCAACTCCTCAACATTATTTTTCAGCAGCGGACCGACCACAATGCTCGCGCCGTCTTGCTGAACCTGGCTTAAGATCTGGCTAAGCGGTTGTGAAGAGGTATCGTAGATTTTCAGTTCTGCGGCTGGATTCGCTGGCGTGCTTACCGCCGCAGTACTTGCCGCAGGGGCGCTTACAGGCACCGGCTGCGCTGCGGTTTCTTCACCCGTTAGATCGCTAACCGAGGCTTGTGCCGGGCTGGCAACGCCATCCACGGTTTGTGGCTGGGGTTGTTCTGCCACGTCAGCGGCAGGCGCGGTAGCTACCTGGGCGGTCACTGGCTGAGTGCCAATGTTTTTCGCCGCTTCAAAGCCTTGTTGAATTGTGCGACCAAATACCGCAGCCTGACCATTCAACGGCAGCAGCAGGGCGATTTTATTGGTTGACGCTGGTTTGAAAGCTTTTACGTTTACCAACTGCGTTGGCAGCATTTTCGCGCCAGGGTTGTTCGGATAACGTTTTTGCCAGTCGGCGATCCCGGCTTTCATCATGTTGGGATCGTTACGGTTATCAAACCAGACGCGTTGCAGATCCAGCCAGCCTTGCAGGATATTTTCGTCGGCGCTAATCACCAGCGTATTCGCCTGCTGTTGGGTCATGGACGATAGCGCCTGCCAGGTAGCGTCAATATTCTGTTGCTTTTCCTTCGCGCCGAGCAGAGGTTCCTGGGCGACTAACGCACGCAGTAATTCAATGGAAGGACGTCCCTGGCTGGCATCGATTTTCGCCTGCCAGTAGCGCGCTTGCTGGTTTTGTTCTAAATCGGTCGGCGTGATTTTTGCCAACAAGGTCTGTGCACCAGTAAAATCTTTTTGCGCCAGCTTGATTTCTACCGCCAGCAGCGTTTTCTCGCGACGCTGGGTATCGTTTAGTTCTTGCGGTAGCTGATTAAACAATTCCACCGCTTGCCCGGTTTTGCCTTCTTTCACCAGTGCACGAATGGCGAGTAATTGCCAGTTGATCCTGGTATCATCAGAGCTTTGCTGCATCTGCTGTAGATAAAAGGCAGAATCGGCCTGCGCCGTCCCCTGCATGTAGGCAGTGGACTGATCGGGGGTATGGGTGCCACAACCGGCGAAAATCAGGGCTGCCAGAACAACAGGCAGACAACGCGCGGCTTTCAAACGAGAAAATGTTGAGGGTACCATAATGTATCCAGTGATATTTTTTTTACGCAATGCTCAATATTAAATCGGCAATACGGACGACACAATGAAACAACACCAATCGGCGGATAATTCTCAAGGCCAGCTCTATATTGTACCTACGCCAATCGGTAATCTGGCGGACATTACCCAGCGTGCGCTTGAGGTATTGCAGGCCGTTGATCTGATTGCTGCCGAGGATACCCGTCATACCGGTTTACTGCTGCAACATTTTGGCATAAACGCCCGGTTGTTCGCGCTTCATGACCATAATGAACAACAAAAAGCCGAAACGCTGCTGGCGAAGCTGCAAGAGGGGCAAAACATTGCGCTGGTTTCCGATGCTGGAACGCCGCTGATAAACGACCCGGGCTACCATCTGGTGCGAACCTGCCGTGAAGCGGGGATTCGCGTAGTGCCACTACCGGGGCCATGTGCTGCCATCACTGCGTTAAGCGCTGCGGGTTTACCATCCGATCGTTTTTGTTATGAAGGCTTCCTGCCTGCCAAATCAAAAGGTCGTCGCGATGCGTTGAAAGCCATTGAAGCGGAACCACGTACGCTGATTTTTTATGAATCGACCCACCGTCTGCTAGATAGCCTTGAAGATATCGTTGCGGTATTGGGCGAATCGCGCTACGTGGTGCTGGCACGTGAGCTCACCAAAACCTGGGAAACCATTCACGGCGCGCCCGTTGGCGAGCTGCTGGCGTGGGTAAAGGAAGATGAAAACCGCCGCAAAGGCGAAATGGTGCTGATTATCGAAGGCCATAAGGCGCAGGAAGACGACTTACCCGCCGATGCACTGCGCACGCTGGCGCTGTTACAGGCCGAGCTTCCGCTGAAGATAGCGGCGGCGCTGGCGGCAGAAATTCACGGCGTGAAGAAAAATGCGCTGTATAAGTATGCGCTGGAGCAACAGGGGGAGTGATATCTCTCCGTGGCCCCGTTTGAAGAACCTGGGGGCCACTTGCTAAACAATCAGTCTTTTTAGTGAGCCGAACAGATCGATGCCGATAGCATTTGCATAGCTAAAAACAACATCTAATGTTGGTGAACTTTCTCCTTTTTCAAATTTACTCACCGCTTGTCGGGTAACACCAAGTTGCTTCGCCACTGCGGTTTGGCTCAGATTGAGGGCTTTGCGTTTTTCCACGAGTTGGGAAAGAACCGCTTTGCGTTGTACAACAACATCAAGAGCATTAGCGGTTGCTTCGTCCTTAAGTAATTCTGTTTTCACGTCTTCCCAGTGATGTAACTCGTTATTTTTCTTCATTTCTATTTCTCCTGGAGGCTTGCTTTGTTTGTCGAAAGTAAGGCCTTATAACGTGCTAAACCTAACTCGATGTTGGCTTTAGGCGTTTTGTTCGTTTTTTTAGCAAAGATATGTGTGATGACCCATAGCCCTTGATGAAAGTGAAAATAAAAACCCCTTAACCAATGGCTCTGACTATGTGTTTTAATTTCATACATATCCCCTTGAACTTTTTCGGTATTCACTAGGGAAGAGCAGGGACCTAACTCTTCGAAATCGTCAATAGCAGCAATTAATTCCGCTCGATCGATCGCACTAAGATCAAACAATTCCTTTCTGGCCACACTTAACAGCATGACTGGAAAATTTTTATCACGTTTTTTGTTAGTCTGATTTTTCACCATCTTTTTGTCAACCTTTAGGTTTACATTGTGATGGCATAATAACGGAGGACGTTCATACTGAACCGGAACGAAGTGCTCAAAACTCATGAGCACTTTTCTTATTTTGCCGGGCAAAGGGGGATGTTAACGACGACACATCTCATCAATCACGCATGTGAAATGGTTATGCAGCCATAAAAACGAAGCTGGGATAGCGGTGGAGACTTTAGCCGTGAGAAAACGCGCTGTTGCATCCTGCTTTCCTTCGCCAGTCACCAGTAGCAAAACTTCGCGGGCATTGAGAATATCCTTCAGTCCTAAGGTGATCCCCCGGGTTACGGGGCGACCCGCGGTTATTAACATTTCATGTTGCTGCGTTCTGGCATCAAGTTGGCTGATATGGCAGGCCGGTTGCAGGCTTTCTCCCGGCTCGTTCAGCCCCAGATGACCGTTTTTCCCCAGCCCAAGCACGCACAAATCGATACCACCTTTAAGCGCAATCAGGTTTGTCACCCGCTCACACTCCGTCTCGTTAATATCTTCAGAGCGAAAGCTGATGAGCTGGTCTTCACGTAGCCCCAGCGGCTGCACGATATGTTGCTGAAGGAAAGTTTCGCAGGTGCCGGGCAGGGTTAATGGCAGATCCACCCATTCGTCGAGCTTGACGAAGGTCAGCTGGCTGACATCAACATGCTGCTGGTGGATTTTCTCCACCAGATAATAATACGTCAGTAATGGCGTGGCTCCGGTCGCCAGGCAGATCACGGCGTTCGGTTTACTACGAATTACACCCAATAAATATTCGCTGGCGCGTTCACTTAACGCCGTATAGTTTTCAACTTGCTGAAGGATTTGCACAGGATGAAATTCCTTAAGTAAAGAGGCTCCGTCAGGTGCGATGCTCAGACCGATGGCAAACGCAAAATTGCCTGATGCGCTACGCTTATCAGGCCTACATCGTTTCTGCAATATATTGAATTTGCATGATTTTGTAGGCCGGATAAGGCGGTAACGCCGCATCCGGCATGAACAAAGCGATTTTTGTTAACAATCTGAGGCACCGCCAGACGCAGTGCCTCGTTTTATTTATAAAATGCCGAAGGCGGAACAAACGATGGAAAGCACAAAAGTCACGCCGATTAACAGCACCGGATGCGCTTTTTTCACCCGCAGGAAGTAATACATCAGCAGGGTATAAGCCATCGGCAAAATATTCGGGAAGACTTTATCGAAGAAATCCTGCTGCAGCGCGACGCTGTGGGTACTGTCGATGGCAAACGATGTCACCACGTTAATATGCACATATGAAGCGATCAGCCCGCCAATTACCGTGATCCCGAGGATGGTTGCCGAACGGGCGATCATCTGCGAGTTCTCTCGCACTTTATCGATAGCCTTTACGCCGACCGAATAACCAACGTGGGTCCAGCCGACGCGGAGGAAAAAGATAAGCAGGTAAACGGCGAAGAACAGAATCGGCCCCAGCAGGTTTCCCTGGCTGGCAAATGATGAGCAAATTCCCGCCATAATCGGCAACAAAGTGAACCAGAAAATCGCATCGCCAATCCCGGCGATTGGGCCGAACAGCGCCACTTTGAGGCCTTTAATGGTGTCGCGGTTTTCCCCTTTCTCTTCCATCGAAATTAACAATCCCATCAGGAATCCGACCAGATTCGGGTGGGTATTAATAAATTCGAGGTTATCTTTCATCGCCGCGCTTAGGCCCGGTTTGTCGTCCTTATAAATTTTTTTCAGGAGCGGCAACATCGCCTAGGTAAAACCGCCCGCCTGCATCCTTTCGTAGTTAAAGCTCGCTTGCAGGAGTGACGAACGAAACCCCAGACGGGTGATATCTTTTTTACTGATTTCAGATCCCATTGCTGTAGTCCTCTTCTTCATTTTTACTGGCAACGGGCTGCGGTTGCGCTTGCTGCCGGGATTTCGCATTGAAAAACTCATACACCGCAAAGCCTGCGCCCAGCACGGCAACCGGCAACAGGTTGCTGACCTGGATGTAGCAAACAAACAGGAAACCAGCGATCAGGTAAGGGATATATTGCGCTTTGAACATCACGCGCAGCAGCAGACCAAAACCAACGGCAGGTAGAATGCCGCCAGCCACTTCAAAGCCGTGGGTCAGCCAGGCGGGCATCGCCTTCACCAGCGCCTGCATCGCGCCCTGCGCCAGGTAAGTACAGAGGAAAGCAATCACCGCATACGCTAAAGCGACAATCAGCATCGTTGTCCAGTTAAGTCGGGAAAACGCTGCTGTATCCGCCTCTTTCGCGCATTTATCGGCTTTGGTCATAAATAATGAGAAAGCGGAATAGAAGAACAGAATGACGTACTGCATTAACAAACTAAACGGCAGGCCAAGACCAATTGCCGTTTTGGCATCAACGCCCGTAGACCATGCAATGACAGTGGTCATCAGACCCGCCATAATCGGGTTGGGCGGCTGAACACCACCAGCAGGGGTTAATCCGGCGAAAGCCAGCTCTGTCAGACCACCGGTAATTAAGCCAGTCTGAATATCACCGAGAATAGCGCCAGTGAGGGTACAAACGATTATCGGGCGGAATAAAAATAAGGCTTCCAGCCAAAAATCAATCCCCAGAACGAAAACTAACGCCGCCAGGGATAGCCCCTGAATTAGGGTTATTTCATGCATTTTTATTACCTCAAACCAATATTAAGGCGATTTTAAATTTAGTCAGGAATTTGTTCTTTTTGATCGCCGGGGACGTCCTGGATAAAAACATTCACGCCGCGTTGTTTAATAAAATGTAAGTCTGTGAGATCTTGAGAATCGACATACACTTTACTGCTGATTTGCTTTTTCCCTTCCGAGAAATGCATATTACCGACGTTGACATCTTTCAGATCAATGCCACCTTCGACCAATTTACGTACCGTCTGCGGCGTCCGGCAAATCAGGAAGATTTTCTGATGCGGCGCAGCTTTGCCGATGACGTTAATGGTTTTTTCGATAGTAAAGAAACGAATGCCAAAGCCGTAGGTTTCCGCGGTAATCCCCATCAATTTCTGTTGAATATCATCGTTCGCGACGACATCATCCACGACCACCAGCAGATTCGCACCGATAGTGGATGTCCAGGTCACGCCAACCTGGCCATGAACCAGACGGTTATCAATACGGGTTAAGAGAATATTTGGACTGCTCATTGTGTCATCCTCACCATAAAAGTTGAATAATATAATTTTTTAAATATATTATTATTGAGACATTGTACTGATGTATTTATTAATGTTTGGTTATCTCCTTTGCCATTAAGGCACTACCCGATATTAATCGGGCAGTGCATTCTTAAAAATCGTATAAAATTAATGATTACGCGGAAATTCGATTCGCTGAACCACAGACATTAATTTTATTTCTGACAACTTCTTTCATCGCATCCATACCGACGCGCATATAATAACGAGGATCATTACCCTGCGGATTTTCTGCAAACCAGGTTTTTACTGCGCCTGCGAAGGCAATTTTTAATTCCGTGGCGACATTAACTTTCGTCACACCCAGTTTAATCGTCCAGCGAACAAATTCATCAGGGACATCGCTGGCGCCATGCAGTACCAGAGGGATGTCTACCATTTCACGAATTTCCGCCAGCCGTTGGAAATCAATTTTTGGTATTTTCCTGTACAAGCCATGCGCCGTACCGATCGCTACCGCCAGGCTGTCGACGCCAGTCAGTTCGACAAAGCGTTTAGCTTCTTGTGGATCGGTCAGGAATGCACTTTCGGCGTCAACGCTCATGTCATCTTCAACACCGCCCAGGCGGCCCAGTTCTGCTTCCACACTGCAATCCTGGGAGTGGCAGAAGTCGACAACCGATTTCACCAGCTTTACGTTCTCGGCAAACGGGAAGTGGCTGCCGTCGATCATCGCACTGCGTACGCCTGCGTGGACTTTTCGGCGAATATCATCGAGTGATTCGTGGTGGTCGAGATGCAGCGCCAGCGGCATGTTGTAGGTTGTGGAATAGGCGCTACACAGAGCGTAAATCTCTTCTAGCGCGATATGTTTAAAGGTCCCCGGCGTTCCGGCGAGGATCACTGGCGATCGCATTTCGCTACATACTTCGAGGATCGCCTGGATCGTCTCGGCGTTATGAATGTTAAAGGCTGGCACCGCGTAGCCATTGGCCTGGGCGTCCTGTAACAGATATTTGGTGGAGATAATGCTCATAATGCGATCCTCTTATGCCTGCCACGGATGAATGATTACGCCTTGCACCACGCGGTTAACGGTGCCACTGGCTGATGGAGTATCCGGCGTATTGCCCATGTGCAACGACTGCATCAGTGCAAACGTCTGGGCGTACATCAGGAAGCAAAATGCCTGTTCAACGTCGATAAAGTGACGGGATGGCGGCAGGATGATATGCGGGCCAGCGGCGATAACGTCGGTGCTTTCCGCGGCGATGGCGATTACGCGCATTGCCTGGTTGTCACGGCGGAGTTCTGCCAGCAGATCAAGATCATACTGACGGGTGTAAGGGTGGCTGGAGATAAACACCACCACCAACGTTTCGTTATCGACCAGCGATTTCGGGCCATGACGGAATCCGGTCGGGGAATCATAAAAGGCCGCCAGCTTACCCGCCGTCAGTTCCAGCACTTTCAGCGCCGACTCGCGTGCTGCGCCCTGTAAGCCACCGCTGCCGAGATAAACGATCCGTTTCCACGGTGCGTAACCAAACACACCTTCGCTGAAATCGCCCAGTGAGGTCAGGATCGCCTGGCAACGATCCGCCACATCGCGGAAGGTTTGGCTGTTGATCGTCTCAGGTGCGAAAACCGCGAGGCAGCTGGCCATCATGGTGGTAATGCTGCTGGTCATCGCAAAGCCGCGATCGTGTGTTTCTGCGGGCATCAGCAGGGCGAACGCGTTGTCGCTGTTGATCGCGTTTTGGTAAAGAGCGCCCGCTTCGTTGCAGGTGATCGGCAGGTGATAGCATTCCGGTACAAACTGATTCGCCAGCTCCACGGCGGCGACGCTTTCCGGGCTGTTGCCGGAACGCCCGAAGGAGATCAACAGCAGCGGATGGGCTGGATTCAGGTAGTCCATCGGATTGGTGACCAGATCGGTGGTTGGTACGGCGCTGAAGTTTTTACCGGTATGGCTGGCGAGCCACGGCGCGATGATGTCACCGATAAATGCCGAGGTTCCGGCTCCGGTCAGGATGATCCGCAGATTCTCTTTGCGCAGTAACGGTTCAAGGAAGTTATTGAGCGCGGAACGTAGCGCGTCGATGTTGGTGAGTGAATGGATCCATGCGCGAGGCTGATGGCGGATCTCTTCTTCAGTCCATGTACCGGTGGTCGCGGCAGCAGGGGTGTAATTTTCTGGCATAACTCAATCCTTAGTCTGATGAACTTGACGTCGGGCGTTGTCGCTTTCGCTTGCCTTTCGTTTCATTTCACTTGGTGATTTCTTTCGTTGGTTAAAATCTATATAAAAGAAACTGAAAGTTCAATGGAGAAAAAGGAAATAAAACGAAATCTGTGATCGTTGAAAGAAAAGATAAGGGAAGTAAAAGGGATTGCTGGATGCGGCGTAAACGCTTTATCCGGCCTTACGGTCACCAACTGTAGGTCGGATAAGACGCGTCAGCGTCGCATCCGACACCGCTGCTCAGCCTAAAAAGAAAGAAAAAGAAAGGCCTTACGGGGGAAGTGAAGGCCCAACAACGGAGCAAACAATTAAAACGAAGCTAATTGACCCTGAACCCAAATTTGTTGCACATGCAGCCCGCTATCCAGCGCAACGACGCTGGCGCGTTTGCCCGGTTTAAGCGATCCCAGAACACCATCAACACCCAGCATTCGCGCCGGATGCAGCGACGCCATATGGATCGCTTCTGCAGGCGTTACGCCCGTCAGCTCGACCATGTTGCGCACTGCCGCATCGACAGACAGCGTACTGCCCGCCAGCCCACCGGACGCGGTACGGACAACGCCACCGCGCATCTGCACATCTTCACCACATAACGTATAACGACCATCCGGCATCCCGGCTGCCTGCATCGCGTCGGTGATCAGTACGATTCTCTCTTTCGCACAGCAACAACACAGCGACATCGCCGCCGGATGCACATGATGCCCATCGGCTATCAGTTCCAGCCAGGCGCGCTTGTCCGTTAATCCCGCGCCAACCATTCCCGGTTCGCGGTGATGTAAACCTGTCATCCCGTTATAGCAATGCACCAGGCCGTCGGCACCAGCATCAAACGCAGCGCAGGTTTGTTGCCAGGTTGCTGCGCTATGCCCCAGCATCACCCGTACGTTTTGCTGTTTAAGATGACGAATGGCTTGTAACGCGCCCGCTTTTTCCGGTGCCAGCGCCACCACGCGTAAGGTGTGCTGAGAAACGGCAATCAATTGATCCAGCTCGGCAATTTCAAGCTCGCGGAACAGCTCCGGCGGATGCGCGCCTTTATTCTGCGGCGTGAAGTACGGTCCTTCGAGATAACTCCCCAGCACTTGCGCACCAGGTCCGCCGCGTTGGCAACGTTGAGCAATACGTTTCAGCGCCGCATGAATGGTATTAAGCGGCGCGGTTACGGTGGTCGGTAACCAACTGCCGACACCTTCGCGTGCCTTGTGCATTGCCAGCTTGTCGAGTACATCCGGCGCGTCATCCATCACATCAACGCCCGCACCACCATGTACATGGGTGTCGATGTAAGCGGGGCAGAGCAGTTCCGCATCGCGTTCAGTCACGCCCACTGGAATCGGTTCGATTGCTGCGATTACACCGTCAGCAATACGCAACTGATGGTCATCGAGCCATCCCTCTTCAGTCAGCAGCCTTCTGGCGCGCAGAACGTGTGTCATATCCCTTCCTCGACCGGACATTCCTCATGGCAGCGGCCTAACTCGTCCACCAGACTGGTCAGCCCACGATGTCCACACTCCAGCGCCTGCACACGGAACTCTTCACCGCTTAACCCTTCGCGCTCCAGCACCATCTCCAGTAGCAGTTGCAAATTGGTGCCGGTGATCACTTCACAGCCCGGTTTTTGCATCGCCAGCGTTGACGCTACGCGAAACGGCGTGCCGCCCAGCAAATCCGTCAGAAAAACAATGCCGTCTTCACAATCCAGTTGGGCAATGGCCTCTTCAAGCTGCGATGTAAGCAGCGCGGTGCTTGAGGTTTCGGGAAAATCGATGGCAATAAACTGTGATTGCTCGCCGAGGATTTGCTTCATTGCTTTTTCCATGCCGCTGGCAAATCCGCCATGCCCTGTCAAAATAATACTTAACATCTAATACCTCATTGTATTTAAAGGAAATGACAGAATTTACCGACGATGCCGAGAACCACGGTCACCGCAATCAGGCGCAGCGGACTCCAGCCGCGGCGTACCAGCCAGAACATGGTCAGGGTGTAGACCAGCGGTAAGAAGGCAGGCATCAATTTGTCGATAACATCAGCCTGTAACTTAACCACTGCGTCGCCCGCCGTGATTTCCAGCGTGGTACTTAAGCGAACATAGGTTGCCACCAGCGCACCGATTACCGTCATCCCAACGATAGACGCTGCATGGCCGACTTTTTTGGTATTCGCTTTAATGAGTGGAATCGCCGCCACGCCCATGCGGTAAGCATAATGCGCCAGACCAAAACGCAGCCCCAGGTGTACCACGTTGAACAGCACAATAAAGACGACTGCGCCAAGAATGGAGCCTTGCAATGCCAGACTGGCTCCAATCCCGCCACAAATTGGCAGTAGCGTTAGCCAGAACATCGCATCGCCAATCCCGCCGAGCGGCGCACCGACGGCAATTTTGGTGCTCTGAATACTGTTTACATCCTGCTTAGAACGCTCCATCGCAAGGATAATGCCGATAACAAACGTCACCAGAAACGGATGGGTATTGAAGAAACCCATATGCCCCTTCATGGCGCGCGCCAGGTCACGTTTATTAGTGTGGATCTTTTTCAGTGCTGGCAGCAGACCGTACAGCCAACCGGAAGCCTGCATACGTTCGTAGTTAAAAGAAGCCTGCAACAGCATGGAACGCCAGGCGACGCGGTTGATATCTTTTTTCGTCAGCTCCGCGCCAATGCTCTGATCTTCATACACGTTTTCATTGACGCCAGTCAGCAATGTTTCTTCGTTTTCACTGACGTTCGGCAGGGTGGTTTGATTAGATGCCATCTTCAAATTCCTCTTTCTGTGCCGCAGGTTGAGTCGGTTCAGGAGATTTACGCAGCAGGTCGATCAGCGCCATCGCCAGCGCGGCGGCAGCAATAGCCAGCACCGGCAGTTTGAGCCAGGCTGCGGCAACAAAGCCCAGGATGAAGTAGGGGATGTAGACGTTTTTCATCATGATTTTCAGCAGCACGGCAAAACCGATTGCTGGCATGATGCCGCCCGCGACGCCGAGGCCGTCGATTAATCGTTGCGGCAGGACATCAATGATGGTTTTTGCATGTTCCGCGCCGAAGTAGATAGGCAGGAAAGCGCAGAGAAAATAGAAAGTGCCGAGTGCCAGCAGTGCCAGATAGTTCACGCGTTCAATACCGCGTGTATCGGCGTTCTCTGCCATCCGGTCACAGCGGGACATTACGCCAGACATCACCGAGAACAGGAAGGTAATCCCCATCTGTACTGCGACAGCGAAAGGTACGGCGACACCGACCGCGACATCGGGTTTCACGCCAGTAGTAATGGCAAACGCCGTGCCGACGATAGTACCGATAATCACGTTAGGCGGCTGTGCGCCCGCCAGAGGGGCCAGCCCCATCCACACCAGTTCCAGCGTACCGCCGGTTAAAATACCGGTATGCAGATCGCCAAGTACCAGCCCGACCAACGGGCCGAGGACCACCGGGCGGTGCATATGGGTTAGGCCGTTAAACATATCCAGGCCAGCGATAAAGGCGATAATGCCCAACGCAAATGCCTGCAACAGACTGATTTCCATGATGAATCCCTCAAAGTAATTTAAAGAGGTCCACAGCAGGCTCTGTCGGGACGCCCTGAACGAAGCATTCCACCCCAGCGGCTTTCAGGTCGTTAAATGCTGCGATATCGCCCGCATCCACTGAAACCGTTTTGGCGATTTGCTGCTTGCCATTGGCGTAGTGCATATTGCCAACGTTAATGCGGCTAACCGGGACGCCACCTTTCACCAGCGTCAGGAAATCGGCGGGTGTTTTACAAACCAGCAGGATTTTCTGCCGATCGGCGGCGCGATGAATGTTGTCGATAACTTTTTGCAGCGTCCAGAAACGTACGGCGATCCCTTCTGCCAGCACCATTTCCATCAGGTTTTGTTGTACCGGATCTTCGGCAACCTCATCATTGGCTACCAGCACCAGATTTGCCCCCGCAAATCCGACCCACTGAACGCCGACCTGACCGTGAATCAAGCGTTCATCAATCCGGCTTAAAACAATATTTGGCATAGCGTCTTCCTCTTTGTTTTGCTTATTGGCCTTCACAGGCTGTGTGGTACTGCGCCAGGATGTCCTGAATGTGGTTGATAATGAGTTCCCGTGGCGTCGGTTGCAGCTCGCCGGAGCGAACTTTCACATACTGCAGCGGCAGATACTGGCTGATGAGCGGCAGCGGAATAGGCGCATCCGCTAGATTACGAACCAGATGGGCGAAAGCGTCATCAATCTGGCTGTCCGGCCAGTAGTAGCGCACGCGATCCGAGTAGCTATAACCACGCGCCAGACGACGCGCGTTGCCGTCACCGTGGTAGTGGCTTTGCCAGTATTCCGGGCGGTCGAGCATCACGTTTTCCAGTACCTGACGCAGACCGGAACAGGCTTTCGCTGGCACCAGTTCTTCTTCAATCGCTGCCAGAGAGAACAGGGCTTCACGCAGGGCGAAGGTCAGCGCCGGGCCGACTTTCAGAATGGCAAAGTGGTCAATAACCAACTGACGTAACGATTGCGACGTTTGATAATCCGTAGAGTGAGCTTCGAAAATCAGCGTTTCGTAGTTTTCGACCATCTGGCTTAAGGCGGTCGCTTTGGCGGGCTGATAATCAATAACGTTGGTGTGATCGAATTCGACGCCAGGCTGAACTACCAGCGCAATGATGCGCGGCCAGATGGCATTCAGACCTTGCTTTTCAAAAGCGTGACGATGGGCTTCCAGCGTGGCGCGGGCGGTATCCGGCGTGGTGACTGCCAGTTCGCTTAAGGTTTCATGTGCGCCGCCAGGCACCGGAACTTCGGTGCCAATGACATACACCAGATCGGCCTCGCCAAAATGTTCACGGCAGGTTTCTTCCGCCACTTTCGCCAGACGAGCGGCGCGTTCGGCAACGATGCCATCAGTTAAGGGAACCGGATCGTCCTGACAGGACATGCTGCAATCAAGGTGAATTTTTTTGAATCCTGCCGCGACGTAGCTTTTAATCAAATCATCGGCATTGGCCATCGCCTGAGCGGCAGGCAGGTTTTGCCAGCGGTTTGGCCCCAGATGGTCGCCACCCAGAATCAACGCGTCCTGTGGGAAATTCAGCGAGTCAGCAAGCTGGCAAACAAAGCCGCGAAAATCGGCGGGCGTCATTCCGGTATAACCGCCGAACTGGTCCACCTGATTGGAGGTTGCTTCAATCAGTAACGGCGTTTGGTTTGTACTGGCGTAGCGGATTGCAGCTTCCAGCACCAGCGGATGTGCGGAACAAACGGCATAAATCCCATTTGTTTTGCCCGCTTTGTGCTGTCTCACCATTTCTGTCAGATGTTTCACTTTCCTCTCCAGTTTAGATTGCTGCGATATTAATCTTTCGTTTTGTTTCAGTTGATACTGCTCCATGGTGAGATAAAAATAAAACGAAAGATAATGGTTTTCTGATCTGATTCACAAAAGAAACATAATGAAAGCAATTGAAACGAGAGAAGCTTGCGCCAATGGGCAAGGTGGGCTTGCATTTGCTTAATAGAAAGGCGTTAATAGGCAAAACGAAATGAAACGAAAGTTTTACGAAAGGACTTACTATGAGTAATACCGACGCTTCAGGTGAGAAGCGAGTGACAGGCACCAGCGAGCGACGAGAACAGATCATTCAGCGTCTACGCCAGCAAGGAAGTGTGCAAGTAAATGATCTATCGGCATTGTATGGCGTATCTACTGTGACGATTCGCAACGATCTGGCGTTTCTGGAAAAGCAGGGGATCGCTGTGCGTGCCTATGGTGGCGCGTTGATCTGCGATAGCACGACGCCGTCAGTCGAGCCATCAGTGGAAGATAAAAGCGCGCTCAACACGGCGATGAAACGCAGCGTTGCGAAAGCTGCCGTTGAGTTGATTCAGCCAGGTCATCGGGTGATCCTCGACTCCGGGACCACCACTTTTGAGATTGCTCGTCTGATGCGCAAGCACACTGACGTAATTGCGATGACCAACGGTATGAACGTGGCCAATGCTTTGCTGGAAGCGGAAGGCGTTGAGCTGCTGATGACCGGCGGGCATTTGCGCCGTCAATCGCAATCTTTTTACGGCGATCAGGCTGAACAATCGCTGCAAAATTACCACTTCGATATGCTGTTTCTTGGCGTAGATGCTATTGATCTGGAGCGCGGCGTCAGCACGCATAATGAAGATGAAGCCCGTTTAAACCGTCGGATGTGCGAAGTTGCGGAACGGATCATCGTAGTTACCGATTCCAGTAAGTTCAACCGCTCCAGCTTACATAAGATCATCGATACCCAGCGGATCGACATGATCATTGTCGATAAAGGCATTCCTGCAGATAGCCTGGAAGGGCTGCGAAAGGCAGGGGTTGAAGTGATTCTGGTCGAGGAGTGATAAATGGCGCCCGCTGGTCAACACGAATGCGTTCGGCGGGCATTGTGAATATTATCAATGGGTTTCTTCTGTCTCTCGGGTGAGGGTTTCCCAGTCGGCAGGAGGATGTCCTCTTTTTAACATTTTGCTGAATACGGTATAGGCATCTGTTTTTTTACCGTAGGTGCGCAGCGTGTTTTCATCGTTCATCCATCCCAGAATGATGACTTTCTCTTTTTCGCTGTAACGAAAGAAGAGACGATAACGACCAGCACCAAATTTTACCCGTGACCAGTCTTTATTTTTCCCAGAGCCTAACGACTTGCCATGACGGAATGCCGGTGATGATGGATTGACCGTGATATGCTCCTCAATCACTTTATGGACTACCGCCAATAACTTTGTGGCGGCTTTTCTCTGATAATTTTCAGGCTCTTTCCCCTTTAATGTCTCGACTTCGGCAACTAAAGCGTCGTAGGTTTCCTGAAAGCAGGGATGAGCATATAGCGCCCAACCATTAACCCTTTGTGGAAAATCCATTATTCGTCGTCGCCAATCTCATCATCAATGTTGACGTCCATGCCAGCGACAAGTTTCTTTCCTTGTTGAATGTCGAATGGACGAGTTTTTTGCGGGTTGTTCTGGATATCTGCATCCAGAAAACGCAAAAATGCATTCATAGTATGATCCTCCTGTTCATCTCCCAGTCGGCACATAAATACTTGCCCACCAGGCAGAATTTCGTAATGAATGCTGTCCAGGCCGGGCTTCAGTTTTAAGGCCTCACGCACTGGCGCGGGGATAGTTGTTTGTCCGCGTATCGTGACCTTTGATTCAGTGGTCAGTACAGCGTTAGAGCGAGCATTAGCGGGCATTGTTCACTGTCCTTTTACAGCCTGTTTTCTGCTCAAATTATAAGCTTGAACTAAGGTAATGCAAATGCATTATTAATGGACGTGGGGACTTTAAACAATAAAAACATGGCACTAAGGCCATGTTTTGCGAGGGACGTTCCAAAAGAAATCAGGTCACCGGTGCTGGGTTAAACACCGCCAGCTGGTTATGCAGTCCCCATTGATCCGAGAAGGTTTTCTTCTTCCCGCTGGCGACGTCGAGAATAAAGTGGAACAGCTTCCAGCCCACCTCTTCAATGGTCTCTTCGCCGGTGGCGATGGTGCCTGCGTTGATATCCATTAAGTCAAACCAACGGTTTGCCAGCTCGGTGCGGGTCGCCATTTTAATGACGGGTACCGCCATCAGGCCGTACGGTGTACCACGGCCGGTCGTAAACACTTGCACGGTGATACCCGAAGCCACCTGTTGCGTGCCACAGACAAAATCACTGGCTGGCGTCGCGGCGTAAATTAATCCGCGTTTAGTCGGGCGTTGACCAGGCGACAGCACTTCAACAATTGCGCTTTTACCCGATTTCGCAATGGAGCCGAGTGCCTTCTCTACCACGTTTGCCAGACCGCCTTTCTTGTTGCCCGGCGAAGGGTTGGCGCTGCGGTCGGTTTTTCCCATATTGAGATAGTTATCGTACCACTC
This sequence comes from Escherichia sp. E14V7, assembly GCF_004212225.1. Taxonomy (NCBI): domain Bacteria; kingdom Pseudomonadati; phylum Pseudomonadota; class Gammaproteobacteria; order Enterobacterales; family Enterobacteriaceae; genus Escherichia; species Escherichia sp. E14V7. The sequence goes on from NZ_RHJJ01000001.1 coordinate 139,730, forward strand.
CATCTCTTCCAGCAGCCGTTTGCCGACCTCTTCGTTAATGGCGCGCGGTGTCAGCAGATGGATCGCGTCACGCACTTCCGTTACTTCTGAAAACATCACCGTTGCGCCGCAGCGCACCAGTAGATCAGACGCATACCCAACCGCCGGGTTTGCCGTTACGCCAGAAAAGGCATCGCTGCCACCGCACTGCATGCCGACAACCAGTTCCGAAGCCGGGCAGGTTTCTCGCTGCCGTTGATTCAGTTTTTGTAGATGGCGTTCGGCGACCTGCAAAATATCCTCGACCATTGATTGAAAGCCGACATGCTTTTCATCCTGCAAGCTGACAATGCTGGCGCTTTCTACTGGAATAGCTTGCACATCATCCGTTCCAATCAATAAACGTTCAGGCTGTAACTTTTCACAGCCCAGGCCAATCACCATCACCTCGCCGCCAAAATTTGGATTGAGCGAAATATTGTGAATGGTACGTATTGGCACTACAGCCGCCGGAGCATTAATCGCCACGCCACAACCGTACAGGTGATTCAGCCCCACCACGCCATCGACGTTCGGGTATTTTGGCAGCAGATCGCGCTCAATGATTTTTACTACGTAATCCACCACGCCTGCCACACAGTGGACGCTGGTGGTAATGCCGAGCAGGTTTTTGGTACCCACGCTACCATCAGCATTGCGATAGCCCTCAAAGGTATAACCTTCCAGCGGCGGTAAGGGTTCCGGGACTTTGGTTGCCAGTGGTAGCGTATGTAACGGTGGCGCTTCCGGTAGTACTACCATTGATTCGTCGATCCAGCTTCCGCGTGGGATGGCGCGCACGGCGTAACCAATCACTTCGCCATAACGAATAATTTCTCCATTAACCGGAATGTCCACCAATGCGACTTTATGCCCCTGAGGAATATGTTCAATTAATTCCAGTCCGTCCGGAAAACGCGTTCCTGCTTTCAGGCCATTATCATTAACAATAATTGCCACATTATCTGTGTCGTGAACTTTTATATAAAACGCAGTTGGCGTTTCTTGTCTGATTTCGATGTTGGCCATTGTGCAATATTCTCCAGCCAGGGACTATTAAAATGAGGACCTGGTCTCATTTAAAAATAAATGACTTCATTGGGTGAAATAAGAATGTCAGGAGTTTAAACGCAGAAATGTGATCAATGTCAATCATTTCAGGGATTGCAGTACCGCCCGGCAAGGCAATGCGTAAATCTGTGCTTTAGCGCGCAACCTTATGTGCATATGCTCAAAATAATATTTAAATCGTATTAATTAAATTAGCATTTGCACAATGATTATTATTCTCGCGCTGCTTATACTGATTCCCGAGTTCATTGTCATTACGGCATAAATGAAACTCATAAATAACATCTTCCCCATAATAATAAAAATCAGCATAAGTACCCGAGGTAAATAAAATGATTCTGGACACCGTTGACGAAAAAAAGAAAGGCGTGCATACCCGCTATTTAATATTACTGATTATTTTTATTGTTACCGCCGTTAACTACGCCGATCGTGCAACGCTGTCTATTGCTGGTACCGAAGTGGCAAAAGAGTTGCAGTTAAGTGCGGTTTCGATGGGTTACATCTTCTCTGCTTTTGGCTGGGCCTACCTGCTGATGCAAATCCCCGGCGGCTGGTTGCTTGATAAGTTTGGCTCGAAGAAAGTTTATACTTACAGCCTCTTTTTCTGGTCGTTGTTCACCTTCCTGCAAGGCTTTGTCGATATGTTCCCGCTGGCCTGGGCAGGGATCTCCATGTTCTTTATGCGCTTTATGCTGGGGTTTTCGGAAGCGCCGTCATTCCCGGCGAACGCCCGTATTGTCGCGGCCTGGTTCCCGACGAAAGAACGTGGTACTGCCTCCGCCATCTTTAACTCGGCACAATATTTCTCGCTGGCGCTCTTCTCACCGCTGCTTGGCTGGCTGACTTTTGCCTGGGGCTGGGAGCACGTCTTTACCGTTATGGGAGTGATTGGCTTTGTGCTGACGGCGCTGTGGATCAAGTTGATTCATAACCCGACAGATCATCCACGCATGTCCGCGGAAGAGTTGAAGTTTATCTCTGAAAATGGCGCGGTGGTTGATATGGACCACAAAAAGCCGGGCAGTGCGGTGGCAAGCGGTCCCAAACTGCATTACATCAAGCAATTGCTCTCCAGTCGCATGATGCTGGGTGTATTTTTCGGACAATATTTTATCAACACCATCACCTGGTTCTTCCTTACCTGGTTCCCGATTTATCTGGTGCAGGAAAAAGGTATGTCGATTCTGAAGGTAGGCCTGGTCGCCTCGATTCCGGCACTGTGTGGTTTTGCTGGAGGCGTGCTCGGTGGTGTCTTCTCGGATTATCTGATCAAACGCGGTTTGTCACTGACCCTGGCTCGTAAGCTACCGATTGTACTGGGAATGTTGCTGGCTTCCACCATCATCTTATGTAACTACACCAACAACACCACGCTGGTGGTCATGCTGATGGCGCTGGCCTTCTTTGGCAAAGGATTTGGTGCGCTGGGCTGGCCAGTGATTTCTGACACCGCGCCGAAAGAGATTGTTGGTCTCTGCGGCGGCGTCTTTAACGTCTTTGGCAATGTTGCCTCCATTGTCACTCCACTGGTGATTGGCTACCTGGTAAGTGAACTGCACTCCTTCAATGCAGCACTGGTTTTCGTGGGATGTTCGGCGCTGATGGCGATGGTCTGCTACCTCTTCGTGGTTGGCGACATTAAACGTATGGAATTGCAGAAATAAGCAAAGGTATAAGCGATGAATAACGATATTTTTCCCAATAAATTCAAAGCCGCACTAGCTGCGAAACAGGTACAAATTGGTTGCTGGTCAGCTCTCTCTAACCCGATTAGCACTGAAGTTCTTGGTTTGGCTGGCTTTGACTGGCTGGTGTTGGATGGCGAACATGCGCCAAACGATATCTCCACATTTATTCCCCAACTGATGGCCCTGAAAGGTAGCCCCAGCGCGCCAGTGGTGCGGGTGCCGACCAACGAACCGGTAATTATTAAGCGTCTTCTGGATATCGGTTTCTATAACTTCCTGATTCCATTTGTCGAAACAGAAGAGGAAGCGGTACAAGCAGTGGCATCTACTCGTTATCCACCAGAAGGTATTCGCGGCGTTTCCGTTTCTCACCGCGCCAATATGTTTGGCACCGTGGCGGATTATTTCGCACAGTCGAACAAGAACATCACCATTCTGGTCCAGATTGAAAGTCAGCAAGGCGTAGATAACGTCGATGCCATCGCCGCTACCGAAGGTGTAGACGGCATCTTCGTCGGTCCCAGCGATCTGGCTGCGGCATTAGGCCATCTCGGCAATGCATCACACCCGGATGTACAAAAAGCGATTCAACATATTTTTAACCGTGCCAGAGCGCACGGCAAACCCAGCGGTATCCTCGCACCGGTCGAAGCCGATGCGCGTCGTTATCTGGAATGGGGCGCGACGTTTGTGGCTGTTGGTAGCGATCTCGGCGTGTTCCGCTCTGCCACCCAGAAACTGGCAGATACCTTTAAAAAATAACCACCACCGCAACAAGAGAGATGATTGATATGACTATGAAAGTTGGTTTTATTGGCTTGGGTATTATGGGTAAACCAATGAGTAAAAACCTTCTGAAAGCAGGTTACTCGCTGGTGGTTGCTGACCGTAACCCAGAAGCTATTGCTGACGTGATTGCTGCAGGTGCAGAAACAGCCGCTACGGCTAAAGCGATCGCTGAACAGTGCGACGTCATCATTACCATGCTGCCAAACTCTCCTCATGTGAAAGAAGTGGCGCTGGGTGAAAATGGCATTATTGAAGGCGCGAAACCCGGCACGGTATTGATCGACATGAGTTCTATCGCACCGTTGGCAAGCCGTGAAATCAGCGAAGCGCTGAAAGCGAAAGGCATTGATATGCTGGATGCTCCGGTTAGCGGTGGTGAGCCGAAAGCGATTGATGGCACTCTGTCAGTGATGGTGGGTGGCGATAAGGCTATTTTCGACAAATACTATGACTTAATGAAAGCGATGGCGGGGTCTGTGGTACATACCGGGGAAATCGGCGCAGGCAACGTCACCAAACTGGCCAACCAGGTCATTGTGGCGCTGAATATTGCCGCGATGTCAGAAGCGTTGACGCTGGCAACCAAAGCAGGCGTTAACCCGGATCTGGTTTATCAGGCAATTCGTGGCGGACTGGCGGGCAGTACCGTGCTGGATGCGAAAGCGCCAATGGTGATGGACCGTAACTTCAAGCCAGGTTTCCGTATTGATCTGCATATTAAGGATCTGGCGAATGCGCTGGATACCTCCCACGGCGTTGGCGCGCAACTGCCGCTGACGGCTGCGGTTATGGAGATGATGCAAGCGCTGCGTGCCGATGGTCTGGGAATAGCAGACCATAGCGCCCTTGCGTGCTACTACGAAAAACTGGCGAAAGTCGAAGTTACTCGCTAATGACGTCGTGCCCGGATGGCTTATTGCTATCCGGGCCTGGAATCCAGGCCGAATAAGAGAAACGCCCCCCGGCGTCATGTGGTAACAGGCAAAGGTATGAAAATCGTAATCGCCCCAGACTCTTATAAAGAAAGTTTATCAGCCAGCGAGGTTGCGCAGGCGATAGAAAAAGGATTTCGGGAAATTTTTCCTGATGCACAGTACGTTTCTGTTCCTGTTGCCGACGGTGGCGAAGGAACGGTGGAAGCGATGATTGCTGCCACCCAGGGGGCTGAACGTCACGCCTGGGTTACAGGGCCGCTGGGCGAGAAAGTGAATGCCAGTTGGGGGATCTCCGGCGACGGTAAAACCGCGTTTATCGAAATGGCGGCGGCCAGTGGGCTGGCGCTGGTGCCATCGGAAAAGCGTGATCCGCTGGTAACCACTTCACGCGGCACAGGGGAGTTAATCCTGCAGGCGCTGGAGAGCGGTGCAACAAGTATCATTATCGGCATTGGCGGCAGCGCCACCAACGATGGCGGTGCAGGGATGATGCAGGCGCTGGGAGCGAAGTTAAGCGATGCCAATGGCAATGAAATCGGCTTTGGCGGCGGCAGTCTTAATACTCTGAATACCATTGATATCACTGGCCTCGATCCACGTTTAAAGAATTGTACGATTCGCGTCGCCTGTGATGTCACCAATCCGCTGGTGGGCGACAGTGGCGCTTCGCGGATCTTTGGCCCGCAAAAAGGGGCGAATGAAGCCACGATTGTCGAGCTGGACAAGAATCTCTCTCACTATGCTGATGTCATCAAAAAATCGCTGCATGTTGATGTGAAAGACGTCCCCGGTGCAGGTGCGGCGGGCGGAATGGGCGCGGCGTTGATGGCTTTTCTTGGCGCAGAGCTAAAGAGCGGCATTGAGATTGTGACTACGGCGCTTAATCTGGAAGAACATATTCATGATTGCACGCTGGTTATCACCGGAGAAGGGCGCATTGATAGCCAGAGCATCCATGGCAAAGTACCGATTGGGGTGGCTAATGTGGCGAAGAAATACAATAAACCGGTAATTGGCATTGCGGGTAGTCTTACGAAGGATGTTGGCGTTGTGCACCAGCATGGTATCGATGCTGTATTCAGCGTGTTAAACAGTATTGTTACGCTGGATGAAGCTTTCAGTGGGGCTTATGACAATATTTACCGAGCTTCGCGCAATATTGCTGCAACACTGGCGATTGGAATGCGCAACGCGGGGTGACAAGGGCGTGTAAACCCTCTATACTGCGCGCCGAAGCTGACCAGACAGTCGCCGCTTCGTCGTCGTCCTCTTCGGGGGAGACGGGCGGAGGGGAGGAAAGTCCGGGCTCCATAGGGCAGGGTGCCAGGTAACGCCTGGGGGGGAAACCCACGACCAGTGCAACAGAGAGCAAACCGCCGATGGCCCACGCGAGTGGGATCAGGTAAGGGTGAAAGGGTGCGGTAAGAGCGCACCGCGCGGCTGGTAACAGTCCGTGGCACGGTAAACTCCACCCGGAGCAAGGCCAAATAGGGGTTCATAAGGTACGGCCCGTACTGAACCCGGGTAGGCTGCTTGAGCCAGTGAGCGATTGCTGGCCTAGATGAATGACTGTCCACGACAGAACCCGGCTTATCGGTCAGTTTCACCTCTTCAACGAAAACCCGCTAGTGCAAACTGGCGGGTTTTTGCTTTTAGCGGGGCGGTAAGATGAATGACTGTCCACGACGCTATACCTAAAAGAAAGCGGCTTATCGGTCAGTTTCACCTCTTCAACGAAAACCCGCCAGTGCAAACTGGCGGGTTTTTGCTTTTGCGCGGCGGTAAGATGAATGACTGTCCACGACACTATACCTAAAAGAAAGCGGCTTATCGGTCAGTTTCTTTTTTTCAGTATAAATACTCTTTTTTCGTCACCCTTGTTGTCTCCCAAGATTACTTACCTTCAAATATGAATTATTAGTTTTGTGATCATCAACACAAAATGCTATCCGTGCATTATGGGGGCAGCAGAAATCATGGAAAACGATTGCATTCACAAAATGATGTCCTGCTATGATGGTAAAAGTTGACGTTAATCAATTGTTCGAGATGATCAATATCTGTATTCGATTTTTTAAAATATTGATAAAATAGATGTTTTGTGACCAACAAATTCCGCGAAAAAATGTGACGCGGCGCATTATTTACCTGTAAATATGATTTGTTTATAATAAAATTTGATAACTTGCTCATTAAATTTAACTTAAAATTTGCCTGAGAAATACACGATATTTGCTTGAAATATCGTCGCAGGACATTTTTTAATAAGCCATATAAAGCGTGTTGTTATCGCCATAAAATATGGTTATCCCCCCCTATGTTTTTTGATAAAAGTCAGGCTTTACGCTGATTTTATTATGTCAACTCATTGATATTAAAGATTTATATTGATTTAAGTAGATGCCTGGAAAGCAATTGGAAGTTAATTTGTGAGTGGTCGCACATATCCTATTCATTCCATTTTGATACACTTCATGTCGTCAATGAGGTAATTAATGCAGGTCGATATGAGCACTATTCTTCTTCCTAAAACGCAGCACCTGGTAGTCTTTCAGGAAGTCATCAGAAGTGGCTCTATTGGCTCGGCTGCAAAAGAATTAGGTTTAACTCAACCTGCTGTAAGTAAAATCATTAATGATATTGAAGATTATTTTGGCGTGGAATTAGTGGTACGGAAAAATACCGGTGTAACGCTGACGCCAGCTGGTCAATTGTTGCTCTCACGTTCCGAATCCATTACCCGCGAAATGAAAAATATGGTTAATGAGATAAGCGGTATGTCCTCTGAAGCCGTGGTGGAAGTCTCATTTGGTTTTCCTTCGCTAATTGGCTTTACCTTTATGTCCGGGATGATCAACAAATTCAAAGAGGTGTTCCCGAGAGCGCAAGTCTCAATGTATGAAGCACAGTTGTCCTCGTTCTTACCTGCTATCCGCGACGGACGCCTCGATTTTGCGATTGGTACATTAAGTGCAGAGATGAAGCTTCAGGATTTGCATGTTGAGCCGCTGTTCGAGTCCGAGTTTGTGCTGGTGGCCAGCAAGTCCCGAACATGCACCGGCACTACCACGCTGGAGTCGTTGAAAAACGAACAGTGGGTGTTGCCGCAAACTAATATGGGATACTACAGCGAACTTCTCACCACGTTACAAAGAAATGGCATCAGTATTGAAAACATCGTTAAAACCGACTCAGTCGTGACAATTTATAATCTTGTTCTCAATGCTGATTTCTTAACCGTGATTCCTTGTGATATGACTTCACCTTTTGGTTCTAATCAATTTATTACTATTCCGGTTGAAGAAACGTTGCCCGTGGCGCGATATGCCGCGGTATGGTCAAAAAATTATCGTATTAAAAAAGCAGCATCGGTTTTGGTTGAACTAGCCAAAGAGTATTCATCTTATAATGGGTGTAGACGAAGACAATTAATAGAAGCTGATTAGTTATTTGTTTTTCTCAAACATAAATAATCCACCTGTCTTTTTTCGGGTGTCGGTTACGGTTACCTACATATTTAATTCAGGTTAAGAGGTTTATCATGCATATTACATACGATCTCCCGGTTGCTATTGATGACATTATCGAAGCAAAACAACGACTGGCTGGGCGAATTTATAAAACAGGCATGCCTCGATCCAATTATTTTAGTGAACGTTGCAAAGGTGAAATATTCCTTAAGTTTGAAAATATGCAGCGTACTGGTTCATTTAAAATTCGTGGCGCATTTAATAAATTAAGCTCTTTAACCGATGCTGAAAAACGCAAAGGTGTGGTGGCCTGTTCTGCGGGTAACCATGCGCAAGGGGTTTCGCTCTCCTGCGCAATGCTGGGCATCGACGGGAAAGTGGTAATGCCGAAAGGTGCGCCAAAATCCAAGGTCGCGGCGACATGTGACTACTCCGCTGAAGTTGTTCTGCACGGCGACAACTTTAACGACACCATCGCCAAAGTTAGCGAAATTGTCGAAACAGAAGGCCGTATTTTTATCCCACCTTATGATGATCCGAAAGTGATTGCCGGTCAGGGAACGATTGGCCTGGAAATTATGGAAGATCTCTATGATGTCGATAATGTGATTGTGCCAATTGGCGGTGGCGGTTTAATTGCTGGTATTGCGGTAGCGATTAAATCTATTAACCCGACAATTCGTGTTATTGGTGTGCAATCAGAAAACGTTCACGGCATGGCGGCTTCTTTCCACTCGGGAGAAATAACCACGCACCGAACTACCGGCACCCTGGCGGATGGTTGTGATGTCGCCCGCCCGGGTAATTTAACTTACCAAATCGTTCGTGAATTAGTCGATGACATCGTGCTGGTCAGCGAAGACGAAATCAGAAACAGTATGATTGCCTTAATTCAGCGCAATAAAGTCGTCACCGAAGGCGCAGGCGCTCTGGCATGTGCTGCGTTATTAAGCGGTAAATTAGACCAATATATTCAAAACAGAAAAACCGTCAGCATTATTTCCGGCGGTAATATCGATCTTTCTCGCGTCTCTCAAATCACCGGTTTCGTTGACGCTTAATTAATTCGTTGAGGATAGGATATGAGTACTTCAGATAGCATTGTATCCAGCCAGACAAAACAATCGTCCTGGCGTAAATCAGATACCACATGGACGTTGGGTTTGTTCGGCACAGCTATTGGTGCCGGCGTGCTGTTCTTCCCTATCCGCGCAGGTTTTGGCGGACTGATCCCGATTCTTCTGATGTTGGTATTGGCATACCCCATCGCGTTTTATTGCCACCGGGCGCTGGCGCGTCTGTGTCTTTCTGGCTCTAACCCTTCCGGCAACATTACGGAAACGGTGGAAGAGCACTTTGGTAAAACGGGTGGCGTGGTCATCACGTTCCTGTACTTCTTCGCAATTTGCCCACTGTTGTGGATTTATGGCGTAACCATTACCAACACCTTTATGACGTTCTGGGAAAACCAGCTTGGCTTTGCGGCGTTGAACCGCGGCTTCGTGGCGCTGTTCCTGCTGCTGCTGATGGCGTTCGTCATTTGGTTTGGTAAGGATCTGATGGTTAAAGTGATGAGTTACCTGGTATGGCCATTTATCGCCAGCCTGGTACTGATTTCTCTGTCACTGATCCCTTACTGGAACTCTGCTGTTATTGATCAAGTTGACCTCAGTGCGCTGACGTTAACCGGTCATGACGGTATCTTGATTACCGTCTGGCTGGGGATTTCCATCATGGTCTTCTCCTTTAACTTCTCGCCAATCGTCTCTTCCTTCGTGGTTTCTAAGCGTGAAGAGTATGAGAAAGACTTCGGTCGCGACTTCACCGAGCAGAAATGCTCACAGATCATCTCCCGTGCCAGCATGCTGATGGTTGCCGTGGTCATGTTCTTTGCCTTCAGCTGCCTGTTTACGCTGTCTCCGGCAAACATGGCGGAAGCAAAAGCACAGAACATTCCGGTGCTTTCTTATCTGGCTAACCACTTTGCTTCCATGTCCGGCGAGAAATCGACGTTCGCCACCGTACTGGAATATGCCGCTTCTATTATCGCACTGGTTGCTATCTTCAAATCTTTCTTCGGTCACTATCTGGGAACGCTGGAAGGTCTGAACGGTCTGGTACTGAAGTTCGGCTACAAAGGCGATAAGACGAAAGTGTCTTCCGGCAAACTGAACACCATCAGCATGATCTTCATCATGGGTTCCACCTGGGTAGTTGCTTACGCCAACCCGAACATTCTGGACCTGATTGAAGCCATGGGCGCGCCGATTATCGCTTCACTGCTGTGCCTGTTGCCGATGTATGCCATCCGTAAAGCGCCGTCGCTGGCGAAATACCGTGGTCGTCTGGATAACGTGTTTGTTACCGTGATTGGTCTGCTGACCATCCTGAACATCGTGTACAAACTGTTTTAATCCGTAACTCAGGATGAGAAAAGAGATGAATGAATTTCCGGTTGTTTTGGTTATTAACTGTGGTTCGTCTTCAATTAAGTTTTCCGTGTTGGATGCCTCGAACTGTGAAGTATTAATGTCAGGTATTGCCGACGGTATTAATTCGGAAAATGCATTCTTATCCGTAAATGGAGGAGAGCCAGCACCGCTGGCTCACCACAGCTACGAAGGTGCATTGAAGGCAATTGCGTTTGAACTGGAAAAACGGAATTTAAATGACAGCGTGGCCTTAATTGGCCACCGCATCGCCCACGGCGGCAGTATTTTTACCGAGTCCGCCATTATTACCGATGAAGTCATTGATAATATCCGTCGCGTTTCTCCACTGGCGCCGCTGCATAATTACGCCAATTTAAGTGGCATTGAATCGGCCCAGCAATTATTTCCTGGCGTAACTCAGGTAGCAGTATTTGATACCAGCTTCCACCAGACAATGGCCCCGGAAGCGTTTTTATACGGCTTGCCGTGGAAATATTACGAAGAGCTGGGGGTGCGCCGCTACGGCTTCCACGGCACGTCTCACCGCTATGTGTCCCAGCGTGCGCATTCTCTGCTGGATCTGGCGGAAGATGACTCCGGCTTGGTGGTGGCGCATCTTGGCAATGGCGCGTCTATTTGCGCGGTTCGTAACGGGCAGAGCGTGGACACCTCAATGGGGATGACGCCGCTGGAAGGGCTGATGATGGGGACGCGCAGTGGCGATGTCGACTTCGGCGCGATGTCCTGGGTGGCCAGTCAAACCAACCAGAGTCTTAGCGACCTGGAACGCGTGGTGAATAAAGAATCGGGACTATTGGGGATTTCCGGTCTTTCTTCCGACTTGCGTGTACTGGAAAAAGCCTGGCATGAAGGTCATGAACGTGCACAACTGGCAATTAAAACGTTTGTTCACCGAATTGCCCGTCATATTGCCGGACACGCTGCCTCATTACATCGCCTGGATGGAATTATATTCACCGGCGGAATAGGTGAGAATTCAAGTTTAATTCGTCGTCTGGTCATGGAACATTTGACTGTATTAGGCGTAGAGATTGATGCAGAAATGAATAATCGCTCTAACGCTTACGGTGAAAGAATTGTGTCCAGTGAAAATGCGCGCGTAATTTGCGCCGTTATTCCGACTAATGAAGAAAAAATGATTGCGCTAGATGCAATTCATTTAGGCAAAGTTAAAGCACCCGCAGAATTTGCATAATTTAGTTGAAGTATTGTAGAGAGATTATTTTTCATGAAGGTAGATATTGATACCAGCGATAAGCTGTACGCCGACGCATGGCTTGGCTTTAAAGGTACGGACTGGAAAAACGAAATTAATGTCCGCGATTTTATTCAACATAACTATACACCGTATGAAGGGGATGAATCTTTCCTCGCCGAAGCGACGCCAGCCACTACGGCATTGTGGGAAAAGGTGATGGAAGGTATTCGTATCGAAAACGCGACCCATGCGCCGGTTGATTTCGATACCAATATTGCCACCACCATTACTGCCCATGATGCAGGTTATATCAACCAGCCGTTGGAAAAAATCGTTGGCCTGCAAACAGATGCGCCACTGAAACGTGCGCTGCATCCGTTCGGCGGCATCAACATGATTAAAAGTTCATTCCACGCCTATGGCCGTGAAATGGACAGCGAATTTGAATACGTGTTTACCGATCTGCGTAAAACCCATAACCAGGGCGTATTTGATGCTTACTCACCGGATATGCTGCGCTGCCGTAAATCTGGCGTATTGACTGGTCTGCCGGACGGTTATGGCCGTGGACGTATTATCGGTGACTATCGCCGCGTGGCGTTGTACGGCATCAGTTATCTGGTCCGTGAACGCGAACTGCAATTTGCCGATCTCCAGTCTCGTCTGGAAAAAGGGCAAGATCTGGAAGCCACCATCCGTCTGCGTGAAGAGTTGGCAGAACATCGTCATGCGCTGCTGCAGATTCAGGAAATGGCGGCGAAATATGGCTTCGACATCTCTCGTCCAGCGCAGAATGCGCAGGAAGCGGTGCAGTGGCTCTACTTCGCTTACCTGGCGGCGGTGAAATCGCAAAACGGCGGCGCGATGTCGCTGGGCCGTACAGCATCGTTCCTCGATATCTACATTGAACGCGACTTTAAAGCCGGTGTGCTCAACGAGCAGCAGGCGCAAGAATTGATCGACCACTTCATCATGAAGATCCGCATGGTGCGCTTCCTGCGTACGCCGGAATTTGATTCGCTGTTCTCCGGCGACCCTATCTGGGCAACGGAAGTCATCGGCGGGATGGGGCTGGACGGTCGTACCCTGGTGACCAAAAACTCCTTCCGTTATCTGCATACACTGCACACCATGGGGCCAGCACCGGAACCTAACCTGACCATTCTGTGGTCGGAAGCATTGCCGATTGCCTTCAAAAAATATGCGGCACAAGTCTCCATCGTCACTTCTTCTTTGCAGTATGAAAACGACGATCTGATGCGTACTGACTTCAACAGCGACGATTACGCGATTGCCTGCTGCGTCAGCCCGATGGTGATTGGTAAGCAGATGCAGTTCTTCGGCGCACGCGCTAACCTGGCGAAAACGCTGCTGTACGCAATCAACGGCGGGGTGGATGAGAAGCTGAAGATTCAGGTCGGCCCGAAAACAGCACCATTGATGGACGACGTTCTGGACTACGACAAAGTCATGAGCAGCCTCGACCATTTCATGGACTGGTTGGCAGTGCAGTACATCAGCGCGCTGAACATCATCCATTACATGCATGACAAGTACAGCTACGAAGCCTCACTGATGGCGCTGCACGATCGTGATGTTTATCGCACGATGGCATGTGGTATTGCGGGCCTGTCGGTGGCGACGGATTCACTTTCCGCAATCAAATATGCCCGCGTGAAACCGATTCGTGACGAAAACGGCCTGGCGGTCGACTTTGAAATCGACGGCGAATATCCGCAGTACGGCAACAACGACGAGCGCGTAGACAGCATTGCTTGCGACCTGGTTGAACGCTTTATGAAGAAAATTAAAGCCCTGCCAACCTATCGTAACGCTGTACCAACTCAGTCGATTCTGACCATCACCTCTAACGTGGTGTACGGCCAGAAAACCGGTAACACACCGGATGGTCGTCGCGCCGGTACACCGTTCGCACCAGGTGCTAACCCGATGCACGGTCGTGACCGCAAAGGGGCCGTGGCTTCGCTGACCTCCGTTGCCAAGCTGCCGTTCACCTACGCCAAAGACGGTATTTCGTACACCTTCTCAATTGTCCCTGCGGCGCTGGGTAAAGAAGATCCGGTACGCAAAACCAACCTTGTCGGCCTGCTGGATGGTTATTTCCACCACGAAGCGGATGTGGAAGGTGGTCAGCACCTCAACGTCAACGTTATGAATCGGGAAATGTTGCTGGATGCCATTGAGCACCCGGAAAAATACCCGAACCTGACAATCCGTGTCTCTGGCTATGCCGTGCGCTTCAACGCACTGACCCGTGAACAGCAGCAGGATGTGATTTCACGTACCTTTACCCAGGCGCTTTGATGCCGGAGGATGTATGAAAAAGATTATCGAAACGCAACGTGCGCCAGGCGCAATTGGCCCGTATGTTCAGGGCGTTGATTTAGGCAGCATGGTCTTCACCTCCGGACAAATTCCGGTTTGCCCGCAGACCGGGGAGATCCCTGCGGACGTGAAAGATCAGGCGCGTTTAAGTCTGGAAAACGTCAAAGCGATCGTGGTTGCTGCCGGGCTGACCGTTGGCGATATCGTGAAGATGACGGTGTTCATTACCGACCTTAATGACTTTGGCACCATCAATGAAGTTTACAAGCAGTTTTTTGACGAGCATCAGGCGACCTACCCGACACGCAGCTGCGTGCAGGTAGCGCGTTTGCCGAAAGATGTGAAGCTGGAAATTGAAGCTATCGCGGTACGCAACGCATAAAGCTCCTGAGCGGGGCGATCGCAGGGTCGCTCCGCTCCTCTTCACGAACGGCAATCCGAGGGTGTGGATATGATTAGTGCATTCGATATTTTCAAAATTGGGATTGGTCCCTCCAGTTCTCATACCGTGGGGCCAATGAATGCCGGAAAAAGTTTTATTGATCGACTGGAGAAGAGCGGCTTATTAACCGCGACGAGCCACATTGTGGTCGATCTTTATGGATCGTTGTCACTGACGGGCAAAGGTCACGCCACGGATATCGCTATCATCATGGGACTGGCAGGAAATAGTCCGCAGGACGTTGTTATTGATGAGATACCTGCATTTATGGAATTAGTGACGCGCAACGGAAGGTTGCCGGTGGCAGCGGGCGCACATGTCGTTGATTTCCCAGTGGCAAAGAACATTATTTTCCATGCGGAAACGCTGCCCCGTCATGAGAATGGGATGCGTATTACCGCGTGGAAAGAGCAGGAAGAACTGTTAAGCAAAACCTATTATTCAGTCGGTGGCGGATTTATTGTCGAAGAAGAACAATTCGGCCTGTCACTGGATGTTGAAACGCTCGTCCCTTACGATTTCCATTCAGCAGGTGAGCTGCTGAAAATGTGTGATTACAACGGGTTATCTATTTCTGGTTTGATGCTGCAAAACGAGTTGGTGCTACGTAGCAAAGCCGAAATTGATGCTGGTTTTTCGCGTATCTGGCAGGTGATGCATGACGGTATTGAACGCGGTATGAATACCGAAGGTGTGCTGCCAGGCCCGCTCAATGTGCCACGTCGGGCGGTGGCGCTGCGACGTTTGCTGGTTTCCAGCGACAATATCTCTAACGATCCGATGAACGTGATTGACTGGATCAATATGTTTGCTCTGGCAGTCAGCGAAGAAAATGCCGCTGGCGGGCGTGTTGTGACAGCGCCAACTAACGGCGCTTGCGGCATTATTCCTGCGGTGCTGGCCTATTACGATAAATTCCGCCGCCCGCTCAATGAGCGCTCCATTGCTCGTTTTCTGCTGGCGGCTGGCGCTATCGGTGCGCTGTATAAAATGAATGCCTCCATTTCCGGTGCGGAAGTGGGCTGTCAGGGCGAAATTGGCGTGGCCTGTTCAATGGCGGCGGCAGGGTTAACCGAACTGCTGGGCGGCAGTCCGGCGCAGGTGTGCAATGCGGCGGAAATCGCTATGGAACACAACCTGGGACTGACCTGCGATCCGGTTGCCGGGCAAGTGCAAATTCCGTGTATTGAACGCAATGCTATTAATGCTGTTAAAGCCGTGAACGCTGCGCGGATGGCGATGGGACGCACTTCTGCACCGCGTGTTTCTCTCGATAAAGTTATCGAGACGATGTACGAAACCGGCAAAGATATGAACGATAAATACCGCGAAACTTCACGCGGAGGACTGGCCATTAAAGTGGTCTGCGGCTGATATCTCATCCGCGTTTATACTGGGGTGCACAAAATGTGCACCCTTTTTTATTGTGATCTGCCGCAAATAGAGAATAACTATTTCTCTAAGATTGATTTGATAGAAAATTATTATCCATAACTGCTATTTCAAAGTCTTGATTGTGAAGATTTTCTCTGACCTCACGCGTATCATTTCTTCATTCTAATAACTCGCCTGCAAAAAAACGTAGACCGCGTATCGCCTTGATGCGGCTCGAAAAAAATAATAAGCCCTACAAAATATTGAGCGAGAACTTATGGAAATTGCAACGAATAAAGGCGTCATTGCAGACGCTTCGACCCCGGCGGGTCGTGCTGGAATGAGTGAAAGTGAATGGCGTGAAGCTATCAAATTCGACAGTACCGACACCGGTTGGGTGATTATGAGTATTGGGATGGCGATTGGCGCGGGGATAGTTTTTCTCCCGGTGCAGGTCGGATTGATGGGATTGTGGGTATTTTTGCTCTCATCAGTGATTGGCTACCCGGCAATGTATCTGTTTCAGCGATTGTTTATTAATACGCTGGCGGAATCTCCAGAGTGTAAAGATTACCCGAGTGTCATTAGTGGTTATTTGGGTAAAAACTGGGGCATTTTGTTAGGTGCACTTTACTTTGTGATGCTGGTTATTTGGATGTTTGTTTACTCCACCGCCATCACTAACGATAGCGCCTCCTATCTGCACACTTTCGGCGTGACGGAAGGATTGCTGTCTGACAGTCCGTTTTATGGCCTGGTACTGATTTGTATTCTGGTAGCGATCTCTTCACGCGGCGAGAAACTGTTATTCAAAATTTCGACCGGCATGGTGCTGACCAAACTGCTGGTGGTGGCAGCGCTGGGCGTGTCGATGGTCGGGATGTGGCATCTGTATAACGTGGGTTCGCTGCCGCCGCTGGGGCTGCTGGTGAAAAACGCCATTATCACACTGCCGTTTACCTTAACCTCGATTCTGTTTATTCAGACGTTAAGCCCGATGGTGATTTCCTATCGCTCGCGAGAAAAATCGATCGAAGTAGCGCGACATAAAGCGTTGCGGGCGATGAACATTGCGTTTGGGATCCTGTTTGTCACCGTCTTTTTCTACGCAGTGTCGTTCACTCTGGCGATGGGACATGACGAAGCAGTAAAAGCCTATGAGCAGAATATTTCCGCGCTGGCGATTGCAGCTCAATTTATTAGCGGCGACGGTGCAGCATGGGTGAAAGTGGTCAGCGTCATCCTCAATATCTTTGCCGTAATGACAGCGTTCTTTGGCGTCTATTTAGGCTTTCGCGAAGCAACGCAAGGGATCGTAATGAACATCCTGCGCCGCAAGATGCCAGCTGAGAAGATTAACGAAAATCTCGTTCAGCGCGGCATCATGATTTTCGCCATTTTACTGGCCTGGAGCGCCATCGTACTGAATGCGCCAGTGTTGAGCTTTACCTCTATCTGTAGCCCGATTTTCGGCATGGTAGGGTGCCTGATCCCGGCGTGGTTGGTTTACAAAGTACCGGCATTGCACAAATACAAAGGTGCCTCTCTGTACCTGATTATCATCACCGGTTTGTTGCTTTGCGTTTCTCCGTTCCTGGCATTTTCATGATTTACCTGAACTTTTAAGGTTTTTATTATGTTTGATTCGACTTTAAATCCGTTATGGCAGCGTTACATCCTTGCAGTTCAGGAGGAAGTAAAACCGGCGCTGGGATGTACTGAACCGATCTCACTGGCGCTGGCGGCGGCGGTTGCTGCGGCAGAACTGGAAGGTCCGGTTGAACGTGTAGAAGCCTGGGTTTCGCCAAATCTGATGAAGAACGGTCTGGGCGTCACCGTTCCCGGTACGGGAATGGTGGGGCTGCCGATTGCAGCGGCGCTGGGGGCGTTAGGTGGAAATGCCAACGCCGGGCTGGAAGTGCTGAAAGACGCAACGGCGCAGGCAATTGCCGATGCCAAAGCGTTGCTGGCGGCGGGGAAAGTCTCGGTCAAGATCCAGGAACCTTGCGATGAAATCCTCTTCTCACGCGCCAAAGTCTGGAACGGCGAGCAGTGGGCTTGTGTCACCATCGTCGGCGGGCATACCAACATTGTGCATATCGAGACGCACAATGGCGTGGTGTTTACCCAGCAGGCCTGTGTAGCAGAGGGCGAGCAAGAGTCGCCGCTGGCGGTGCTCTCCAGAACGACGCTGGCCGAGATCCTGAAGTTCGTCAATGAAGTGCCGTTTGAGGCTATCCGCTTTATTCTCGATTCTGCGAAATTAAACTGCGCGTTATCGCAGGAAGGTTTGAGTGGGAACTGGGGGCTGCATATTGGCGCGACGCTGGAAAAACAGTGTGCACGCGGTTTGCTGGCGAAAGATCTCTCCTCGTCAATTGTGATTCGTACCAGCGCGGCATCCGATGCGCGTATGGGTGGCGCAACGCTTCCGGCAATGAGTAACTCCGGTTCTGGCAACCAGGGGATCACCGCGACAATGCCCGTGGTGGTTGTCGCGGAACACTTCGGGGCAGATGATGAACGGCTGGCGCGCGCGCTGATGCTTTCGCATTTGAGCGCGATTTATATCCATAACCAGTTACCGCGTTTGTCTGCGCTGTGTGCCGCAACGACCGCCGCAATGGGCGCCGCCGCTGGGATGGCATGGCTGGTGGATGGGCGTTATGAAACCATCTCGATGGCAATCAGCAGCATGATCGGTGATGTTAGCGGTATGATTTGCGATGGCGCGTCGAACAGTTGCGCGATGAAGGTTTCGACCAGTGCGTCGGCGGCGTGGAAAGCGGTGTTAATGGCGCTGGATGATACCGCCGTGACCGGCAATGAAGGGATCGTGGCGCATGATGTTGAGCAGTCAATCGCCAACCTGTGCGCGCTGGCAAGTCATTCAATGCAGCAAACGGATCGGCAGATTATCGAGATTATGGCCAGTAAGGCCAGGTAAGCGCCGGATTTCGGATGTTATACCTGATGCCGGATGCGATGCTGGCGCATCTTATCCGGCCTACGGATTGTGCAATTTGTTGGTTTTGTAGGCCGGATAAGGCGTTTACGCCGCATCCGGCAATCTGTTTTTATGCGGTAGCTTCATCCTCGGCTAACCGTATTTCGGCGTCGGCGACTATCGCCTCCAACTCACTCAACATCTCTTCATAGCCAAAACTTTTGGTAGCGCGGGTGGTTTCTTTCGCTGCAACGGACTTTACTGGCTGACGTTTTTTCGCCGATTTTTTACTCATCATCTTCTCCCTGTAAAAAAACTAGACAGGTAAATCTATCAGCAAAGCGCGCAGCGGGGAATCAGCAACGAGTGTAATGTTAGCCTCGTCACGAATAAATGCGCCATCTCCGCAGGTCAGCGCTGCTTTCTCTTCGTGATGCGTAAGCGCATGAAATTGACCGTGGATCGATTGCAAATAAGCACGCGGACCGTGCAGTTGAAAGTTCGCGCTTTCTCCCTCGGCGAGCACAATATGATGCAGCCACACCTGCTGGCGCAGTTGCAGGCTACCTTTCGCGCCATCTGGCGAGGCGATTAATTGCTGTTTATCCATATTTAGCGCCAGTTTTTGAATCAGCGGATTCTCCCGTTGCGGGCAGGCATCCAGCCAGAGCTGCATTCGCGTTAACGGTTTGTCCTTGCTGATATTATGTTCGCTATAACTCACGCCCGGCTGAGTAGAAAGCAATAAGGCTTCACCGGCGTGGGCCTGAACATGATTACCTTCGCTGTCCCGATACTCTGCTTCTCCGTCGAGAATCACATTCAAAATATCAACTTTTGGGTAGGTACGTGGCTGGAAGGCGGCTCCTGGGGCCAACACTTCCTGGTTAAGCACGCGCAGGGAGGCATAGCCTAACAATTTAGGGTCGAAGTAGTGTCCAAAGGAAAAAGTATACCGGGCCTGCAACCATCCGTAGTCTGCTTGTCCACACTGCCTGGCAGTTCGGGTAGTAATCATAATTCTTGACCTCTCTTTACTTCCTTTTATGGTAAGGGGCTGGACGCTACATTGTTAGCCAGATATTCTGCCCGGTATGTTCAAATTTCCTGAATGAGAACGAAATGGCCAAAGAAAGGGCATTAACGCTGGAAGCACTAAGGGTTATGGATGCGATCGATCGCCGTGGTAGTTTTGCGGCGGCGGCCGATGAGCTGGGACGCGTGCCTTCCGCGCTTAGCTACACCATGCAAAAACTGGAAGAAGAGCTCGATGTGGTGCTGTTTGACCGCTCGGGCCATCGCACCAAATTCACCAATGTCGGGCGGATGTTGCTGGAGCGGGGACGCGTTCTGCTGGAGGCGGCAGATAAATTGACCACCGACGCCGAAGCCCTCGCGCGTGGTTGGGAAACGCATCTCACCATCGTGACTGAAGCGCTGGTACCGACACCTGCCTTTTTCCCGTTAATTGACAAACTGGCGGCAAAAGCCAATACCCAACTGGCAATCATTACCGAAGTGCTGGCGGGGGCGTGGGAGCGGCTGGAACAGGGGCGAGCAGATATTGTTATCGCGCCGGATATGCATTTTCGTTCCTCGTCGGAGATCAACTCTCGTAAGCTTTACACCTTGATGAACGTCTACGTGGCAGCGCCTGAGCACCCGAT
This sequence comes from Escherichia sp. E14V7, assembly GCF_004212225.1. NCBI lineage: Bacteria > Pseudomonadati > Pseudomonadota > Gammaproteobacteria > Enterobacterales > Enterobacteriaceae > Escherichia > Escherichia sp. E14V7. The sequence continues at coordinate 160,131 of NZ_RHJJ01000001.1, forward strand.
TCATCAGGAGCCGGAACCGTTATCTGAAGTGACGCGCGTGAAATATCGCGGAATTGCAGTGGCAGATACTGCTCGTGAACGCCCGGTATTGACCGTACAGTTACTGGATAAACAACCGCGCCTGACGGTCAGCACCATTGAAGATAAACGTCAGGCATTGCTGGCAGGGCTTGGCGTCGCAACGATGCCGTACCCGATGGTAGAAAAAGATATTGCTGAAGGGCGTTTGCGTGTAGTTAGTCCGGAATCGACCAGTGAAATCGATATTATTATGGCCTGGCGTCGCGACAGTATGGGGGAAGCAAAATCCTGGTGTCTGCGGGAAATTCCAAAGTTGTTCGCTGGAAAATAATCTATAAAGCACCTTTCACAAGGTGCTTAATTATTATTCCTGTTCCAGTTTTGGATCAGGTCCAAAGCGGTTTTCGCCTGGTGTCCCCGGCTGGCAGTTAAAGATGATGATAATCAGCCAACCGATAAACGGAATTAAGAACAGTAGCACCCACCATGCTGAACGGTCGGTGTCATGCAGGCGACGGAACTGTACTGCCCACCACGGCAAAAACACCAGAATGCCGTAGATAGTCGTCAGGATGCCTTCGCCACCGGCACGTTGCCAGCCCAGCATTTTATCCAGCAGTCCCAGCACGAGCGTAAAGATGATGTTGACCAGAATAAACATCCAGTACTCTTTGCGCCGTGCACGCCCCCGGAAACCGACATAATTTTTTAGTACTTTCAGATACCAGTCCATTTTTGCCTCAATTTTGCTCAATCACTTGTTTTTAAAGCAGCAAATTAAGAATAGACATGAATGAATTTGCAGTAAATATTACCGTTATGAATTAATAAGGCGCTGTGAAGGATAAGGGCAAGCGCAAAATCGCCAGATACGCTACGCTTATCTGGCCTGGGCGGGTTCTGCAATATATTGAATGTACAATGTTTTGTAGGTCAGATAAGGCGTTCACACCGCATCCGACATAACAACACGCACTTAGCCAACAACCAGAGGCACCACGAAGGGTGCCTTTGTTTAACCGAAGCGAACATCCCGCCCGTGCGGTTCATCGAGATCCTGCCACGGGCCAATCGAAATAATTCCCGTTGGGTTGATGGTCTTATGGCTGCGGAAGTAGTGATTACGGATATGGTCGAAATTGACGGTTTCGGCTATTCCCGGCATCTGATAGATATCGCGCAGGAAGCCATACAAATTCAGGTAATCGCTGATACGGTGCTTATCGCACTTGAAGTGGGTGACATACACCGGATCAAAACGAACCAGCGTGGTCCACAGGCGAATATCGGCTTCGGTTAACTGGTTACCCGTCAGGAAGCGATGCTGCCCTAATATCTGTTCCAGTCGCGCCAGCGATTCAAACACTTTCACCACCGCTTCGTCGTACGCTTCCTGGCTGGTGGCAAAACCAGCTTTATAGACGCCATTATTTACGGTGTCGTATATCCAGCCGTTAAGTTCGTCAATTTTAGTTTGCAGAGCAGGGGGGTAATAATCACCCGCTTTTGCGCCCAGTGCGTCAAACGCGGTATTGAACATGCGGATGATTTCTGCTGATTCGTTACTGACAATGGTGTGGTTCTTTTTGTCCCACAGCACGGGGACTGTAACTCGTCCGCTGTAGTGTGGATCAGCGTGGAGATAAAGCTGGTACAGGAATTCATGTTGATAGAGCGTGTCGCCGGTTGCACCCGGGAAACTGTCATCAAAGGTCCAGCCGTTTTCCAGCATCAGCGGATTCACCACGGAAACGGAAATAAACGGTTCCAGTCCTTTGAGTTTACGCATGATCAGCGTGCGGTGCGCCCACGGGCAGGCGAGTGAAACATAGAGATGATAACGATCTTTTTCTGCGGCAAATCCACCTTTGCCAGTGGGGCCTGGTGCGCCATCGGCAGTGAGCCAGTTACGAAATGCGGAAGCTGAACGTTGAAATTTACCGCCAGTGGATTTGGTGTCGTACCAGGTGTCGTGCCAGACACCGTCAATCAGTTGACCCATTTTTCTCTCCTCCAATAGCAAAAACGAGGAGCGCTTCTCCCCGTTTGAGACTGATGGCAAACGCAAAACTGCCTGATGCGCTATGCTTATCAGGCCTACGAGGTTCTTGCAATATATTGAATTTGCATGTTTTTGTAGGCCGGATAAGGCGTTCACGCCGCATGCGGCATGAACAACGCGCACTTTGTCAACAATCTGCAACGAGGAGTTTCCCCCTCGTTTTTTATCGCTAAGTATAGCGCGTGCTTACCACTTTTTATTCAGCAGACGGTCGATGCTATACGCGCCCGGTCCGGTAATCGCCAGCAGCAGGAATCCGCCAGAAATAGTCAGGTTTTTCATGAACATCAGTGAGTTGACGCCTTCGGCAAAGTTGCTGTGAAATAAAAACGCCGTCAACAGTGTAAAGCCAGCGGTAAACAGCGCGGTGGTGCGAGTCAGGAAACCGAACAGGATTGCCAGACCACCACCGAACTCAAGCAGGATCACCAGCGGCAGCATAAAGCCCGGGACGCCCATTGCTTCCATATATTGTTGAGTACCAGCGTAGCCAGTAATTTTTCCCCAGCCTGCGGTAACGAACAGAATCGGCATTAAAATACGCGCTACCAGTACACCAACATCTTCTAATTTTTTCATCATACTCTCCACTGCGCCACTCAGGCTGCTGATTGTTTTTTTGTGCAAGGGCGCGGTATTAGCGTCATTGCTGTCGATGGAGAGAAGCATAAACGTAGTGAATGGTGATTGTTAGCAAGGAAAACTGTCAAAAATTTTCAAAAAATTTGAGGGATAAGGCCGGAATAGTTCCGGCCAGAGAGGAAGTTAACCGCGAAGCTGTTGCTGATTGAGGGTGGTTTTAACCAGACGCCACGCACTCCAGACGCCAAAACCGCGCCTGGCCCAGCGGACCAGCATATTCGGATGGCGAATCGTCCAGATAGCCATCACGCTGCTGCCGACCAGCGCCCAGGAACGCAGGCTCAACAGCATATTCCAGCGGCGATCATAGGCACCCGTTGCCTCCAGCCAGTCACGCCGACTGGCGGAAAGATCCAACCGTTGCTGCTGGATCTGACGAAGCAGTTGTGCCTTACGTTGTTCACGTTCGACTTTACTGCTCACGGGACTCCTCCTCGAGAAGTTGTCGATCGTTTGCCAGTTCGTGACGCGTATGGCGCAGCAAGGTGGATTTGCGCGACTTGCGTAACGTCCAGATACCGCCGATGAGTGCCAGAAGCAGCAACACCACAGTGGTGGCAATCATTGCATTCAGGCGATATTGCGGATCAACTGCCCAGATAATCAGCACCATCAGGCTCATAAGACCAAATGCAGCGAAAAGCATCGTCAGGCCGAGCATCAGTAAAAGCTGAAAGATATTGGCTTTTTCTTCTTCCAGTTCAACCACCGCCAGCCGCAGACGCGTCTCCACCATTTCGACCATGATGGTGACAATTCGCTGCCCGATTCCCAGAACGCTTTTACCGGGCCCTTGCGCGTGATGAGTGTCCGCCATAATTAACGACGCGACAGCAGAACGCCCAGCACCACGCCGATGGCTGCGCCAATACCAACTCCCGCCCACGGATTCTCACGCACATATTCATCGGCACGCGCCGCCGCTTCGCGGGTTTGTTTAGCAATCGCATCACCGGTTTCACCCAGACGATAGCGACTCTGCTTCAGTGCCTGTTCCGCTTTGCTACGAATCTTACTCAGCTCTTCTTTTGACTTTTCGCCAGAGGAGCTAAGCACCTCTTCCAGCGTATCGGACAGGGATTTTAACTCAGCACGCAGGTGTTCCGTAGTGTGTTCTTTCGACATAGTTTTCTCCAGGTGAGTAAGTATTAACTATTGGGGATTAGTAGTCGCGCGCTTTCAGCTTTTTCAGCTCTTCCTGCGCTTCTGCCAGTTTCCGTTCGCGTTTAGCAATCTTATCGGCATCGCCTTTTTGTTTCGCCTCGGCTAAATCATGCTTGCGTTCTGCCACTTCATCTTTCTGCTTCGCGATTTTCTTTTGATGATCGGCACGCAACTGGTTATCTGAACAATTCGCCCGCACTTCACTAAGGGCTTTGTTCAGGCCGTTGATACGATTCTGGTTTTGATGTTTTTCGGCATAGCTGATCTCCTTAAGGATATTTTGCTCCTTTTCCTGACAAAGGGTAGTGGCATAACTACTGACACTAAGAGCAAAAAGAGAAACAGCTAAAGCGATGCGGTATTTCATTCTTGAACCTTCCATTGTGACTCGGACCCATTACAGAGGAACGATTGTCCAGACAACGAGGCGGTGGTATTAACCACCGCCTTATTAATCATAGACAGTAACGGTGAAATCACCAAAGTGAGTGATATGTTTCGGATAACAGGAAGTTATCCGAAGCGATGAGAATTGTCCCGCAGCCGGGTCAGCCATTGCATGGCCTGATTATTATCGTCCTGCTGCGCAATGATGTAGCCATGAGGCAATGTTCTGTCGAGGACCGCTTTGGCGGCGGCGCTTTGATCGCTGGAATCAAACGTAATCAACAGAGTGTCATTCTTAGGGGTGATGCTTTTGAAAGGAATTCCATGAGCATCAAGGTGATGCCAGATGGAAAAACCGTCCGGCATCGTCGTCCCTTGATGAATGGCGCGGATCGCCAGCGTGGATTCTTGTTGACGAACCGCAGACCAGGCCAGCAGCAGCGTGCCAGCCAGCAATATAGCAGCGCCGAACCAGGCTAGCTGGCGAAGCGACATGCGAGGTATTTGCATCCTTTACCCCCGATTTCCATATTTCTTTTTCCATAACACAACCAGAGAACCTGCCAGGCCGAACACCAGCAGCACCACCGGGAGCAGCATCAGGCATGACATCAGCTGGTCCTCATACTTCAAAAATACCGGCGTCTTGCCGAGCATGTAACCTAAGGTTGTCAGAATCAACACCCACAGCAGGCCACTCATCCAGTTGAAGAACTGGAAGCGGGCGTTATTCAGCCCTGACAGTCCGGCAATGGTCGGCAGTAATGTTCTGACAAATGCGATAAAGCGACCAATTAACAGCGCAGATAAACCGTGTTTATGAAAAAGATGGTGTGCGCGTTGGTGGTAGTGCGCAGGTAAATGGGATAGCCAGTTTTGTACGGTGCGGGTGTTTCCCAGCCATCGCCCCTGTATGTAGCTGACCCAGCAACCGAGGCTGGCCGCAACAGTGAGCAGCATAATAGTCTGCGGGTAACCCATTGCGCCTTTGGCAATCAATACACCGACCAACACCAGCAAGCTGTCGCCTGGTAAAAAGGCCGCTGGAAGCAAGCCGTTTTCGAGGAACAAAATCACAAACAAGACAAAATACAACATGCCAATCATCGACGGATTGGCCAGGGTTTCAAAATCCTGCGCCCACAGGGCTTGCAGCAATTGGGTCAAAAGTTCCATTCATTATTCCTGGTGAATCGGTTAACGCCACGCCGGTTTTAAATGATGCACACCCGTCAGGTTATTGCTGTTGTTGTATATATTGCGGGTCGAGACACCAATACGGCCTGAACTATTCCCTGTTAAAACGTGAGATAAGAAAACATTTAATAGCATAAATTCAAATTGAATCTAATTGTAACAAAGGTCAACGTTGTTCGTTATCAAAATTACATGTCCGTGGAGTCTGATTTTGCTGATTGCAGAGGAGGGTGGCGAGAGGATTTACACAGGCTGACACTTTATACTTTTCGCTTACTGATAAAGCGAACAGGCGCGTTGCTGCGCCTGTCAGAAATGGGAGTTTATTTGCTGCTGTTGGCCACAGTATCCAGATGAACGACAGGATTCTCGGCGAACAAATAGCGGTCGGCATTGAATTCGAAATCGTCACTGGTTTCGTTAAACAACATAATTTTGGTATTTTCCAGATGCTGCCACATTGCAAGTTTGGCGGCATGAGGATCTTTGCGTATCAACGCTTTGAGGATCTGATCGTGGTCATCACACCAGTTATCGACGGTACGGGAATCAATGTGCTCGTGCAATTTTTTCCAGTACGGGTTATGACTACGCTGGGTCCACATTTTCTCAACGATGGCAGCCAGTGCAGAGTTCTGCGTCGCTAATGCGACCTGAATATGAAACTGCAAATCCCACTCGGAATCACGGAAGCATTGTTCGCCGCGCGCCTGTTCCTGGATGGCCATCAGTTTCATGATGTCCTGTTTCGTTACCTGGGTTGCAGCAAACTCGGCAATATTGCTTTCGATAAGTTGACGTGCCTGGAGCAGTTCAAACGGACCGTAATTGGCAAATTCCATATTCGCGTCCGCCGCCTGCTGATGGCGAGGCTGGTTGGAAACCACATGAATTCCCGAGCCTTTGCGTACTTCTACATAGCCCTCGACTTCAAGCATGATGATGGCTTCACGAACCACGGTGCGGCTGACGTTTTTTTCATCAGAAATAAAACGTTCGGCGGGCAGTTTATCACCCACCAGATAGACGCCCTGCTCGATGCGCTCTTTCAGGTCAGCGGCGAGCTGTTGGTACAAACGGCGTGGTTCAGTGATTTCCATATGCGCTCCAGGCATGATACGGCAGACTATATTTGTTATACCACTTTTGCGAGCTTAGCTCTACTCGCAGTGGTGAAAAAGCCGCCTGAGAAGGCGGCTTTGAAGGGAAACTAAAACTTACATTTAGCGTTAATGTTGCGGTGCGGGATCGTTATGTGTTTCCTGCGCCACCTCAATCGCCGGTTTGTTCTGCAACACGGTCCAGATAACCAGCGCACCTAACAGGTCGAACACTGCCAGTACTGCGAACAGTGGGCTGAAGCCGATGGTGTCAGCCAGTGCACCTACAACCAGCGCAAACAGCGTACTTGCCAGCCATGCGGACATCCCGGTCAGACCGTTTGCCGTTGCCACTTCGTTACGACCAAACACGTCAGAAGAGAGGGTAATCAGCGCGCCAGACAGTGCCTGGTGAGCAAAACCACCGATACACAGCAGCATAATCGCGACATACGGGTTGGTGAACAGACCGATCATACCTGGGCCAATCATCAGTACCGCACCCAGTGTTACCACCATCTTACGGGAAACAATCAGGTTCACACCAAACCAACGCTGGAACAGTGGCGGCAGGTAACCACCGAGGATACAACCCAGGTCAGCAAACAGCATTGGCATCCAGGCAAACATCGCGATCTCTTTCAGGTTAAAGCCGTATACTTTAAACATGAACAGCGGGATCCACGCGTTGAAAGTACCCCAGGCCGGTTCAGCCAGGAAGCGCGGTAATGCGATACCCCAGAACTGACGGTTACGCAGGATCTGACCAACGGACATTTTCTTCGCCGCGCCAACCTGGTGCTGGGCTTCCTGACCATTAATAATGTAGTCACGTTCTTCATCGGTCAGATGTTTCTGGTCGCGTGGATGTTTATAGAAAATCAGCCATGCCATCGCCCAGATAAAGCTCAACGCACCGGAGATAATAAATGCCATCTGCCAGCTGTGCATGACGATCGCCCATACCACCAGCGGCGGTGCAATCATCGCACCAATTGAGGAACCAACGTTAAAGTAACCTACTGCGATGGAGCGTTCTTTCGCCGGGAACCATTCGGAACTGGCTTTCAGACCTGCAGGGATCATCGCTGCTTCTGCCGCACCTACCGCACCACGGGCAATCGCCAGACCGCCCCAGCTACCAGCCAGTGCAGTTGCGCCACAGAATACCGCCCACAACACGGCAAACATTGCGTAACCGATTTTTGTCCCCAGAACATCCAGAACATAACCCGCTACAGGTTGCATGACCGTATATGCAGCAGAATAGGCTGCGATGATGTAGGAATACTGTTGGGTGGAGATGTTTAACTCTTCCATCAGAGTTGGTGCAGCTGCCGCCACAGTGTTACGCGTCAGGTAACCGAGCACGGTGCCGAGCGTCACCAATGCGATCATGTACCAACGTAACCCTTTAATTTTACGCATGTAAAACCTCATCGTTTTGTTATATCCGCAATAAGCGCGGTCATCATCCTGCCTGGGGCAGAGGATGTTAGTTACGACCGGATGACCGAAAAAAAAACCGGTACACCCCGAACGCTGCCATGAAAGTTTCGTGCTAATTCGGCTTCCGTACCGGTCAACCCAATCCATCTAACAAATGAATGAATCGGCAATTTGCATTCCGTCGACTTATGATTCGCGACGGCAGAAAGATAACTTGTCATACAACTTTAAAAGGTGAGAGCCATCACAAATGTGGGAATATTTGTAGGGGCATTACTGGATGAGAGTGAAGCCAGAACTGGCGCGGCTTGCAGAGGGATTTACCACTTTGGGAGTAATTTTTTTAACTACGTTTATTGATCTAACTCACGAAAATATCTTCGGGCTCTGGAAATTGGTGTGATAACTTTGTCAGCATCGCACCCTAAGCAAGCTAGCTCACTCGTTGAGAGGAAGACGATAATGACTCCGTTTATGACTGAAGATTTCCTGTTAGATACTGAATTTGCCCGCCGTCTGTATCACGACTACGCAAAAGACCAGCCGATTTTCGACTACCACTGCCATTTACCGCCGCAGCAAATCGCAGAAGACTATCGCTTTAAGAATCTGTATGACATCTGGCTGAAAGGCGACCACTACAAATGGCGTGCAATGCGTACCAATGGTGTTGCTGAGCGCCTGTGTACTGGTGATGCATCTGACCGTGAGAAGTTTGATGCCTGGGCGGCGACCGTTCCGCACACGATCGGTAACCCGTTATACCACTGGACGCACCTCGAACTGCGTCGTCCGTTTGGCATCACTGGCAAACTGCTGTCTCCGTCTACTGCAGATGAAATCTGGAACGAATGTAACGAACTGCTGGCGCAGGACAAATTCTCCGCGCGCGGCATCATGCAGCAGATGAACGTGAAAATGGTCGGCACCACCGACGACCCGATCGACTCTCTGGAGCATCACGCAGAGATCGCCAAAGACGGCTCTTTCACTATTAAAGTGCTGCCGAGCTGGCGTCCGGATAAAGCCTTCAACATTGAACAGGCGACCTTTAACGACTACATGGCGAAGCTGGGTGAAGTTTCCGATACCGATATTCGTCGCTTTGCTGATCTGCAAACTGCTCTGACCAAACGTCTGGATCACTTTGCCGCTCACGGCTGTAAAGTGTCTGACCACGCGCTGGATGTGGTGATGTTTGCCGAAGCGAACGAAGCGGAACTGGATAGCATCCTGGCACGTCGTCTGGCAGGCGAAACCCTGAGTGAGCATGAAGTCGCACAGTTCAAAACTGCGGTGCTGGTATTCCTGGGCGCCGAATACGCACGTCGCGGCTGGGTACAGCAGTACCACATTGGCGCGCTGCGTAATAACAACCTGCGTCAGTTCAAACTGCTGGGGCCGGATGTCGGCTTTGACTCCATCAACGACCGTCCGATGGCGGAAGAACTGTCTAAGCTGCTGAGCAAACAGAATGAAGAAAACCTGCTGCCGAAAACCATTCTCTACTGCCTGAACCCGCGCGATAACGAAGTGCTGGGCACCATGATCGGTAACTTCCAGGGCGAAGGTATGCCGGGCAAAATGCAGTTTGGTTCCGGCTGGTGGTTTAACGATCAGAAAGACGGTATGGAACGTCAGATGACCCAACTGGCGCAGCTCGGTCTGCTGAGCCGCTTTGTCGGTATGCTGACTGACAGCCGTAGCTTCCTGTCATATACCCGTCACGAATACTTCCGCCGCATTCTGTGCCAGATGATTGGCCGCTGGGTGGAAGCGGGCGAAGCACCGGCGGACATCAACCTGCTGGGCGAGATGGTGAAAAATATTTGCTTTAACAATGCGCGTGACTACTTCGCCATTGAACTGAACTAAGGTCTGGGGTTGATATGCAATACATCAAGATCCATGCGCTGGATAACGTCGCGGTCGCTTTAGCGGATTTGGCTGAAGGCACAGAAATCAGTGTCGATAACCAGACCGTAACGCTGCGCCAGGATGTTGCTCGTGGACATAAATTTGCGTTAACGGATATCGCAAAAGGGGCCAACGTCATCAAATATGGCCTGCCGATTGGTTATGCATTGGCGGATATTGCGGCGGGGGAACACGTTCACGCCCACAATACGCGCACGAATCTGAGCGATCTGGATCAGTATCGCTATCAACCTGATTTTCAGGATCTGCCTGCGCAAGCGGCAGATCGTGAAGTGCAGATCTATCGTCGCGCTAACGGTGATGTCGGGGTGCGTAACGAGTTGTGGATCCTGCCGACCGTGGGCTGCGTTAACGGCATCGCGCGACAGATCCAGAACCGTTTTTTGAAAGAGACGAACAACGCTGAAGGTACCGACGGCGTGTTCCTCTTCAGCCACACCTACGGCTGCTCGCAGCTGGGCGACGATCACATTAATACCCGCACCATGCTGCAAAACATGGTGCGTCATCCGAACGCAGGCGCCGTGTTGGTCATTGGTCTGGGCTGTGAAAACAACCAGGTTGATGCTTTCCGTGAAACGCTGGGCGATATCGATCCTGAACGCGTTCATTTCATGATCTGCCAACAGCAGGATGATGAGATTGAAGCCGGGATCGAGCATTTGCATCAGTTGTATAATGTCATGCGCAATGACAAGCGCGAGCCGGGCAAACTTAGCGAACTGAAGTTTGGTCTGGAGTGTGGCGGTTCTGACGGTCTTTCCGGTATTACTGCTAACCCAATGCTGGGGCGTTTCTCTGATTACGTCATCGCTAACGGCGGCACTACCGTGCTGACCGAAGTACCGGAGATGTTTGGTGCAGAGCAGTTACTGATGGACCATTGTCGCGATGAAGCGACGTTTGAAAAACTGGTCACCATGGTCAACGACTTCAAACAGTACTTTATTGCCCATGACCAGCCGATCTACGAAAACCCATCGCCGGGGAACAAAGCGGGTGGTATCACCACGCTGGAAGATAAATCTCTCGGCTGTACGCAGAAAGCGGGCTCCAGCCAGGTGGTAGACGTGCTGCGCTACGGCGAACGTTTGAAAACACCAGGGCTGAACCTGTTAAGTGCACCGGGTAACGATGCCGTAGCGACCAGCGCCCTGGCGGGTGCGGGCTGCCACATGGTGCTGTTTAGTACCGGTCGCGGCACGCCGTACGGCGGATTTGTACCGACGGTGAAAATCGCCACCAACAGCGAACTGGCAGCGAAGAAAAAACACTGGATCGACTTTGACGCGGGTCAGCTGATCCACGGTAAAGCGATGCCGCAGTTGCTGGAAGAATTTATCGATACCATTGTTGAGTTTGCCAACGGTAAGCAAACCTGTAACGAGCGTAACGACTTCCGCGAACTGGCGATCTTCAAAAGCGGCGTAACGCTATAAAGTCGAAATGAGTTGTTAATAAAAAACGGCGTTTCATAATGTGAAGCGCCGTTTGCTTTTCCATACCTGCTAAGGATTTATCATGACCGCGTATTGGCTGGCCCAGGGCGTGGGTGTCATCGCCTTTCTGATTGGTATTACAACATTCTTCAACCGCGATGAACGTCGCTTCAAAATTCAGCTTTCCATCTATAGCGTATTTATCGGCATACATTTTTTCCTGATGGGCGTCTTCCCGGCGGGGGCCAGCTCAATCCTCAATGCTATCCGTACGTTAATTACTCTGCGTACCCGTAGTTTATGGATAATGGCGATCTTCATCGTGCTGACGGGAGGAGTTGGTCTGGCGAAGTTCCATCATCCGATGGAGCTGCTGCCGGTCATTGGCACGATTGTCAGTACCTGGGCGCTATTTCGCTTTAAAGGACTGACCATGCGCTGCGTGATGTGGTTTTCTACTTGTTGCTGGTTAACTCACAACATTTGGGCCGGGTCGATAGGCGGCACAATGATTGAAGGCAGTTTTCTGCTGATGAATGGCCTGAATATCATTCGTTTCTGGCGTATGCAGAGAAGGGGAATTGATCCGTTTAAAGTGGAGAAAACCCCTTCCGCCGTAGACGAAAGGGGCTAAGTATTAGTTACGCAGGGCGCTATTTGCCAGACGATCGTCTTCCGCCTGGCACGCCGCTGCGGTGAACAGCACGTCAGTTGAAGAGTTCAGCGCGGTTTCGCAGGAGTCCTGCAATACGCCGATGATAAAGCCGACGGCAACCACCTGCATGGCGATATCGTTCGGAATACCGAACATATTACAGGCCAGCGGGATCAGCAGCAGAGAACCACCTGCCACGCCGGAAGCACCACAGGCGCACAGAGAAGCAACTACGCTCAACAGCAGCGCTGTGGGCAGATCCACCGGAATACCCAGCGTATTAACCGCAGCCAGCGTCAACACGGTAATGGTGATTGCTGCGCCCGCCATATTGATGGTGGCACCGAGCGGAATAGAAACGGAATAGGTATCGCGATCCAGATTCAGCTTTTCACACAATGCCATGTTTACCGGAATATTCGCCGCCGAGCTACGGGTGAAAAAGGCGTATACACCGCTTTCGCGCAGGCACAGCAGTACCAGCGGGAACGGGTTACGACGAATTTTCCACCACACCAGCAATGGGTTGACCACCAGCGCCACCAGCAACATACAGCCAACCAGCACGACCAGCAGTTGCGCGTAGCCCCACAGTGTGGAGAAACCAGTGGTTGCCAGCGTAGAAGAAACCAGACCAAAAATACCGATTGGTGCGAAACGAATCACCAGTTTCACCATAAAGGTAACGGCATTCGACATATCGTTGACCAGGTTTTTGGTGGTTTCGTTACCGTGACGCAGAGCGAAACCAAGGCCAATGGCCCACACCAGAATCCCGATGTAGTTACCTTTCAGCAGGGCGTCGATGGGGTTGGAAACCATGCTCAACACCAGCCCACGCATCACTTCCACGATGCCTGACGGCGGCGAAATATCGCCCGCGCTACTGGACAAATGCAGGGTAGAAGGGAAGGCGAAGCTGAAGACAACCGCAGCCAGCGCGGCAGAGAAAGTACCCAGCAGATAGAGGAACAAAATAGGGCGGATATTGGTTTTCTGCCCGTGCTGGTGGTTAGCGATGGAAGCCATTACCAGCATCAGCACCAGAATTGGCGCTACAGCTTTCAATGCACCAACGAACAAAGTGCCTAACAGACCGACAGCTTCAGCCGCCGGTTTTGAGATCCATGCCAGGAGAATCCCCAGAACAAGGCCGACCAGGATTTGTTTTACCAGGCTGCCATGAGCCAGACGCCGGAATAGCCCCGGTGAACGTTGCGTAGTCATTTTTCGATCCTTTCATTGTGTTGTCGCACATCCCTGGTGCGTTCTGTCGACGCATCTTTCAGGATGTAACAAAGTGTTTGCAAGGTCGAGTATAAGGAAAGTTACAGCTTCGGGAAGCGAAAAATGCTGGATTTTAAAGAGAGGTCATATTTTGCAACTTAATGGTTACATTTATTTGACATAAACAGAAGGAAGGACTGGCTACTAAGGCTGATTAGATAACATATGGGCAAAACTATTTGGAATATGAGAACGGTTGCGCTCCTTTAATGTGCTATGCCATATAAAGTCACTGGCGCGGGGAGCGCGCAGGGGGCGGCCAATCGCTACCGCCCCCTGCACCCGTGCGGTCTTTTTGTAAAGAGCTATAAGTCGGTTACATACTTAATAGCTCATCTATGTCTGGAATGAGTTATCACCCTTAGTGGCTTAACATACAGCGAATTATTCCACCCGCTGCTTATCATGCCGATAATTCACCCACGCGTTGATAATAAATGTCATCACCAGAATGCCAAACACCACGCCCAGCGAAACGGCGATCGGAATATGGTAGAAGTCGACAATCAGCATCTTGATACCGATAAACACCAGAATCACCGCCAGACCATATTTGAGCATCGAGAAACGCTCCGCTACGCCCGCCAGCAGGAAATACATTGCACGCAGGCCGAGGATCGCAAACAGGTTTGAGGTCAGCACAATAAACGGATCGGTAGTCACGGCGAAGATAGCTGGAATGCTATCCACGGCGAAAATCACGTCGCTCAACTCCACCAGAATCAGCACCAGCATCAGCGGCGTGGCATACAACAAGCCATTCTTACGCACAAAGAAATGCTCGTTGTCGATGGTGTCGGTCATACGCAAATGACCGCGCAGCCAGCGCACCAACGGCTTGTCGCCAATCCCTGATTCATCTTCATGGGCGAGCGCCATCTTCACGCCAGTAAACAGCAGGAAGGCACCGAAGATATACAGGATCCAGTCGAACTGCGAAATCAGCCAACTACCGGTGAAGATCATGATGGTACGCAGAACAATCGCCCCGAGCACGCCATACACCAGCACGCGCCGTTGTAACGCCGCCGGAACAGAGAAATAGCTGAACAACATCAGCCAGACAAAGACGTTATCGACCGCCAGCGATTTCTCAATCAGATAACCGGTGAGGAAGGCCAGTGCCTGCGGGTCCGCGACTTCGCGCCCTTGCGTCTGGACTAAATACCACCAGAAAGCGGCGTTAAACAGTAACGAAAGGGTCACCCACACCAGCGACCAGGCCGCAGCCTGTTTCATGGTCATGGCATGCGCGCCACGACGCCCCTGCAACAACAGGTCGATAGCCAGCATAATGGCGACAACAACAGCGAATCCGCCCCATAGCAACGGCGTGCCGACAGTATTCATAGAAGTTCCTTACACATAAAAAAACGGCCAACGTCGGAAGACGTCAGCCGCTGCTTTTTATGCATAGACCTCGCCTTCCGGCAAGGTCTCACTTACAACAAAAAAGGAATACGTCTGCGTATTCCTTTCGGGTTGCCCGGTGACCGGATGTGTTTTTTCACACATCGTAATGACGATCGACCGGCAATGAAGTTACTCCCCTTTGCAGGTAACAAAGTATGACAGACCATTCATCCAGTCAATGGTCTGTTACATGCCTTTTACACTGCTTTACGGTAACCATTATTGCTTTACGCTATCTGCCGGAAAAATCACCCCAGTCTGGCGGCGGATCTCGGTCAGCAGTTTGGCAGTGATGCGACTGACCGCCAGCCCCGGATGATTAATCAGATGCTCATCCACCAGTTCAGCAAACAGTTCTGCTTCGTAGAGCATGGTATTAATATGCTGTGGCTGAGTGAGATCCTGCATCTGGCTGCCGCGCGGTACAAAGCAGACTTTCTGGCATTCAGAGAGTTTTTCAATCACCAGCGATCCTGCTTCGCCCTGAATCTCGCTCGCCAGGACAGAATCACTGACTTTTGAGTGCTGCAACGTAACGCTGAAATCACCGTAATCCATCACCACCACGCCGTGGGCATCTACGCCACTTGCCAGCAAACTGGCGGTTGCCTGCACGCTTTTCGGTTCGCCGAATAATGCCACCGCCGACGCCAGGCAGTAAAAGCCGATATCCATAATCGAACCGTTAGAGAACGCCGGATTGAAGGTGTTGGGATTCTCACCATCCAGATAACGTTGATAACGCGAGGAATACTGGCAGTAGTTGAAAAAGACTTTCCGCAGTTTGCCGACTTTTGGCAGCGCCTGGCGTAACAGATGAAAGTTAGGCAGGCAGGCCGTTTTAAATGCTTCAAACAGCACCACCTGATTTTCCCGCGCACAGGCAATGGCCGCATCCACTTCCGCCAAATTCGACGCCAGTGGTTTCTCGCAAATCACATGGATTTTGTGGCTCAGAAAAAGCTGCGTCTGGGAAAAGTGCAGGGCATTCGGGCTGGCAATATACACCGCGTCAATGGCATCGCTTTCCGCCATCGCTTCCAGCGACGTAAACAGATGCTCGACAGAAAACTCATTGGCGAAGTGCTGGGCCTGTTCAAGGCTGCGGGAATAGACGGCGGTTAACTTATATTTACCGCTCTCATGTGCGGCCTCCACGAACTGGTGAGTGATCCAGTTCGTACCAATCACAGCGAAACGTATCATAACGCGTGGATACTCCATAAAGGGATTCTGCCGTCAATGTAGCACGCCTTTTTCATCTTCGACGTGCGCGGATACGCATTATTTCTGCGCCGGACAACCATGCTCACTAAACGGACCAATCATGACCGACGGCCCGAGATATTTTGGCTGGCGATGGAGGATTTTTGCGTCTATCACCGCTCTAACCCTGGCGAGTTTCTCCCGCAGCTGAGTATACAAACCGTGCTTCATATTCAGGTCTGGCGCGTTAAACCCGATAGCATCGATGCCGTACTGTTTTGCCAGCCAGATGGCGCGTTGGTTATGAAATTCCTGCGAGATAATGGTGATATGGCTTTCCCCAAACACTTTATTGGCACGTACCACTGAATCAAGCGTTGAGAATCCGGCATAGTCACAGAAGATCACTTTTGCCGGTACGCCCTTAGCGATCAAAGCCTGCTGCATGCCTGATGCTTCATCGTAATTTTTACGTCCGTTATCGCCACTGACCAGCAACCATTTCACTTTTCCTGCGTGGTACAACTCTGCGGCGGTATCAATACGTCGGGTAAAGTAGCGATTACCTGGCCTTGCTCCCAACAATAAACCCACGTTACGTGCCGGAATAGCGTTGATGTCACTCCAGGTGAGTTGTTGGCTGGCGTTGACCATTGCCCGATCGGCGATAAAAATCGTCGCGCCTGCCACAATCAACAGAAAACAGGCAATTTTTGGAGTCCGGCGAGAAAAACAAATGCGGCGAAGAAGGCGGGCAAATGCGCGCAGCATGGTCGTTATCCTTAACGATAGAGGGGAGGTCGATTTTAGGCGCTAAAGGAGGAAAAGATAGCGCCTGCGATCATTTTCAGATTTTGTCCTGTCCCAACGACAACTGCGTTAACCACAGGCGAGTGTCGAACTCAAGCTGGTGGTATTGCGGTTCCATATGGCAGCACAACTGGTAGAACGCTTTGTTATGTTCTTTCTCTTTCAGATGCGCCAGCTCGTGCACCACAATCATGCGCAAAAACGGTTCTGGCGCGTTGCGAAACACGGTGGCGACGCGGATCTCCGCCTTCGCTTTCAGCTTGCCACCCTGCACACGTGAAACAGCGGTATGTAATCCGAGCGCATTTTTCAGCACGTGG
Organism: Escherichia sp. E14V7; assembly: GCF_004212225.1. Lineage (NCBI taxonomy): Bacteria > Pseudomonadati > Pseudomonadota > Gammaproteobacteria > Enterobacterales > Enterobacteriaceae > Escherichia > Escherichia sp. E14V7. The sequence continues at coordinate 177,221 of NZ_RHJJ01000001.1, forward strand.
ATCTTATTGTCATACATCACTTTATTGATCGGTGGGGCATTGCGCAGAAACTGATTTTTTAGATCCTGGGTATATTGCCAGAGGGCTTTATCGGTGGCGTAGTTGTGCGTTCCCGGATAGCGTTTTGCCAGCACATCGCCCAGACGCTGTTCATTAATCAGCGTGCGCACCTGGGAAAGCAGCTGCTCGGGATAACCCTGAAGATAAGTAAGATTGCTCATAACCGCCCACGAAAAAGAGAAAAAGGGTATACTCACGCACCCTTTTCAGGGGCAACGTCGAAATTTTATCATTCAGGAGGGCCGATGAGCCACTTAGACAACGGTTTCCGTTCACTGACACTACAACGTTTTCCGGCGACGGATGACGTTAACCCGCTACAGGCGTGGGAAGCGGCGGATGAATATTTGCTGCAACAGTTGGACGATACAGAAATCCGCGGCCCGGTGTTAATCCTGAATGATGCCTTTGGTGCGTTAAGTTGTGCGCTGGCGGAACATAAGCCGTACAGCATTGGCGATTCGTACATCAGCGAACTGGCCACGCGCGAGAATTTACGCCTCAACGGCATTGATGAGTCGAGCGTGAAGTTCCTCGACAGCACCGCCGACTACCCGCAACAGCCGGGCGTAGTGCTGATCAAAGTACCGAAAACACTGGCATTGCTGGAACAGCAACTGCGCGCACTGCGCAAAGTGGTCACGCCGGAAACACGCATTATTGCCGGTGCCAAAGCCCGTGACATTCACACCTCCACGCTGGAACTGTTCGAAAAAGTGCTCGGCCCGACCACCACCACGCTGGCATGGAAAAAAGCGCGCCTGATTAATTGCACTTTCAATGAACCGCCGCTGGCCGATGCGCCGCAGACCGTTAGCTGGAAGCTGGAAGGTACTGACTGGACTATCCACAACCATGCGAATGTCTTTTCCCGCACCGGGCTTGATATTGGCGCGCGCTTCTTTATGCAGCATCTGCCGGAGAATCTCGAAGGTGAGATTGTCGATCTCGGCTGTGGTAACGGCGTTATTGGCCTGACACTGCTTGATAAAAACCCGCAGGCGAAAGTGGTGTTTGTCGATGAATCACCGATGGCGGTTGCTTCCAGCCGTTTGAACGTTGAAACCAACATGCCAGAGGCGTTGGATCGCTGCGAATTTATGATCAACAACGCGCTCTCCGGCGTGGAGCCTTTCCGTTTTAGTGCTGTGCTCTGCAACCCGCCGTTTCACCAACAACATGCGCTGACCGATAACGTCGCCTGGGAGATGTTCCACCACGCCCGCCGCTGCCTGAAAATCAACGGCGAGCTGTATATCGTTGCCAACCGTCACCTGGATTACTTCCACAAACTGAAGAAAATTTTCGGCAACTGCACCACTATTGCGACGAATAATAAATTTGTGGTGCTGAAAGCGGTGAAGCTGGGGCGCCGTCGATAAGATTGGCAGCTACCTGCCAGATAAGGCGTAAACGCCTTATCTGGCCTACGTTCAGCACGTTACCCCCAGGTCGGATAAGACGCGGCAAGCGTCGCATCCGGCAATGTCTGCCCAGTTCTGGAATCACGCTTCCATAAAACAAAAATCCCAGTCGCCATCCTCTGTATTCTCTTGTTTAGCGTTGTTCTACGTTTATTCTTCCGTCACGCAGATAAATTCATCCGTTGCCAATCTGTCAACGGATGTTATCATATTGCCAATTTGTCAACGGACGTGATGAAGAATGCACCTGATAACTCAAAAAGCATTGAAAGATGCTGCGGAAAAATACCCGCAACATAAAACGGAGTTGGTGGCTCTGGGGAACACGATTGCTAAGGGATATTTCAAAAAACCTGAGTCATTAAAAGCTGTATTCCCATCTCTGGATAACTTCAAATATCTGGATAAGCATTATGTTTTCAATGTCGGGGGCAATGAATTACGTGTTGTAGCAATGGTCTTTTTTGAATCGCAAAAGTGCTACATACGTGAAGTTATGACGCATAAAGAATACGATTTCTTTACCGCCGTTCATCGTACTAAGGGGAAAAAATGATTGCGATTGCCGACATCTTGCAAGCAGGAGAAAAACTAACTGCTGTGGCACCTTTTCTGGCGGGTATCCAGAACGAAGAACAATACGCCCAGGCGCTGGAACTGGTCGATCATCTGCTGCTCAACGATCCTGAAAACCCCTTGCTGGATCTGGTGTGTGCCAAAATAACCGCGTGGGAAGAATCAGCGCCCGAATTTGCTGAATTTAATGCGATGGCTCAAGCCATGCCTGGCGGTGTTGCTGTGATTCGTACACTGATGGATCAATACGGTTTAACCCTTTCTGATCTGCCGGAAATTGGCAGTAAATCGATGGTGTCACGTGTTTTGAACGGGAAGAGAAAATTAACGCTGGAACACGCTAAAAAACTGGCAGCGCGATTCGACATTTCCCCTGCATTGTTTATTGATTAACGCGACGTGCCGGATGCGTCGCATCCGGTACTTCAATGCACGATTTAAATCTCCAGCGCCAGCCGTGTTCCCTGGGCAATTGCACGTCGTGCGTCCAGCTCCATAGCCACATCGCAGCCGCCAATTAAATGCACAGTTTTCCCGCTATCAATCAGCGGTTGCGCCAACGCGCGGTTTGGCTCTTGCCCTGCGCAGATCACCACATTGTCCACGGCTAATATCTGCGTTTCGCCGTTGATCACCACATGCAGCCCGTCATCGTCGATCTTCTGATAACTTACGCCTGGGATCATTTTCACGCCGCGCGAGAGTAGGGTGGTGCGATGGATCCAGCCCGTAGTTTTGCCCAACCCTTGTCCTGGTTTGCTGGCTTTGCGCTGGAGCATCACAATCTGCCGTGGGCTACGAGGGATCTGCATTCCCTGCGGGCTTAAGCCACCAGACTGTTGTAGGCTACTGTCGATCCCCCATTCATTACAGAACCCGGCGATATTCTGGCTGGTGGATTCGCCCGGCTGACTCAAATACATCGCCGTATCAAAACCAATCCCACCACAACCGACGATGGCAACTTTGTTGCCCACCGGCGCTTTGTCGCGCAGGACATCGAGATAACTCAATACCTTCGGATGATCGATCCCGTCGATAGGCGGAACGCGTGGCACGATCCCACTGGCGAGGATTGTTTCATCGAACGCCTGTAACTGATCCGCCGTCACGCTGTGATTGAGTTTTAGCGTCACGCCCGTCACTTCGATCATCCGGCGGTAATAGCGCAGCGTTTCGTAAAACTCCTCTTTGCCTGGGATCTGTTTGGCGATATTAAACTGCCCGCCGATCTCGCTGTGCGCATCAAACAATGTTACCTGATGCCCACGCGCCGCCGCGTTAATGGCAAACGCCAGCCCAGCTGGTCCCGCACCGACCACCGCCAGATTTTTTTTCTGCATGGCGGGAAGGATCGGCATTTTGGTTTCATGGCAGGCACGAGGATTCACCAGGCACGAGGTGACTTTGCCAACGAAGATCTGATCGAGGCAGGCCTGGTTGCAGCCAATGCAGGTGTTGATCTCATCGGCTCGCCCCGATTGCGCTTTTGACAGTAGCTCCGCATCAGCAAGAAACGGTCGTGCCATCGACACCATATCGGCATCGCCGCGCGAGAGAATGTCGTCGGCAACCTGCGGATCGTTAATTCGGTTGGTGGTCACCAGCGGCAGCGAAACGTGGCCTTTCAGTTTGCGCGTGACCCAGCTAAATGCGCCGCGCGGCACGGGCGTGGCGATGGTCGGAATCCGCGCTTCATGCCAGCCAATGCCAGTGTTGATAATGGTCGCGCCCGCCGCTTCAATGGCCTGCGCCAGCTCTACCGTTTCTGCAAAAGTCCCGCCGCCTTCTACCAGGTCGAGCATCGACAGCCGGTAGATAATAATGAAGTCGTTGCCAACGCGTTCGCGCACCGCACGCACTACTTCTACGGCAAATCGCATCCGGTTGCGGTAATCGCCGCCCCACTGGTCGCTACGCTGATTGGTGCGCAGTGTCAGAAATTCGTTGATCAAATAGCCTTCGGAACCCATCACTTCTACGCCATCGTATCCGGCCTCCCGCGCCAGTTGCGCGCAGCGGGCGAAATCGTCGATCAGTTGCAGGATCTCTTCATGGGTGAGTTCATGAGGAACGAAACGGTTGATGGGGGCCTGCAACGCGGAGGGCGCTACCAGATGCGGCTGGTAGCTGTAGCGTCCGGTATGCAAAATTTGTAGGGCGATTTTGCCGCCTTCCTGATGTACGGCTTCGGTAATGGTGCGATGGTGTGGGATCTGGCTGGCGTCGTTGAGCATTGCGCCACCTTCCATGCCAACGCCTGTTAAATCTGGTGCGATACCGCCGCTGACAATCAACGCCACGCCGTGACGGGCGCGTTCAGCATAAAACGCCGCCAGCCGCTCGGCACCATCCGGGTATTCCTCCAGCCCGGTGTGCATTGAGCCCATCAGCACGCGGTTTTTTAACGTGGTAAAACTTAAATCAAGCGGGGCGAACAGCGACGGGTAGCTCATAAAATTGTCCAGTATGTAAAATAATTGTTATGTGGTCGGATGAGTTCTAATTTAGCCGTCGTCGGGGAAAAGGGAAAAGGGGAATGCGGGGTTTGTGATGGGATTCAAAAAGAATACGCCCGGTGGTAACGCCGGATGCGACGCTTGCCGCGTCTTATCCGGCCTGGGGGATTGCACATGTAGGGCGGATAAGGCGTTCACGCCGCATCCGCCAGTAGCGCGGTGCAATTGCCGGATGCGACGCTTGACGCGTCTTATCCGGCCTACGGGAGCGTACATGTAGGGTGGATAAGGCGTTCACGCCGCATCCGCCAGTGGCGCGGTGCAATTGCCAGATGCGACGCTTCCGCGTCTTATCCGGCCTACGGGAACGTACATGTAGGGTTGATAAGGCGTTCACGCCGCATCCGCCAGTGGCGCGGTGCAATTGCCGGATGCGACGCTTCCGCGTCTTATCCGGCCTACGGGAGCGTACATGTAGGGTGGATAAGGCGTTTACGCCGCATCCGCCAGTGGCGCGGTGCAGATGCCGGATGCGACGCTTGTCGCGCCTTATCCGGCCTGGGGGAGCGTACATGTAGGGCGGATAAGGCGTTTACGCCGCATCCACCAGTGGCGCGGTGCAATTGCCGGATGCGACGCTTGTCGCGTCTTATCCGGCCTACGGGAGCTACGGAACACACATGTAGGGCGGATAAGGCGTTCACGCCGCATCCGCCAGCCGTTGCAAATTACTGCTTACGGGAAAAATCGTTATACAACATATACAAATGCGCGGCACTCCAGGAGAAATTTGGTGCGCCTTGCTGTGCGCCGGTCAGCGGATTGTAATTCTCCTGAATTGGGCCATCGGCGGTTAATCCTTTGGCGTGCTGGAAGAACGTATCCGCCAGCTTCAGGGCATCATCGCGATAACCGTAACGCTCCATCCCTTTCAGACCAAACCAGAACTGATCCACCCATACGCGCCCGCGCCAGTAGATATCCGCGCCAAAGGCCGGGTTGGTTAACGCCGCCGTTCCCAGCGGGACAAAGGTGTTGAACTCTTTAGGATCGAGCATCACCTTCACCACTGCGTCGGCGTTAGCCTGCGTTGCCGCACCGTTAAACAGCGGCGACCAGCCTTCCGGCCCTTTACCGCGTTCGACAATCGGTTTGCCCGCGCAGCCGTTCGCCAGCGGTTTATCTTCAATACGCACGTCATAGTAAAACTGCGTAGCCGGGTCGAACATACAGGTGTTGATGTAGTCCGCGAGCTGCTGTGCCAACTGGCGATAGCGTTTGGCCTCTTCCGGCTTACCGAGAATCGTCGCCATCTCTGCCAGATAATGGTTATCGCTGTACATATAGCTGGCCTGATCCACCGACTCCTGCAATAGCGAGTAGCCCAGCAACGTTCCGTCCTGACTGCGGTTTTCGGCGAATTTCACCGTCCAGTCGCTACGTTTGCCGCCGCTTGCAACATATTTATCCAGCTGTTCTTTGTCGATAAACCCAAAGACGGCGGCATCATCACGACCTGATTCCCACGATGCAGCAACCTGTGCCGGAATTTCCAGACTGTCGTACTGGCCTTTCTCCACCACGCGGGCGTAGTTGTTCAGCCCAGACTGCGTCTCTTCTTTGTCACCTTTTTTCACCGTAAACAGCATCTCGCCGTTCTCAGTGTTGTGGGCTTTGTCGCGGGTCGCGCCATATTCCGGCACGCCGTTGCCGTTATGATCGCGGTTACGTAACCACCAGTCGTGATAGGCCACCAGTTTCGGGTACATCTCTGCCAGCCAGGTTTTATCCTGGGTGACGTTATACACTTCCATCACCGACCAGGCGGCAAGGCTGGGTTTGGTATTGCGTTCGTTCCAGTTGCCGCCATCGCCACCACGCTCGGGGCTAAGGTTCCACGCTATCAGGTCGGGGACATAGCCTACATCCTGCGGACGCACGCGGTCGCCTGGCTGGATCTGCCAGGAGAAGACCGCGCGGATATTCTCTTTGGCGATGTCCGGATTGAAATGCGCCATCGCAAACGCCTGCTTCCAGGTATCCCACGGCCAGGTCTGATTGCCGGAGAACCAGCGTCCGGTCACCGACGGCGTGACGGTGTTATATTTCACCGCGCCGCCCGGTGAGCGCCAGTTACCGTTGAGCGTTTCGATTGCTTTTACCGCGACGCGCGTCTGTTCCGGCGTCGCATCCGGATTGGTTAACCCTTTCTTCAGGTACTCTTCCCAGCGTTGCTGCGAGGCGGTGAGATAAAACGCCGGACGTGCCAGAATATCGCGGATTTGCATCTGCTCTTTGCTAACTTCCTGAGCGGTCAGCAGGTGGGAGTAGGTTGTATAGAGCGTCGTCGAACCGTTGATATGTGCCTTACTGGTAAAGCGATTGCCGTTGATTTCAGTCTGCACCGACAGGGATTTATGCACCTGATATTCTGATTCACCGGAGGTCAGCAGATCCCAAGTGGCGCGCACTTTGCCAAAGGTGACTTTCAGGCCATCACGGGTGGCGCTGATTTTGCGCTGGTAGTCAGGGTATTCGCCAGCAATGGTTTTATCGGAAAGCGGTTTCCCTTCTTTCGCTTCCAGTTTTTCCAGCAGTTCGCCATCCCACACCAGATCCAGCGGTTTATTGCTGATGATTTTAGTTTCCAGTAGTGACGTGCGCGGCGTGGCGAAGCGCAGAGTCATTTCGACCTGCACATCTTTTGCTGTCAGTTTTTGCACCAGCGCGCCGGGAATACTGTATGCCTCCAGCGTGAAGTTGACTTTCTTGCCGTCCTGCCAGACGGTCAGGCGGTCGAAATTGCTGGCCATAAAGTTGATGTATTCTTCCGTCAGCAGCGCAACGCCCGGAAAGCCGCCCATGGTGTTCGGGCCGTCTGGCAACAGATGACCATGCCAGGCTCCGAGATCGAAAAACGGATTAAAACGCTGGTGATCGTCGTAATCGTAATCCTTCATGTACTGCGGCGCACCAGTACGGTTAATCACGTTTTTATAATTGTCGGCGTTAGCGGCATGGGCGGAAAAACTTATCAGCAGAGCGCAGGTTACTGGCGTTAAAATAGTTTTGATTTTCATGAAATTACAGTCCTTATTACCAGTAGAAATATTGCATCAGGAAGATTTGGTCGCTGGGATCGTTAGAGGCATTTTTCATGTAGAAGCGGCTATCAAAAGCCGTTGCGAAACGTCCGCCGCCATATTCGTACCAGATACCAAACTGCATGAAAGAGGTGGTTTCATCGTCAGCGTGGTCAGGGCGATGTTTGGCGTAGGTGTAAGCGGTGGAGAGATAAACGCCCTTTAACGCTTCATACATGGCGCTCACCATCATCCCGCTTTCACTTCCCGGTACGTCCAGCCCGTCGGCACGTCCGGTATGGTGCCAGGCGCGAGCGGCAAAGTTAGGGGTAAGCAGGCCCGTGAGATAGAGTTGTCCTGTGCCGTCGGTAATTTCCAGACCATTCATCCAGGTGATGCCTTCGGCAAGGTCATACTGGATGTAACCGTTCATCATTGCCGGATAGGTGTATTTGTCGTCGTAGCGATCGTACTTGCCAAAATGTAGCCATGCTTTGCTTTCGTCATGATGTCCGGCAGGTGTGGCGGTGACGCTATAACGAAAGTTGCCGCTTAAGTTCTGCACCTTCAGCGCGGTCATAATGTCGCGGGTATTGGGAATGACGTAGCCCAGATCGGGGGTGAAGTCGCCCCACCATTGCAGGTCATCCAGCGAGGAATCCTGACGCAGACTGAGCATGATTTCGGTGCCATCATTGGTACGATAACCGCCATAGAAACGGTTAATCCCACCTTCGAAACCGCCCCAGCTATGGTCAGGCACCCAGGCATTACCGTCGTGGTCGGCCTGCACTGTCCAGCCTTCGCCGTAAATCAGGCCGAACCAGGAGTCGTACTTCATCTCCAGACCACCTTCAATATAGGTGCCGTCGCTGTATTTATGTTTATTCTCACCCTCTAAATCCATATATCCACCAACCCCTAATTCGCCGTAAAAACGAAATGAAGGAGAAGATGTCGAGGTAATTGCGGGTGTTTTTGTGTCGTCATGTTCTGCCGGACGTACTTCTTCGCCCATCGCAGAAAAGGCATAGCAAAACGGCAGAGCAAGTAATGCTCTGCATGGTGCAGTGATTAATTTCATTGTGTTAATCCATGAGCTAAAGAAAAAGTACAGCCTTTTATCGTTGTAATTATAAAAATAGAAAGGCAGAAACTATTTTCCCTCTCCCCATTCAGGAAGAGGGAAAATGCCTGCTCATTTTTTATTAGTCTGCTTAATCAACATTACTGGCTGGCGTCGCTTCAATATGGCGCTCTTCAGCCGTTAATCCCTTTATATATTTACTGTATTTCCACCACGCAAAGCCGAGGAAGATAACAATACCGCCGACGTTATAAAAAATGATGGTCAGAATATTCGCGCCAGTCGGGAATGTCGAAGCGACAAACCCTACGGCAAATATCGCAATCAGCATTGAAACAATGATAATACCGGTGCGGCGGGAGCCCATACGGAAATCGCGTGGCAGGTGATCTAATTTGGCGCGTAAATTCAGGTAAGCCAGCATGATGAATAACGGCGGAAGCATGGACGCTGCGGCAGTCATATTAATAATGGTATTCATCAGATCCTGCACGGTATTGGAACCGAGCATCGGGATAATCATCAGCGGGATGACGATCAGGAACTGGCTCCACGCCGCGCGCGCCGGAACGCCGTTTTCGTTCAGTTCGACGGTTTTCTTACCAAAGATGCCTTCCGGGATTTCGGAGAAGAAAATTTTCACCGGTGTTGCGGTCCACATCAGCAGGGAGCCGAACATCGCGGTAAAGGACACCAGACCGACAAAGCGATTCATCAGCGCTTCCGGCAGACCAAAATACGCCGCCATGCCGTGGAATACCTGCACCGATCCACCGGTAAATTTCAACTCTTTGCTGCTGACGAAGACGTTAATCAGCACTGAGGAGACGGAATACAGTACGCCGATAAAAATCCCGGCGAGGATGATCACTTTTACGAACGATTTCGAACCGCCTTTGACGTCGTTAACGTACACCGCGACGGACTCCGCGCCACCTGCGGCCATAAAGATCCAGGTGGTAACGCCGAGGAACGCCCAGTTGAAGTTCGGGATCATCGCGTCAACGGTGATCGGATCGGCAGGCTGTACGCCGCCAACCAGCGCCGTACCTGCCAGTAAAATGTAGGAGAGCGTTAACAGCAGCATCAGTGTTGAGGTGACGGAGGTGATTGGCCCCAGCATTTTCGCCCCGTTGGTAGAAACCCAGGTGGAGAAGGCGAACAGCACCATACTGATAATAGTGGTGGCAATCGGCGTCATAATATATTCGTAGCCGAGGAAGGCATACGAAGCATAAGCAATAACGCGCGGCAACAGCGAGGTGAAAAAGAACAGGTTTACGAACCAGTAGGTATAGGCAGTAATAAATGCCCAACGTCCGCCCAGCGAACTTTTTACCCACGCGTAGACACCAGCTTCTGAGTTTTTATTTAACGAAACAAATTCTGCGATGATCAGACAGAAGGGAATAAAATAAAAAATCGTCGCGAGGAAAAACATCGGTGCCGAGGCCAGTCCAAGCTCAATATTATTATTGATAACGTTGTTAAAGCTGTAAACGGCGGCAAAAGTCAGCGAGAGCAAGCCGAATTTGCCGATTGTATTACGTTTGGTATCAGACATAACACATCTCCGAAAATGAGTAGGGTAGCGGTGGCGGCAAACTCCTTTTGCCGCCGTAGTTGTTATTTGTTATGGAAATAACCATCTTCGATGGTGACTTTGAGAACCACTTTTTTGACCGCGTTATTGCAGATAAACCGATACGCTTCATGGATATCGCAAATAACGATTTGCCCTTCGTGGACCTCTACGGTTTCTCCGCAGCCTTTTAAATATTCACGGTCAGTTTCATCACGATAATATTCCACGACCTGTAATGTCTCTTTCGGCGCATATTCAATTTTTTGCTGCCCTTGCAGGTAGTAATGCACTTCAAAATAGCGTCGATGCCCGGTAAATAGCGCATCGGTCGCGGAGTCCGTCTCCACGCGGTAAGTCAATGAGTCACCGATGGAGTGGGCGACGCCAGGCTGAATGTTGTCGATATTTTCAATCGCTTCAACGCAGCGTTGCCACTTCTTACCAGAGGCGTAAATCTGGCGGAACTGTTCTAAGTTATCGATGATCCTCATTGCTTATTCTCGCTGTGCAAATTCGTGGAAAAGAACCCTGCGCCGAACTCATACGACGCCAGGCTTTGCGCGGTAGCTTCTCCGCCAGAAACCGGCAGCAACGTAAAGCCGTAGCTGAAGTCACGGAACCAGACGCGCCAGGAGTCCAGCACCTCGCTGCCCCAGGAGTTGGAGCCGAGGCCAAGCAGCTGGTGGTCGAGATTCAGAGTGATGTCATCACTGCGTTGCAGCTCGTTACAGTGCTGGGCAGCGTGGATGTTTTCCTGGGTATAGTGCCAGGCGCTGAAGTTAATTGGGCGCTGCGGAACCACCAGCAGACCGTTGCCGTGGCGGTTAGCCAGTGCCGTCCAGCGGACATGCTGACGGTTGCCGTTGTTCTGCGGGAAGGGATAGTTCTCGAACATGGCATCGACGGTGCTGCGCCAGATATCGATGATGTTAGCCTGCTGGCTGTCGGCGTAGTTTTCGCCCGGTCCACGACCGTAATACGCCACCTGGTCGTATTCGCCGTTAATTCCCATAGTGAAACCGATGCACGGAATGATGTGCGGATAGTCGCCGTAACGCTCGCCGGAAAGCGCCACGTTAACCTGGCCATCGGCAGCGATGCGCCAGATGTAGGTGCAGCGCATCCCGAAGTCAAACACCGGTGGGGCAATAACCGTGCGGCTGATGATCAACACCTCACCATCGCTCTGTTCCACGGCAAAGTCGCGCAGATGTTCCTGCATGATCTGCAAATGATTCGGTTGCCACAGCCCTTCGTACTCCTGCTTGTGGTTGTCGATCATCGGCTTGAAGAAGTTGATCTTTGGCTCGCGGGTCAGCAGCGATTCGCCATTCACCTGCCAGGATGTCGGTTTGCCACTCATTTTTGAGAAGGTGATCGCGAAGTTGTAGCCGCGAACGGTGCAGCTCAAACGATCGTCTTCCAGCGTCAGCGGACGCGCATTATTTGGTGCGAAAGGCACTGGCTGCGCGGTGTTTTCCTTCAGCGGGAACTGATAAGTGGCGATAGGGTGCCCGGCTTCGCTGTAGCGGGTGCGGGAATCTTTGGTCACCGTAATGTTGAGGAACGCTTCGCGGGCGTCCAGCTGCGGCAGCGTAATGCGCAATGGCGCTTCGCTGTTCGGCGCAACGTCGCGCAGTTTAATCTGCTGCGTCGCGAGCGTTTCACCTTCGGCGCGCACCTCTGCGTGCAGGGTGTAGTCATCCAGCGTGGTAAACCACAGTTTATTTTCGACTTTCAACTCGCCGCGAGTCAGATCCAGCGCGTGGATTTTTACCGGCGCAATAACCTGTTTGTACTCTTTCAGGCCTGGTCCCGGCGTCTGATCGGAATAGATCAAACCATCAAGACAGAAGTTATAGTTGTTGGGATAGTCTCCGTAGTCGCCGCCGAATTTATACCAGACATTGCCGTTGTCATCCTGCGCCTGGATCCCGTGGTCGCACCATTCCCAGACATAATGTCCCTGAATGCAATCGTGCTTATAGAAGACGTTCTGGTACTCCGTCAGCCCGCCCGGTCCGTTCCCCATTGCATGAGCATATTCACAGATGATGCGCGGCTTCGGATGCGGGTATTCACCAAACTCATTCATCAGCGGCACGCGGGTGTACATGGTGGAAATAATATCGACCACTTCAGCATCGCGATCTTCTTCGTAATGCACCAGTCGCGTGTCATCCAGCGCCTTCGCCGCATGGTACATCGCGCGGATGTTACAGCCATAGCCGGATTCATTGCCCAGCGACCAGATGATGATCGACGGATGGTTTTTCTGCGCGTGAATATGGCGAACAATGCGCTCGACGTAGACTTTTTCCCACTGCGGATCGTCGGTAATACGGCTGATATCGCCGACATTAGCAAAGCCGTGCGATTCGACGTCGGTTTCCGCCATCACAAACAGGCCATAGATATCACACAGTTCGTAAAAACGCGGATCGTTCGGGTAGTGAGCGGTACGCACGGAGTTGATGTTGTGCTGCTTCATCAACTGGAGATCTTTCTCGACGCGATCCATCCCAACGGCGCGGCCTTTGCGATGATCATTGTCGTGGCGGTTGACGCCGTGCAGCATCACATAACGGTTATTGATCCAGAACAGACCGTCGCGCACTTTGATATCACGGAAGCCAACGCGTTGTGGCACCACTTCCAGAACGTTGCCGTCGGCGTCTTTCAGCGTCATGACCAGATGGTAAAGATAAGGGGATTCTGCCGACCATTGCTGCGGCTGTTCGACAGTAAAAGCAAAGCTGGCGCTGGTCAGCTTTTCAATTGCCAGATGCTCAATGGCGCTGCTGTGCACCACGCGTTCCCCATCAAACAGGGTATATTCCAGCGTCGTTACGACAGGGGAGGCGGCGAGATTTTCCAGCACCACTTCGCAGGAAAGCGTGGCATCGCAATAGGCTTCGTCAAAGTCGGTACGAACGGTGAAATCGTTAATATGCGTTAGGTGTTTTCCGATCAGATAAACATCGCGGAAGATCCCCGCTGACCACCACATATCCTGGTCTTCCACGTAGGTAGAGTCCGCCCATTGCATCACGCGCACACACAACAGGTTGTCGCCGGTTTTAACCATCGCGCTGATGTCAAACTCTGCGGTCAGGCGACTGCCCTTGCTGAACCCCACATACTGACCGTTAACATAGACTTCAAAATAGGTTTCGACGCCGTCAAATTTAATCAGCGTCTGTTTACCCTGCCAGCCGTCGCTGAGGGTGAAAATACGTTGATAGGCACCGGTTGGGTTATCGCTGGGGACAAACGGCACATCGATGGGGAATGGAAAACCTTCGTCGGTATATTGCAGTTTGCCGTGGCCTTCCATTTGCCACATGGCGGGGACGGTAATATGCCCCCAGTCAGCCATTAACTCAGAGGTGAAGGCCTCTGGCACTTGCAGCGGGTGGTCAAAAAAGTGGAAATTCCACTGACCGCTTAAGGGCAGAAACAGGCTGCTGGTTTCGCGGGCAAAGGTACGCGCTTGCGCAACAGAATCATATGAAAAAAAGTACGCACGCGGCGCAAGTCGGTTTTCGTGGGTGAGCTGAATGTTTTCCCAGCGATTCATAGGGCCTCCCGGTAGAGAGAAATCGGAACCATTCATGGTGATGGTAGTTTGTGTAATTGCTGGGGAGTTTAGTAAAATTTTTACTAAAATGTAGCGGGTAAATGCATTTACTTTAACTGGATCACGAAAATAAACGGCAGCACTGTCCGGCAAAAACGATTGCCGGACAGTGTGTAAGGGGATTTAACGGGTCGTGCCGCGAAGTTTTAATTTGCTGGGAACGAAGACTAACAGCGGCAGCGCGCGACCATCGCGGGCTTTTTCATACACCAGGTTAACGCCCTGACTTCCCATCATCTCGGAATGGATGCGCACGGTGGAGAGCGGCGGAAAGGTAAATCGCGCGGTGGGGATGTCGTTCACACTGATAAGCGAAATATCCTGTGGGATGTTCAGGCCACGTTCATGAATTGCCCGCAGTACGCCGATAGCAATGGAATCGGAAGCAACAAACAGTGCCTTCGGATAGTCTTCCCGCGCCAGCATCTGTTTTGCCAGTTCATAGCCCGACGAACTGGAAAAACCGCCGCGCCAGATGTCTTCTTCGCGTACCACTTGTTTCAGTCGGCCATATTCCGCAAAGGCGACCTCACGAATATCCGCCTTGCCAGGCATGTCTTCACCGCCAATAAAACCAATGCGATTAACGCCCTGATCGATATAGAAGTCGATGATTTCTTTACTGATGCGTGCCAGATCGATATCTACCGCATCGTAATTACTGCCGGGTTCGTGAAAGTCGATAAAACAGATATTGTCGGTCAACGCGCCGGCGGCGGCGCGCAGGGCTGGCGTGGGTTTGCCGACAATTAAAATACCGGTGACGTTTTTAATGTCTGGTAATCCGTTGTGTTCATAACAGTTGGTGAGCTCGATGCCCAGCTTTTCGCACTGGGTTTCAATGCCGTGGCGGATCGCCAGATAGTAAGGATCGTTGATCTCCAGCTCCTGTTGGTAGCTGTAGATAGCCAGAATATGGTGTTGGTTGACTGCACCTGTCTGGAGTTTACGGGCGCTACTGGTCTTGTACTCCAGCTTTTCGGCGATCTCGAGAATGCGATGTTTCGTCTCTTCTTTCACATTCAATGTCGGATCGTCATTTAAGACCCTGGATACTGTCGCCAGGGATACGCCAGCTTCGATTGCGATGTCTTTTAGTGTTGCCATGTTTACCTTTTTTACTTTCCCTGATGTGCGCTTCCATTGTAGAGGAAGTGCTTATCGGGTCACCTGTTTTCAGTAAATAAAGCGCGTTTCTTTGACGCTGTAACGGTAACACAGCGGCTCACGAATGTGATCACGCCTGCATTCTCCATTTTTAGCCTACAGGATTGAGAAAAACTTTTGCTATAGTTTAGTAAAATTTTACTCGAGGGGAGGAAGCAATGGAAACCGTGGCTTACGCTGATTTTGCACGTCTGGAAATGCGCGTCGGAAAGATTGTGGAAGTGAAACGCCATGAAAACGCCGACAAGCTGTACATCGTACAGGTTGATGTGGGGGAAAAAACGCTGCAAACCGTGACCAGCCTGGTGCCGTACTACAGCGAAGAAGAGCTGATGGGGAAAACGGTGGTGGTCTTATGCAATCTGCAAAAAGCGAAAATGCGCGGTGAAACGTCGGAATGCATGCTGTTGTGTGCGGAGACCGATGACGGCAGTGAAAGCGTGCTGTTAACGCCGGAGCGGATGATGCCTGCGGGCGTACGCATCGTATAAAAAGATCGGATGGCGACGTCGTATCGCCATCCGATTTGATATTACGCTTCTTCGACACTGACTCGCATGGCCGCCAGCGCCTTACGCGCCGCTTTGATCACCTGTTCACACTGTTCAATGGTCAGTGTCAGTGGCGGTTCAATGCGGATCGTTTTGGCGTTATTGAGCGTTCCGGCTACCAGTACGCGCTGGCGGAACATCTCGCTGGCAAAGTTATAGCCGATTTCGTTATCAACAAACTCAATCGCCA
This sequence comes from Escherichia sp. E14V7, assembly GCF_004212225.1. Classification (NCBI taxonomy): domain Bacteria; kingdom Pseudomonadati; phylum Pseudomonadota; class Gammaproteobacteria; order Enterobacterales; family Enterobacteriaceae; genus Escherichia; species Escherichia sp. E14V7. Next base: position 193,043 of record NZ_RHJJ01000001.1, read on the forward strand.
TCAACATCCCTTTACCACGCGCTTCCTGTACCAGATCGGGATATTCCCGCGCCAGTTGACGGAAACCGTCCAGCAACATATCGCCTTTTTGTTCAGCCTGAGCCGGTAAGTTCTGCTCCAGCAACACATTGATGGTCGCCAGTGCCGCCGCACAGGCCAGCGGGTTGCCGCCAAAGGTGGTGGTATGCAGGAACGGGTTGTCGAACAGGACAGAGAACACCTCTTCAGTGGCGATGGTTGCGCCAATCGGCATCACGCCGCCGCCGAGGGCTTTTGCCAGACACAGGATGTCCGGCTGTACGTTCTCATGCTCGCAGGCGAACATCTTGCCCGTGCGCCCCATGCCCGTTTGCACTTCATCGAGGATCATCAGTGCGCCGAACTCATCGCACAGCTTACGCACGGCGGTGAGATAGCCCGGCGGCGGCAGAATTACGCCACCTTCGCCCTGAATCGGTTCGAGGATCACCGCAGCCACATCATCACCGGTTTTTTTGCACTCGCTAAGGGCTGTGCGCATGGCCTCGATATTGCCAAACGGTATATGACGGAACCCCGGCAGCAGCGGCATAAACGGTTTGCGGAAGGTCGATTTCGCCGTGGCCGACAGCGCGCCAAGTGATTTACCGTGGAACGCGCCGCTGGTGGCAATAAAAGTAAACTTGCCGCGCGGTGACTGGTAAGCCTTCGCCAGCTTCAGCGCTGCTTCCACGGACTCGGTGCCGCTATTACAGAAGAAGCTGTATTTCAGTTTACCGGGCGTTAGCGCAGCAAGGGTTTTCGCCAGCATCGCCCGTAACGGATCGAGCAGCTCCTGGCTGTGCAGCGGTTGTTTCGCAAGTTGATTCTGTACGGCGGAAACCACAACTGGATTACGGTGCCCCACGTTGAAAATTCCAAAACCTCCAAGGCAGTCGATAAACTCCTGTCCCTGGGTGTCGACAAGCGTATTTAAACCTCCCGCTTGCCACTCTACGGCTCCGTAATCCCCGCCGGCGGTAACAGATTTGCGATACTCTAAAAACCCCGGATTGACATGCTCTTTGAAGTATTCAATCACTTCTCGGTTAAGTGCTTTCATCTCCTCATGATCCAGCGTTCGCTTTTCAATGAGATTCAGGGCGTGGGCGCTGCACGCTAAAGCCGATGCGCTCGAAGGTAACCTGTTCAAAATATGCTCCGGAGGCTCGCGTATCACATGATACCGATTTAAGTATTGCAGGGATTGCGCCACTCCGGCTGCGATCGCGAAAATCGGGATAAACACAAATTACATTATCATTTGCGTAACATTTAATTCCAAATGTTAACCGTTGCTGTTATTTTGCCCGATTTTATCGGGGAGGAATTTTGCGATCGCTGTGCAAATGCATTCTTTCAGGGCAATAAATGCCGGATTTTTGGGCAAGATAATTAACGTTCTCGGATAATAACAGAATGAAAGTATTTTAAATCAAGGGATTAGGTTTTGTGCTTTAGTTGCAAATTGCGATCTAAATCAAATTAAAGTGCTAAAGATAACCGCGCCGGGGCCGACATAACTTCCGACAAGAAGTTAACAACCATATAACCTGCACAGGACGCGATTATGTCTTCTCATCCGTATGTCACCCAGCAAAATACCCCGCTGGCTGACGATACTACCCTGATGTCCACTACCGATCTGCAAAGCTATATCACCCACGCCAATGATTCTTTCGTGCAAGTGAGCGGCTATACCTTGCAGGAGTTACAGGGTCAGCCGCACAACATGGTGCGTCACCCGGATATGCCAAAAGCGGCGTTTGCGGATATGTGGTACACCCTGAAAAAAGGGGAACCCTGGAGCGGCATCGTGAAAAATCGCCGCAAAAATGGCGACCATTATTGGATACGGGCGAATGCGGTGCCGATGGTGCGCGAGGGCAAAATCAGTGGCTATATGTCGATTCGTACCCGGGCGACGGATGAAGAGATCGCGGCGGTCGAGCCGCTGTATAAGGCGCTGAACGCTGGACGTACCAATAAACGTATGCATAAAGGGCTGGTGGTACGTAACGGTTGGTTGGGAAAACTGCCGTCATTACCGCTTCGCTGGCGAGTGCGTGGAGTGATGACACTGATGTTTATCGTGCTGGCGGCCATGCTCTGGTTTGTCGCTGCCCCGGTGGTGACGTATTTCCTCTGTGCGTTAGTGATGTTGTTGGGAAATGCCTGTTTTGAATGGCAAATTGTACGTCCGATAGAAAATGTCGCCAGCCAGGCACTGAAGGTGGCGACCGGAGAACGTAATAGTGTTGAGCATTTGAATCGCAGCGATGAGCTGGGGCTGACATTACGCGCGGTAGGGCAGCTTGGCCTGATGTGTCGCTGGTTGATTAATGATGTCTCCAGCCAGGTTTCCAGCGTCAGAAACGGGAGTGAGGCGCTGGCAAAAGGCACCGATGAACTGAACGAGCATACTCAGCAGACGGTAGATAATGTCCAGCAAACTGTAGCGACCATGAACCAGATGGCGGCGTCGGTGAAACAGAACTCAGCCACAGCGTCGGCTGCCGATAAACTTTCTATCACCGCCAGTAATGCGGCTGTGCAAGGCGGGGAGGCGATGACCACGGTGATCAAGACGATGGACGATATCGCCGACAGTACCCAGCGCATTGGCACCATTACTTCGCTGATTAACGATATTGCGTTTCAGACCAATATTCTGGCCCTGAATGCGGCGGTAGAAGCGGCGCGAGCCGGCGAACAGGGCAAAGGTTTTGCAGTGGTGGCAGGGGAAGTGCGTCATTTAGCCAGCCGCAGCGCCAATGCTGCCAACGATATCCGCAAGCTGATTGATGCCAGTGCTGATAAGGTGCAATCCGGTTCGCAGCAGGTGCACGCTGCCGGACGGACGATGGACGATATTGTGGCGCAGGTGAAAAATGTCACCCAGTTGATCGCCCAGATTAGCCACTCAACGCTGGAACAGGCCGATGGGCTTTCCAGCCTGACCCGTGCTGTGGATGAGCTTAACCTGATCACGCAGAAAAACGCCGAGTTGGTGGAAGAAAGTGCGCAGGTGTCGGCGATGGTGAAACACCGCGCCAGCCGACTGGAAGACGCGGTGACGGTGCTGCATTAATCGGTATGCCGCATCCGGCGGTTGGAGCACGATGCCTGATGCGATGCTGGCGCATCTTATCAGGCCTACGGGGCGGCGCGTAGGCTGGATAAGGCGTTCACGCCGCATCCGGCAATCGGTGATTAATCCAGTTGCGTAATATCAAACGCGGCGCGGTCGATCACCGCAATGATCTTTTTTATCTGCGCGTCGCTGATGTCGCTCTGATTGACGCGTAAATCCAGCACCGCTTTAAAATTATCCAGCGCTCGCTTCATTTGCGGGTTCTGGCGCAGCGCCGCACCAACGCAACGCGCTTTGATGCGTTCTTCAATCATCTCCACCTGTTCGCGGTTTTCTTCCAGCCACTGTGCGCCCTGTTCGGTCAGCGCAATCTGCTTTTTGCCGCCTTCCTCTTCGCGGATGGTAATTAGCGACTGCTCCTGCAGAAAATCCAGCGTCGGGTAGATGACGCCCGGGCTTGGGGTGTAATTCCCCTGGGTTAGATTCTCAATCGCTTTAATCAACTCGTAGCCGTGGCTGTCATCGCGCGAGAGAATATCCAGAATCACCAGACGCAATTCACCGTGACCAAAGAAACGTTGCCGACGACCGCCGCCGCGACCGTGGCGCCCCCCGCAGCATTGACCGTGTTCATGCTGGTGACCGTGTCCGCAGTGCTCGTGATCTGACTTCTCACCTTTGCAGCAGCCTTCATGGCGTGGCTGGCCTTCATGTTTACAACACCCTTCGTGATGATGGCTCATATCAGCCTCCTTTTGCTTAATTAGATATATCTAATTTATATCTGATGTGAGAGTTCTTGCAAGTGTAAAAATGATTTTTAAACGCAGATGTACTCAACATCCAAGCCGGATAAGGCGTTCACGCCGCATCCGGCATTGAGCAATGATGCCTGAGAAGAGGCGGTTCGTCTTATCAGACAATAGATATATCAGTTCTACAAATCGCTTGCATTTATCATGATTAGCAATCATTATCATTTGCGAAATTTAATTAGATATATCTGATTACCATCACGAAGGCGATAACAATGAATAACTCCCCCCGCTACCCGCAGCGCGTTCGCAATGATCTGCGCTTCCGTGAACTGACTGTGTTACGTGTTGAGCGCATTAGCGCCGGTTTTCAGCGCATTGTCCTCGGCGGCGAGGCGCTGGACGGCTTTACGTCGCGCGGCTTTGACGATCACAGCAAACTCTTCTTTCCTCAACCTGACGCTCACTTTGTGCCGCCAACGGTAACGGAAGAGGGCATCGTCTGGCCGGAAGGACCACGCCCACCGTCGCGTGACTATACGCCGTTGTATGACGAACAACGCCATGAACTGGCGATCGATTTCTTTATTCACGAAGGCGGCGTCGCCAGCGGCTGGGCGATGCAGGCGCAACCGGGCGATAAACTCACGGTGGCAGGTCCGCGCGGTTCGCTGGTGGTGCCGGAAGATTACGCGTATCAGCTGTATGTTTGCGATGAGTCCGGGATGCCCGCACTACGCCGCCGCCTGGAAACGTTGAGCAAACTTGCTGCTAAACCGCAAGTTACCGCGCTGGTCAGCGTGCGGGATAACGCCTGTCAGGATTATCTCGCGCACCTTGATGGTTTTAATATCGAATGGTTGGCGCATGATGAGCAGGCGGTAGATGCGCGTCTGGCGCAGATGCAAATCCCTGCCGATGATTACTTCATCTGGATAACCGGTGAAGGGAAGGTGGTGAAGAATTTAAGCCGCCGCTTTGAAGCGGAACAGTATGACCCTCAACGGGTACGCGCAGCGGCTTACTGGCACGCGAAGTAACTGATATATGAAAAGAAAAAGGCTGACGATTTCTCGTTAGCCTTTACTGTATCTGGTGGCCCCTGCTGGACTTGAACCAGCGACCAAGCGATTATGAGTCGCCTGCTCTAACCACTGAGCTAAGGGGCCATGGTAGCGGATTATAAAGTAACTCTGTGTCGCAATCCAGCCATTACCGCGCGCCTGCTGTTTTTATAAACAATGTGTTTTCAATTCGTTATACTTTCTCCAGGTTGTGTTGTTCAGGGGTTAATATGGTTGAAGATATTATTGCACCAGGGTTGCGCGTGGTGTTTTGCGGCATCAATCCGGGGCTTTCATCTGCGGATACTGGCTTTCCTTTTGCTCATCCGGCGAACCGTTTCTGGAAGGTGATTTATCAGGCCGGGTTTACTGACAGACAGTTGAAGCCGCAGGAGGCGCAGCATCTGCTGGATTATCGTTGTGGCGTCACCAAACTGGTTGACCGTCCAACGGTGGAAGCCAATGAAGTTTCAAAGCAGGAGATGCACGCAGGCGGGCGTAAGTTGATTGAAAAAATTGTAGATTATCAGCCTCAGGCGTTGGCGATTTTGGGCAAACAGGCCTATGAGCAGGGATTCAGCCAGCGCGGCGCACAGTGGGGGAAACAAACGCTCACTATTGGTTCGACGCAGATCTGGGTACTGCCAAATCCCAGCGGTTTAAGTCGAGTTTCTCTGGAAAAGCTGGTGGAGGCGTATCGGGAACTGGATCAGGCACTGGTGGTGCGTGGGCGATAAAAAACGCCACCGAAAAGGTGGCGTTTGTGCAAAGGGACAAGTGCCGGATGCGACGTAAAGGCCTTATCCGGATACCGATTAATCGTCCAGGAAGCTACGCAGTACTTCAGAACGGCTCGGGTGACGCAGTTTACGCAGCGCCTTCGCTTCGATCTGACGGATACGCTCGCGGGTAACGTCGAACTGTTTACCCACTTCTTCCAGCGTGTGGTCGGTGTTCATATCGATACCGAAACGCATACGCAGAACTTTCGCTTCACGCGCGGTCAGGCCAGCCAGCACGTCGTGTGTTGCCGCACGCAGGCTTTCGGTGGTCGCAGAATCCAGCGGCAGCTCGAGGGTAGTATCCTCGATGAAATCCCCCAGATGCGAATCTTCATCATCACCGATCGGCGTTTCCATGGAGATTGGCTCTTTGGCGATCTTCAGCACTTTGCGGATCTTGTCTTCCGGCATCAGCATACGTTCAGCCAGTTCTTCCGGCGTCGGTTCACGGCCCATCTCTTGCAGCATCTGGCGAGAAATACGGTTGAGTTTGTTAATAGTCTCAATCATATGCACCGGAATACGGATGGTGCGCGCCTGATCCGCGATAGAACGGGTGATCGCCTGACGGATCCACCAGGTTGCATAGGTGGAGAACTTGTAACCACGGCGGTATTCGAACTTATCAACCGCTTTCATCAGACCGATGTTGCCTTCCTGAATCAGGTCAAGGAACTGCAAGCCACGGTTGGTGTATTTCTTGGCGATAGAAATAACCAGACGTAAGTTCGCTTCAACCATCTCTTTCTTCGCACGGCGGGCTTTCGCTTCACCGATGGACATGCGACGGTTGATATCTTTAACCTGCTCGATAGTCAGGCCGGTTTCTTCTTCAATCTGTTGCAGTTTTTGCAGGGCGCGATGCACTTCTTCAGAGACATCGTGCAGTTTTTCCGACCACGGCTTGTTCATCGCAATTGCCGCATTGAACCAGGTATCGCTGGTTTCGTTGCCGGTAAACAGGGTAATGAAGTTTTTCTTCGGCATTTTGCACTGCTCAACGCAGAGCTTCATGATCAGACGTTCTTGCGTACGAACGCGGTCCATCATGACGCGCATGCTGTTGACCAGATAGTCAAACTGCTTCGGCACCAGGCGGAACTGTTTGAATACTTCAGACAGTTTCAGGATCTCTTCCTGAGCGGCAGCGTGACTGCGACCTTTCGCTTTGATGGTGTCACGCGTTACAACGTACTGAGCGCGCAGTTCCGCAAATTTTTCACGAGCCAGTTCCGGGTCGATGCTGTTGTCATCGTCGGCGGTATCGTCGTCACCATCTTCTTCGTCTTCATCTTCGTCATCGTCCAGATCTTCCTGGGAAAGCTCAGAGCCGACGTGAGTGGCGGTTGGTGCCAGATCTTCCTCTGCGTTCGGGTCAACAAAGCCGGTGATCAGATCGGACAGACGCGCTTCTTCTGCTTCCACGCGATCGTACTGTTCCAGCAGATAGGTGATCGCTTCCGGGTATTCAGCAACGGAGCATTGAACCTGGTTGATCCCGTCTTCAATACGTTTAGCGATGTCAATTTCGCCTTCGCGGGTCAACAGTTCAACGGTGCCCATTTCACGCATGTACATGCGTACCGGGTCAGTCGTGCGCCCGATTTCAGATTCCACGCTGGAAAGCACCTGCGCGGCGGCTTCGGCAGCATCTTCGTCCGCGGTGTTTTCAGCCAGCATCAGATCATCGGCATCCGGTGCTTCTTCCATCACCTGAATGCCCATGTCGTTGATCATTTGGATGATGTCTTCGATCTGATCTGAATCGACGATATCTTCCGGCAGATGGTCATTGACCTCGGCATAGGTCAGATAGCCTTGCTCCTTACCACGGGTGACAAGAAGTTTCAGCTGTGACTGCGGGTTTTGCTCCATAAGACGGTATCCACACTTATTTCATGAGGTTGGTGTTGGGCGATTGACCCGATGTCCTTCAGGTGTTAACGCTGAAATCCAACGGCTGTTTACCGCCAACGATAATTACGAGGGCGTACTTATATATTTGCCGCTGCCTCTCAGTGCGGCTGTCGGGGGCTCCCCGATCGCTATTCGGCACTTAAGCCGTTAAATCACTTTTTCGCCAGTTCCTGGTTCAATGTCCAGAGTTCCAGGCGTTCTTCGTTGCTTAAACCATGCGTGCGCTCACGAGCGATTAACTCTTCCTGACGCAGTTCAAGCAGCGAATCAAACATATGGTTGAGTGAGTCGGTGAAGGTTTGCTCAGCAATATTCTTATCTGCTATATCGTCCCACATCGACAGTTTTTCAAGGGTGGCAGCATTATTTGTACCACGATAGTGCTCTAAAAGTTGCCCGGTGGTCAGACCTGGCTGAGAGAGACAAGTGTTGACCAGTTCTCTGAATAAGCCAAGTCCAGGGAGCTTATTTTCATCCAGATTCTCAAGCGGCGGGACCAACGTCGCTAATTCTGGATTTTGCACCAGCAACCCTATAAGTATACGCATGGTCGTGCGTTTTAGCTGCGGAACAGGGCGAGAAACGCCGCTCTCTGCCGCTTTTGGCATTAATCGTTCAAGCTGGCTGTCATCAAGTATGCCTAACTTGTTGCCTAATTCCTGACGAAGATATATTCGCAGTGTTTCGCCAGGCACCTGCGATATCAATGGCAGCGCCAGAGTACTTAAGCGCGCGCGTCCGTCAGGGGTACTCAGATCAACCTGCGGCATCAGGCTGTTAAACAGAAATGCGGAGAGCGGCATCGCCTGCTCCATCCGCGCTTCAAACGCCTCTTTACCTTCTTTTCGTACCAGCGTGTCAGGGTCTTCGCCATCAGGCAAAAACATAAAACGTAGCTGACGACCGTCTGTCATGTAAGGCAGCGCCGTTTCCAGCGCTCGCCAGGCGGCATCGCGACCTGCGCGGTCACCGTCATAACAGCAAATGACATTGTTGGTCGCGCGGAACAACAGTTGTATGTGATCGGCGGTGGTTGACGTACCTAACGACGCAACGGCGTAATTAATACCGTATTGCGCCAGCGCCACCACGTCCATATAGCCTTCGACCACAAGCAGACGATTGGGTTCAGCGTTATCCTGCTGCGCTTCATAAAGACCGTAAAGCTGGCGGCCTTTATGGAAAATGTCCGTTTCCGGCGAGTTCAGGTATTTAGGGGTATCGTTGCCCAGCACGCGCCCGCCAAAACCAATCACCCGACCGCGTTTATCGCGAATAGGGAACATCACCCGCTCGCGGAAACGATCGTAACTGCGACCTTGATCGTTAGTGACCAACATGCCCGCATCAATCAATGACTGACGATTTTCTGGATTGCCGCCAAACCGTTTCAGGACGTTGTCCCAGCCGGGGGGCGCAAAACCAATCGCAAAGCGGGCGATAACCTCGTGGCTTAATCCGCGTTTTTCCAGATACTGGCGCGCAGACATAGCAACAGGTTGCTGTAAAGATTGTTGGTAAAACGTATTCAGACCGTCCATCAACTGATAAAGCGTTTGCCGTTGATGGCGCTCGATCTGGCTGGGGCCGCTGCCTGCTTCAAATGGCACTTCAAGATTGTGCATTGCAGCCAGCTCTTCGACCGTTTCGACGAACTCGAGCTTGTCGTAGTTCATCAGGAAGTCGATCGCGTTGCCGTGCGCGCCACATCCAAAGCAGTGGTAAAACTGTTTCTCACCGTTAACGGTGAATGACGGGGTTTTCTCGTTGTGGAATGGACAACACGCGTGGAAATTCTTGCCCTGCTTTTTCAGCTTCACACGGGCATCGATCAGATCGACGATGTCGGTGCGTGCCAGCAGATCATTAATGAATACGCGTGGGATTCGTCCAGCCATAGGCCCCGATTTTTAGCAATTCATAAACGAAAATAAGCCGCGCATTCCTTTCGGAAGCACGGCCTTACAACTACAACTCGGTCTGATCGGAGAGCAACGCTCTCGGGGAATTAGTACAGACGAGTGCGGCGTGCGTTTTCGCGAGCCAGTTTCTTCGCGTGACGTTTCACTGCAGAAGCTTTAGCGCGCTTACGTTCGGTAGTCGGTTTTTCATAGAACTCACGACGACGAACTTCCGCCAGAACACCTGCTTTTTCGCAGGAACGCTTGAAGCGACGCAGAGCTACGTCGAACGGCTCGTTTTCACGTACTTTAATTACCGGCATGTGCCTCTCACCTTTGATTAATTCGGTTTGCCGCTGGCATCAACGCCAGCTTATTTCAAAATGGTGCGGAATTTTACTGCAATTGCTGCTGCTTTGTAAAGCACCGCGGCCTCTTTTGAAAGGGACTTTTATAAGGGTGGGGAGTATACACGAGGCTTTATCCAGGGGCGAACAAAGTTTTACATCAACCCGCATTGGTCCTACACTGCGCGGTAATAAAGCGAGGTAAAACAAGTCATGCGTGTACTGGGTATTGAAACTTCCTGCGATGAAACTGGCATCGCCATTTACGACGATGAAAAAGGTTTGTTAGCCAACCAATTGTATAGTCAGGTGAAATTGCACGCTGACTACGGCGGCGTCGTGCCTGAACTGGCTTCCCGCGATCACGTGCGTAAAACCGTACCGTTGATCCAGGCAGCGCTGAAGGAGTCTGGTTTAACGGCAAAAGACATTGACGCTGTGGCCTATACCGCAGGTCCTGGATTAGTCGGCGCGCTGCTGGTTGGCGCGACCGTGGGGCGTTCTCTGGCGTTTGCCTGGGACGTTCCGGCGATCCCGGTACACCATATGGAAGGGCATCTGTTAGCACCGATGCTGGAAGATAACCCGCCAGAATTTCCGTTTGTCGCGCTGCTGGTTTCCGGCGGTCATACGCAGTTAATCAGCGTGACTGGCATTGGGCAATACGAGCTGCTCGGCGAGTCTATTGATGATGCCGCCGGGGAAGCGTTTGATAAAACTGCAAAGCTGCTGGGGCTGGATTATCCTGGCGGACCGTTACTGTCGAAAATGGCGGCTCAGGGTACAGCCGGACGCTTTGTATTCCCGCGCCCGATGACCGACCGTCCGGGGCTGGATTTCAGCTTCTCTGGTCTGAAAACCTTCGCGGCAAATACCATTCGTGACAATGGCACCGACGACCAGACGCGTGCTGATATCGCCCGCGCCTTTGAAGATGCGGTGGTCGATACGCTGATGATTAAGTGTAAGCGTGCGCTGGATCAGACGGGCTTTAAGCGACTGGTCATGGCCGGCGGCGTGAGTGCTAACCGCACGCTGCGGGCGAAACTGGCGGAAATGATGAAAAAGCGTCGTGGCGAAGTGTTCTACGCGCGTCCGGAATTTTGTACTGATAACGGCGCGATGATCGCCTATGCCGGAATGGTGCGGTTTAAAGCAGGCGCGACGGCGGATCTCGGCGTTAGCGTGCGTCCGCGCTGGCCGCTGGCGGAGTTACCGGCTGCGTAAAACTATTGGGTGCCGGAGAGCAATTTCCGGCACCGTCCTCACTTAAAGCAACACCACGGGCATCCACAGTAAGCCGGTAATCACCAGCAACACGAGGAATATCAGCCCAAAAATCGCCCCCAGTCGCCAGTAATCCACCGTTGGCAGATAACCACTACCGTAGTAAATCGGACTGGGTCCGGTGGCGTATGGTGTAAGAATGCTCCCCAGACCAATTGCCGCGCCAACCATCAGGCAGAACACCGGCAGCGGGATTTCCGGCATCGCCAGCGCGGCGGCAATCATCATCGGTGCGAGGGCGGAGGTATACGCCGTGGCGCTGGCAAAAAAGTAGCGCAGCAGATAAAAGACCACAATCAACGCCACCATCACCATCGTCGGCGAATAACCACTTAAGCTGCCTGCTAACAGTTTGCCAAACCAGCTAATAAAACCGGTGTTGTTGAGTCCGGTTGCAAGGGTGATAAGCGAGGCCAGCCAGAAGAAAACGTTCCACGCCGCTTTATTACTGACAATATCGTCCCAGCAAATAATGCGCAGAAGCAGCATCAGTGCCACTACGCTGTAACCGACCATCGCGGCATCGATATAATCACCGCCGAAAATCCACAGCACCAGCGCGCCTACCATCAGCCCCAGCATCCGTTTTTCACGCGAACAGAGCGGGCCCATTGCCTGCAGTTCCGTCTCTGCCCAGTGCGGCACCTGATCGCCAGACTTCAGCACAGGCGGGTACAGCACGTAAGCCAGCCAGGGAACCAGCAGGACCAGTAAAATACTGAGCGGCAACATCCCGAGGAACCAGTCGCCCCAACTCAGCGTGGCGTGAGATGCGCTTTTCATCAGTCCAATTAACAGCAAGTTAGGAGCCATCGCCGTCAGGAAAATGGCGCTGGTCACGCAGTCGGCAACAATCCCCATCCACATGATGTACGAGCCAATACTGCGCGAACTGCTGTCGTTTGGTTGTGATTGATAGAGCGGCGGCAGGTTACGGATGATGGGATAGATAATCCCCGCACCACGCGCCGAGTTGGACGGTGTTACAGGTGCCAGGATCAGCTCGGAGAACATCACCGCATAGCCGAGAAACAGTGTGCGATGCCCCATCTTTTTCACCAGAATCAGCGCGATACGTCGCCCCAGCCCGGTTTTTTCATAGCCCGTACCAAACATAAAGGCGGCGAAAATCAGCCAGATAACCGAATTAGAAAAACCGGAAACCGCCCACGAGAGGGATTTTGCAGTGAATTTAAAGCCTGGCTGGGCGAGCTGCTCCGGGCTAAACAGCAGCCACGGCGAAAGAATGGCGATGATGGATATACCCACCATCGCCACCACGGCACCCGGCACGGGTTCGAGGATCAGCCCAACGATCACGCCAGTAAAAACGGCGAAGTAGAGCCAGGTATGACTCTCCAGCCCTGCGGGAACCGGAAGTAGAGCAATAATGGCGATGACCGCCAGCGGCGCAAGGTATCGCCACCATTCAGTGGAAGGTTTCATCGTGTTATGCCTGCGAAAAAGGAGAGGGGGCGAGCCTCTCCGTGAGGGTTATTTGATGTAGTGGACGTGTTCGCAGATCTCTTCCACGATGGGGCCGCGGCGTTCGGCGAACAGCTTTTTGTTTTCGGCTATCAGGTTGTTTCCGTGAGTATCAATAGAGACAATCAGCGGGCCGAACTCTTTGACCCGGCAGACCCACAGCGACTCCGGCATCCCGAGCTCTGTCCAGTGCACTTCTTCAATCTCTTCCACCTGGGTTGCCGCCAGTACCGCGCAGCCAGCAGGGAAAATCACATGTAACGCCTTGAATTTCTGGCAGCCTTCTTCGGTCAGCGGCCCCATTCCGCCTTTGCCAACCACCAGTTTCACGCCGGTCTGCTCGATAAATTCACGTTCAAAACTTTCCATACGCATACTGGTTGTCGGGCCGACGGAAACCATCTCCCATTTGTCGCCGTTTTTGCGCACGATGGGGCCAGCGTGGAAAATCGCTTTGCCGTTGAGATCGTAAGGGATCGGACGTTTGAGTTCGATCAAGCGGCGGTGACAAACGTCACGGCAGGTCACCAGCGTACCGGTCAGGTAGATCACATCGCCGACGCGAATATCTTGCAGATCTTCAGCTTTGATCGGGGTTGTCAGGATCTTTTTCATAACGCGCTCCGGGTGTGAGACAGATTTTCAAAGGAGAGATCGGCATGAACCAGCAGCGTGCCGCGGCGATGTGCCCAGCAGCCGGTAGAGACAGCAACGCCGATGGTTGACGGATGGCGGGCGGCAGATTCGATATGTACGCCCATCACTGAACTGTTGCCAGTCAGCCCCTGAGGACCAATCCCCAGACGGTTGAGTCCTTCTTCCAGGCGTAGCTCCAGCTCTGCCGCTTTTGGATTGGGATGGCGGCTGCCAATCGGGCGCAAAATGGCTTTACGCGAGAGTACGGCGGCGGTTTCTACTGAGGTAGCGATGCCCACGCCTACCAGTACTGGCGGACAGGCGTTTACAGCGAGAGTGGAGATATTTTCGAAAACGAATTTCACCACGCCTTCGTAGCCTTCCGACGGCATTAACACTTTCGAGCGGCCAGGTAGCGTGCAGCCGCCGCCTGCCATGTAAACTTCGATTTCCGCATCGTCACCGTCGGGAATGATGTCCCAGGTAACCCACGGTACGCCGCTGCCGGTATTTTTGCCGGTGTTCACTTCGTCAAAAATTTCCACCGCGTTGTGGCGCAGTGGCGCTTTGACGGTTGCTTCTTCCACAGCTTGCTTAAGAATGCTTCGCAGCTCGCCAAGCAGCGGGAAACGGGAACCGACTTTAACGAAGAACATAATCTCCCCGGTGTCCTGACAGGCAGGACGATTCAGGTCGATCGCTTTTTGCATGTTGTCGAACATCGTGTGGTAGATGATTTTTCCCATCGACGATGTTTCGGCATCCTTTAGCTGTTTTAGTTTATCCACCACGTCATCAGGCATCCGGGTAGATATCATAGCGGTAAAGTTAGCGACAATATCCGTCAGCTTATTCACTGCCTGTTGCTTATTACTTTCGCTCATCATGGCAACTCCAGTTTCTGTATTTGTCTGGAAAAATTCACCGTCACAAACTACCACTAAAAATGTGGTTTTATATTTTTTGCCGCCGTGAATATGTAATTAACAGTTCGTTAATCAACACGAAAATAAGAACGAATATTGCGCCAGAGCAGGGAATGGCAATGTTTTGCGAAATACACTGCGTTTATCAAAACTGCGGATATTTAACAATGCTAAATAGCTGGCCTTTAGCCAAAGACTTGCAGGTACTGGTGGAAATCGTCCATAGCGGGAGTTTTAGCGCCGCTGCGGCAACGCTTGGGCAAACGCCTGCATTTGTCACCAAGCGGATCCAAATCCTTGAAAATACGCTGGCAACCACACTGCTGAACCGCTCTGCTCGCGGCGTGGCGCTGACTGAAAGTGGTCAACGTTGTTACGAACATGCGCTGGAAATCCTCACCCAATATCAGCGACTGGTCGATGACGTCACGCAAATCAAAACGCGCCCGGAGGGGATGATTCGTATTGGTTGCAGCTTTGGCTTTGGGCGCAGTTATATTGCGCCAGCCATTACCGAACTGATGCGCAATTACCCTGAATTACAGGTGCATTTTGAATTGTTCGATCGGCAAATTGATTTAGTGCAGGATAATATTGATCTGGATATTCGTATTAATGACGAAATTCCTGATTATTATATCGCGCATCTGTTAACGAAAAATAAAAGAATATTATGCGCCGCACCTGAGTATCTGCAAAAATATCCGCAGCCACAATCCTTACAGGAATTAAGTCGTCATGACTGTCTGGTGACCAAAGAGCGCGATATGACCCATGGAATATGGGAGTTGGGGAACGGTCAGGAGAAAAAATCGGTGAAGGTTAGTGGGCATCTTTCCTCCAACAGCGGCGAGATTGTGCTGCAATGGGCGCTGGAGGGCAAAGGGATTATGCTGCGTTCCGAGTGGGATGTGTTGCCGTTTCTGGAGAGTGGTAAACTGGTGCGAGTATTGCCGGAGTATGCGCAAAGCGCCAATATCTGGGCTGTTTACCGGGAGCCGCTCTATCGCAGCATGAAATTACGTGTCTGCGTGGAATTTCTGGCGGCATGGTGCCAGCAACGACTGGGTAAGCCGGACGAGGGCTATCAGGTTATGTAGGCTCGCCATAAATCACTCGGGATCTTTTTCACGCTTTCTTTTGAATTTCGTCCAGATTTTTGTCTCCTGATGACGCCACAGACGCTGGATGTTGTCATGATGACGCAGCAGGATCAGGCAAGAGAGCATCGAAACCGGGAAGGTGAATTGTGGCTTGAACCACCAGACATAAAACGGAGCAATCAGCGCGCTGACAATCGCCCCCAGCGACGAATATCCACTCAATAGCACGGTAAGCAGCCAGGTCCCCGCCATCACGCCCGTTAAATCCCAGCCGATCGGAGCAATAGCGCCAAAAGCGGTGGCAACGCCTTTTCCCCCTTTAAAACCGAAGAAAACGGGCCAGATGTGTCCAAGACAGGCGGCAATCGCAATTAATCCCAGCCAAAATGGGCTGACGCCTAATTCATATGCTCCCCAGACAGGCAACATACCTTTTAGAACGTCAAAGATCAGCACTGCTACGGCTGCCCCTTTGCCACCCATGCGTAAAACGTTGGTCGCGCCAGGATTACCGGAGCCGCTGGTTCGCGGGTCGGGCAAGCCACAAAGGCGGCAAACCAGAATGGCACTGGAAATGGAGCCGCAGAGGTACGCGATGAGGATCATTCCAGGCGCGATTGCACTCATAAGCTGTTCCGTTTTGAAAATTCGTGTTCAACGATGAATCTGTGGATAATACGCACATTTCGCCGGAAGTGGTATCCGGTTAGCCAAAAAGCAGGCAGGACGTGATGGATATTGTATTTATAGAGCAACTTTCGGTAATCACCACTATTGGTGTTTACGACTGGGAACAGACCATCGAACAGAAGCTGGTGTTCGATATCGAAATGGCGTGGGATAACCGTAAAGCGGCGAAAAGTGATGATGTGGCGGATTGCCTCAGTTACGCTGACATTGCAGAAACGGTAGTCAGCCACGTCGAAGGGGCGCGTTTTGCACTGGTGGAACGCGTGGCGGAAGAGGTGGCGGAACTGCTGTTAACTCGCTTTAATTCGCCGTGGGTTCGCATCAAACTTAGCAAGCCAGGCGCAGTGGCGCGGGCGGCGAATGTTGGCGTAATCATTGAGCGTGGCAATAATCTGAAAGAAAATAATTAATTTTACAGCTGTTAAACCAAACGGTTATAACCTGGTCATACTGCAGTAGTTCGGACAAGCGGTACATTTTAATAATTTAGGGGTTTATTGATGAGCGATATGCACTCGCTGCTGATAGCGGCAATATTGGGTGTGGTCGAAGGATTGACAGAATTTCTGCCGGTATCCAGCACGGGCCATATGATTATTGTCGGTCACTTGTTGGGGTTTGAGGGCGACACGGCGAAAACCTTTGAAGTCGTGATCCAGCTTGGATCAATTCTGGCAGTGGTTGTCATGTTCTGGCGGCGTCTGTTTGGTCTGATTGGCATTCACTTTGGCCGCCCGTTGCAGCACGAAGGAGAAAGCAAAGGTCGTTTAACGCTGATCCACATTTTGCTGGGGATGATCCCAGCGGTGGTACTGGGGCTGTTGTTCCACGACACGATTAAATCATTGTTTAACCCGATAAATGTCATGTATGCGCTGGTTGTCGGCGGTTTGTTGCTGATTGCCGCCGAATGCCTGAAGCCGAAAGAGCCGCGTGCGCCGGGGCTGGATGATATGACCTATCGCCAGGCGTTTATGATTGGCTGCTTCCAGTGTCTGGCGCTGTGGCCAGGATTCTCTCGCTCCGGGGCGACCATTTCAGGTGGGATGCTGATGGGGGTGAGCCGTTACGCGGCTTCTGAGTTCTCGTTCCTGCTGGCGGTGCCGATGATGATGGGCGCAACGGCGCTTGATCTCTACAAAAGCTGGGGCTTCCTGACAACCGGCGATATCCCGATGTTTGCCGTTGGGTTTATCACTGCCTTCGTAGTGGCGCTGATAGCGATTAAAACCTTCCTGCAATTAATTAAGCGGATTTCGTTTATCCCATTCGCCATTTATCGCTTTATTGTGGCGGCTGCGGTGTACGTCGTATTCTTTTGATGTGAAGAATAGTGTCGGATGCCTGGAATTGTCCACGATTGCGTAGGCCGGATAAGGCGTTCACGCCACATCCGGCAATCAACGCCTGATGCGACGCTCGCGCGTCTTATCAGGCCTACAACCGTCGTTGACATGTAGCCGGATAAGGCGTTCACGTCGCATCCGGCAAAATGCCCAACACTCACTCAGGCTTTGGGCAACGTTGTTCCTTCCAGCTGGCTACCGCCGCAATCCGCCGTCGGGTTAGCTCTTCACGAATCTCTACACCTTTAAATCCCGCTTCAACGACGGCTTTTGTCGGCACTGACTGTGCCACTTCCCAGGCTTCGCGCAACCAGCGGCCTTGCGGGTAGTCCGCCGATTCAAAACCGGTTCTGCCGCGCACGTCAGCTTCGCTGGTCAGCGCCAGTTGCTCAACACGCTGCGGTTTACGCCAGGCATCAATGGAATCAAATAATTTAACGATGGTTTTCGGGTTCAGCATCGGGAAGGTGTGAATGAGATCGTGAAACTCCGCCACCAGTTTGGCTAAATCGCGAATTTCATTTGGCACGCGCAGACGCTGGCATAGTTGTTCCACCAACTTAACACCTGCCGGGCCATGTCCATGATGACGTGGCCAAAGCTCTGGCGGCGTCAGTCCTTTACCGAGATCGTGGCATAACGTCGCGAAACGGACATCGGCCTGCGGACTTAGCATCGCCGCCATGGAGAGCGTCATTAAGGTATGAATCCCGGTGTCGATTTCCGGATGCCACTTGGCGGGGGCCGGAACGCCGAACAGGGCGTCAATTTCCGGGAATAAAACGCGCAGTGCGCCGCAATCGCGCAGCACCTGGAAGAACACTTGTGGATTGCGGGTGGTGAGGGCGCTTTCCGTCTCTTTCCACACTCGTTCAGGCGTCAGGTGTTCCAGTTCGCCCGCGTGAGTCATCTCGCGCATCAGCGCCAGGGTTTCATCAGCAATACGAAAACCGAGGTGGGCATAACGCGCAGCAAAACGCGCCACGCGCAGCACGCGTAGCGGATCCTCGCCAAAAGCGGGGGAAACATGGCGTAACAGACGATTTTGCAGATCGCCCAGACCGTTGTACGGGTCGATAATCTCGCCGTCATCGTCCTGGGCCAGCGCATTAATGGTCAGATCGCGACGCTTAAGATCATCTTCCAGCGTGACATCCGGTGCGGCATAGCAGGTAAAACCGGTGTAACCGGAACCGGATTTCCGTTCGGTACGTGCCAGCGCATACTCTTCATGCGTTTGCGGATGCAGAAAAACAGGAAAATCGCGGCCTACCTGCTGGTAGCCCGCGTCGAGCATCTCCTGTGGCGTGCTGCCGACAACCACCCAATCTCTGTCTTTGACCGGTAGCCCTAACAATGCATCCCGTACCGCACCACCGACCAGATAAATCTTCACGCCATCTTCCCTTCGTCAAATACACAATTCCTAATAATAAGACAGTGCAACGAAGAAGGCGATTTAGTTCATCCAGCGATCTTTGCGTTTGCGCGTTGGGATCAGGTGCGGTAATACCAGTCCGAGCAGCAATCCAAGACCCAGCACGCCGCCGCCATACATAAACCATTGCATGATGATGGTGCGCTGTTTGTCATCTAACTGCACGCTGGCGGCATCGACCTTTTTCTGGGCGACAATCAGCTCGTTTTTCAGCTTCTGATTTTCTTCTTTTAACCCGTTGATCACGCTGTCACTTTGCGCCACTTTTTGCTGCATTTCAGCAGTGCGCTGATTCCAGGTGTTATCAATATTGGTGAGCTTATCGGTCAGCGTTTTGACCTGATTTTCCAGCACCGGTACACGAGTGCGCAGGCTTGGCTCGGTATTAAGTTCTTTTAACGGGATCCAGGCGGTACGGCCGGAGCTGTCTTTCACCTGGGCATAATTGGTGTTGGCGTCAGTTTGTAATAAGGTTACTTCCTCGCCCGCGTTAACTGTGCCCACGAGGCGATAATTATCCCCCGGACCGCTGCGGACCCAGGTGTTCAGTTCGTCAGAAACATAGCGCTTTTCTTCGGCGTGCGAGACGGCAGTGGCGCTAAGTGCAAGTATAGTTAATCCGATCAGGCGTAATTTTGGCATCAGGCTGTCGTTATTGTCTGGGAAAAGTGGAACGATAGTAGTGGCATCAGTGTCGCTACGCAAAGCATTCGCTATCAATCGGAATCCTCTGTGTCAGGTCTTGCCACAGCTTCAATCTTTTACGCCCGTCAAATTGCCCGTTGCATGGCAATTTGGCGCAAAATACTATCTACTGACAAAAAAGATCGCATTAAGTTCGCCGTTCATCGTCACTAATGTGACATAACCGGATAAGTAAAGGCCATGGCTCAGGAAATCGAATTAAAGTTTATTGTTAATCACAGTGCCGTTGAGGCGTTGCGTGACCATCTCAATACGCTGGGCGGCGAGCACCATGACCCCGTGCAGTTGCTGAATATTTACTACGAAACGTCGGATAACTGGCTGCGTGGGCACGATATGGGCTTGCGTATTCGTGGCGAAAATGGTCGCTATGAAATGACGATGAAAGTCGCCGGGCGAGTGACTGGCGGTTTACACCAGCGCCCGGAATATAACGTTGCGTTGAGCGAACCGACGCTCGACCTGGCGCAGTTGCCGACGGAAGTCTGGCCGAACAACGAGTTACCTGCCGATCTCGCTTCCCGCGTACAACCGCTGTTCAGCACCGATTTTTATCGCGAAAAATGGCTGGTGGAGATCGATGGCAGTCAGATTGAAATCGCCCTCGATCAGGGCGAGGTGAAAGCCGGAGAATTTGCTGAACCTATCTGCGAGCTGGAACTGGAACTACTTCGCGGCGAAACGCGCGCGGTGCTGAAACTGGCAAACCAACTGGTATCGCAAACTGGTTTACGCCAGGGCAGCCTGAGCAAGGCGGCGCGTGGCTATCATCTGGCGCAGGGAAATCCCGCGCGTGAAATCAAACCCACCACCATTTTGCATGTTGCGGCAAAAGCCGATGTGGAACAGGGGCTGGAAGCGGCGCTCGAGCTGGCGTTAGCGCAATGGCAGTACCATGAAGAGTTGTGGATACGCGGCAACGAGGCGGCGAAAGAGCAGGTGCTGGCAGCAATCGGCCTGGTTCGCCATACTCTGATGCTGTTCGGCGGTATCGTGCCGCGTAAAGCGAGCACTCACTTACGTGATCTGCTGACTCAATGCGAGGCGACCATTGCTTCTGCGGTTTCTGCCGTGACGGCGGTCTATTCTACCGAAACGGCAATGGCGAAACTGGCGTTGACCGAATGGCTGGTTAGCAAAGCCTGGCAGCCGTTTTTAGATGCCAAAGCGCAGGGCAAAATCAGCGATTCCTTCAAACGCTTTGCCGATATCCATCTTTCCCGCCATGCCGCTGAACTGAAAAGCGTTTTTTGCCAGCCGCTGGGCGATCGCTACCGTGACCAGTTGCCACGCCTGACACGTGACATTGACTCAATACTGTTGCTGGCGGGTTACTACGATCCTGTCGTCGCGCAAGCCTGGCTGGAGAACTGGCAGGGGCTGCATCACGCTATTGCGACCGGGCAACGCATTGAAATTGAACATTTCCGTAATGAGGCAAACAATCAGGAACCGTTCTGGTTGCACAGCGGAAAACGTTAATCAGGCAAGGATAAAATCGCTTATGAAGCCGCTCTCTTCACCGTTACAGCAGTACTGGCAGACCGTTGTTGAGCGGCTGCCAGCGCCTTTAGCCGAGGAATTACTTAGCGCACAGGCGAAGTCAGTACTTACTTTTAGTGATTTTGTGCAGGATAGCGTAATTGCGCATCCAGAGTGGCTGACGGAGTTGGAAAGCGAGCCGCCACAAGCCGATGAATGGCAGTATTACGGCGAGTGGTTACAGGAGGCGCTCAGTAACGTGAGTGACGAGGCTGGGTTAATGCGTGAACTGCGGCTGTTCCGGCGGCGCATTATGGTACGTATCGCCTGGGCGCAAACGCTGGCACTGGTTACTGAAGAGAGCATATTGCAGCAGCTCAGCCATCTGGCGGAGACGCTGATTGTTGCGGCGCGTGACTGGTTGTATGACGCATGCTGCCGCGAGTGGGGAACGCCGTGCAATGCGCAGGGCGAAGCGCAACCGCTGCTGATTTTAGGCATGGGTAAGCTGGGTGGAGGGGAACTGAATTTCTCCTCAGATATCGATCTGATTTTTGCCTGGCCTGAACATGGTTGTACGCAGGGCGGACGCCGGGAACTGGACAACGCTCAGTTCTTTACCCGCATGGGGCAGCGGTTGATTAAAGTGCTGGATCAACCAACGCAAGATGGCTTTGTCTATCGCGTAGATATGCGGCTGCGTCCGTTTGGCGAAAGTGGCCCGCTGGTGCTGAGCTTTGCAGCGCTGGAAGATTATTACCAGGAGCAGGGGCGTGACTGGGAGCGTTACGCGATGGTCAAGGCGCGGATTATGGGCGATAGCGACGGCGTTTATGCTAACGAATTGCGTTCGATGCTGCGCCCGTTTGTTTTTCGTCGTTACATCGATTTCAGTGTGATTCAGTCTCTGCGCAACATGAAAGGGATGATTGCCCGTGAAGTGCGTCGCCGTGGCCTCACTGACAACATCAAACTGGGCGCGGGCGGTATTCGCGAAATTGAATTTATCGTCCAGGTGTTCCAGCTTATTCGCGGCGGGCGCGAACCGTCGCTGCAATCGCGCTCTTTACTGCCAACGCTCAGCGCCATTGCGGCATTGCATCTGCTCTCTGAGAATGATGCCGAACAATTGCGAGTGGCATATCTGTTCCTGCGGCGCCTGGAAAACCTGCTGCAAAGCATTAATGACGAACAAACCCAGACGCTTCCTTCTGATGAGCTTAACCGTGCGCGGCTGGCGTGGGCGATGGACTTTGCTGACTGGCAGCAACTGACCGGAGCGCTGGGCGGACATATGGCTAATGTGCGTCGGGTATTTAACGATTTGATTGGTGACGACGAAAGCGAAACCCTGGAAGAGACTCTATCGGAGCAGTGGCGTGAGCTGTGGCAGGATGCATTGCAGGAAGATGACACCACGCCAGTGCTGGCGCATCTTAGAGAAGATGATCGCAAACAGGTGCTGACGCTGATTGCCGATTTCCGCAAAGAGCTGGATAAGCGCACTATTGGGCCGCGCGGACGTCAGGTGCTCGACCATCTCATGCCGCATTTGTTAAGTGACGTATGCGCGCGTGAAGACGCTGCTGTCACGCTGTCGCGCATTACCGCCTTGCTGGTGGGGATTGTTACCCGCACCACCTATTTAGAATTGCTCAGTGAATTCCCCGCGGCGCTTAAGCATTTGATTTCTCTGTGTGCTGCATCGCCGATGATTGCCAGTCAACTGGCGCGTTATCCATTATTGCTGGATGAACTGCTCGATCCGAACACCCTCTACCAGCCGACAGCGACGGATGCCTATCGTGACGAATTGCGCCAGTATTTACTGCGCGTGCCAGAAGATGACGAAGAACAACAACTTGAGGCGCTGCGTCAGTTTAAACAGGCGCAACTGTTACGCATCGCCGCAGCGGATATTGCCGGTACGCTGCCAGTAATGAAAGTGAGCGATCACTTAACCTGGTTGGCGGAAGCCATGATAGATGCCGTCGTTCAGCAGGCGTGGGTTCAAATGGTCGCCCGTTACGGAAAACCGACCCACCTGAACGAACGCGAAGGTCGCGGCTTTGCGGTGGTTGGCTACGGTAAGCTGGGCGGTTGGGAGCTGGGATATAGTTCTGATCTTGACCTGATCTTCCTCCATGATTGCCCGATGGATGTAATGACGGACGGCGAGCGGGAAATCGACGGGCGGCAGTTTTACCTGCGTCTGGCTCAACGCATTATGCACTTGTTCAGCACGCGCACGTCTTCCGGTATTTTGTACGAAGTGGATGCACGGCTACGCCCGTCCGGGGCGGCGGGAATGCTGGTTACTTCCGCAGAAGCGTTTGCCGATTATCAGAGAAACGAGGCCTGGACGTGGGAACATCAGGCGCTGGTACGTGCTCGCGTGGTATATGGCGATCCACAATTGACCGCTCAATTTGACGCAGTACGCCGGGAGATTATGACACTGCCGCGTGAAGGTAAAACTCTGCAAACGGAAGTGCGGGAAATGCGCGAGAAAATGCGCGCCCATCTCGGCAATAAACATCGCGATCGCTTTGATATCAAAGCCGATGAAGGCGGGATTACCGATATCGAATTTATTACCCAATATCTGGTGTTGCGCTACGCCCATGAAAAACCGAAGTTAACGCGCTGGTCAGACAACGTGCGCATTCTGGAACTGTTGGCGCAAAACGACATTATGGAAGAGCAGGAAGCGATGGCGCTGAGCCGTGCTTACACTACGCTGCGCGATGAACTTCATCATCTGGCATTACAAGAGTTGCCGGGCCATGTGCCGGAGGATTACTTCACCGCAGAGCGTGAACTGGTGCGGGCAAGCTGGCAGAAGTGGCTGGTGGAGGAATGAAATATGGTATTATCGCGCGCAAATTTTGAATCTCTCAGGAGACAGGAATGAAAGTAACGCTGCCAGAGTTTGAACGTGCAGGAGTGATGGTGGTTGGTGATGTAATGCTGGATCGTTACTGGTACGGTCCCACCAGCCGTATCTCGCCGGAAGCGCCAGTACCCGTGGTTAAAGTGAATACCATCGAAGAACGTCCGGGCGGCGCGGCCAACGTGGCGATGAACATCGCTTCTCTCGGTGCAAACGCACGCCTGGTGGGGCTGACAGGTATTGATGATGCGGCGCGCGCGCTCAGTAAATCGCTGGCCGACGTGAACGTAAAATGCGACTTCGTTTCTGTGCCGACGCATCCGACCATCACCAAACTGCGGGTGCTTTCTCGTAACCAACAGTTGATCCGCCTGGATTTCGAAGAAGGTTTCGAAGGTGTTGATCCGCAGCCGCTGCATGAGCGGATTAATCAGGCTCTCGGTACGATTGGTGCGCTGGTGCTTTCTGACTATGCGAAAGGTGCGTTGGCAAGCGTACAGCAGATGATCCAACTGGCGCGTAAAGCGGGCGTTCCGGTGTTGATTGATCCAAAAGGCACCGATTTTGAACGCTACCGCGGCGCTACGCTGTTAACGCCTAATCTCTCGGAATTTGAAGCTGTTGTTGGTAAATGTAAAACCGAAGAAGAGATTGTTGAACGCGGCATGAAACTGATTGCCGACTACGAACTCTCTGCGCTGCTGGTAACCCGTTCCGAGCAAGGGATGACGCTGCTGCAACCGGGTAAAGAGCCGCTGCATATGCCAACTCAGGCGCAAGAAGTCTATGACGTTACCGGTGCAGGCGACACGGTGATTGGCGTGCTTGCGGCAACGCTGGCAGCGGGTAATTCGCTGGAAGAAGCCTGCTTCTTTGCCAATGCGGCGGCTGGTGTGGTGGTCGGCAAACTGGGGACATCCACGGTTTCGCCGATCGAGCTGGAAAACGCAGTACGTGGACGTGCAGATACCGGTTTTGGCGTGATGACCGAAGATGAGCTGAAGCTGGCTGTAGCGGCGGCGCGTAAACGTGGCGAAAAAGTAGTGATGACCAACGGTGTCTTCGACATTCTCCACGCCGGGCATGTCTCTTATCTGGCAAATGCCCGCAAGCTGGGTGACCGCTTGATTGTCGCCGTGAACAGCGATGCCTCCACCAAACGGTTGAAAGGGGATTCCCGCCCCGTTAACCCGCTCGAACAGCGTATGATTGTGCTGGGCGCACTGGAAGCGGTCGACTGGGTGGTGTCGTTTGAAGAGGACACGCCGCAGCGCCTGATCGCCGGGATCCTGCCAGATCTGCTGGTAAAAGGAGGCGACTATAAACCAGAAGAAATTGCCGGGAGTAAAGAAGTCTGGGCCAACGGCGGCGAAGTGCTGGTGCTCAACTTTGAAGACGGTTGCTCGACCACTAACATCATCAAGAAGATCCAACAGGATAAAAAAGGCTAACCGGAAAGCGGTTCACAGATCTCGCTTCGTGCCAGGTAGACCTATTGACGCTGTTGTTTTTTCAACCTAGAGTAAAGGAACAAGGGTAAGGGAGGATTTCTCCCCCCTCTGATCAGTTGTTAGTAAGTTGGGAAGCTTAGCAGTAACAACACAACCAGTATGATGACGAACTTCATCATAACCCTTTCCTTCTATAAGGCCCCTTCCTCGGGAGGGGCTTTCCCGTTTCAGCCCCTTGCTGGCTTCCCGATTGTTGATTAGCGCCTGACCCCGCGCAACGCTTTCCCTGATGCAGTTTTCTCTTCCCCGAGTCGACTCGCAAAACGCTGCAACAGCCTGATCATTTGCACTTTTTAGCGGAATGCAGATATAAAAAATCCCCGGCTTTTGGGCCAGGGATATGCGTTAATGAAACCTTCTTGACGCTGATTTTTTTTCAACCTAAAGTAAAGGAACAAGGGTGAGGGAGGATTTCTCCCCCCTCTGATTGGCTGTTAGTAAGCGTGGAAACTTATCAGTAACAACACAATCAGTATGATGACGAACTTCATCATAACCCTTTCCTTCTGTAAGGCCCCTTCTTCGGGAGGGGCTTTCCCGTTTCAGCCCCTTGCTGGCTCCCCGATTGTTGATGAGCGCCTGACCCCGCGCAACGCTTTCCCTGATACAGATTTCTCTTCCCCGAGCGGTCACGTAAAACGCTGTAACAAACTGATCATTTGCACTTTTTAGTGGAACGCAGATATAAAAAATCCCCAGCTTTTTGGGCCAGGGATATGCGTTAATGAAACCTTCTTGACGCTGTTGTTTTTTCAACCTAGAGTAAAGGAATAAGGGTGAGGGAGGATTTCTCCCCCCTCTGATTGGCTGTTAATAAGCTGCGAAACTTACGAGTAACAACACAATCAGTATGATGACAAGCTTCATCATAACCCTTTCCTTCTGTAAGGCCCCTTCCTCGGGAGGGGCTTTCCCGTTTCAGCCCCTTGCTGGCTCCCCGATTGTTGATTAGCGCCTGACCCCGCGCAACGCTTTCCCTGATGCAGTTTTCTCTTCCCCGAGTCGACTCGCAAAACGCTGTAACAACCTGATCATTTGCACTTTTTACCGGAATGCAGATATAAAAAATCCCCGGCTTTTTGGGCCAGGGATATTCATAGATGAATATTTATTCTACGTTTTCTGCGACGGGAGTTGTTGAGGTTAAGGGTGAAGTCAATGCCGCCAGCGAGCCGCCTGAAACGCCAATTTCATTGAGCAAGGAGTCAATCAGCGGTGCCTGTGTGCGGTAAGAAAGGGCGGCAGACAATGCCTGTTCCGCCAGATTTCCGCCACCAACGCTGCCTGATGCCGCATCCCCCGCAGCGCCACCACGGTTCAATCCATCGACCTGAATAATCTTGATGCCGTCGATAGACTTCATCGGTTCAACGGATTTCTCTATTACCGCAGGTAACGACTGTAGTAGCGCCAGTTTGAATTTAAGGCTGGTTTGTTCATCAGAAAGTACGTTGATAGCGTCGTTCAGCGCACGTTGCGCTTCTGCTTCCGCCAGGCCTTTTTTACGCGTAGCTTCGGCTAACTCAACGATCGCTGCCGCCTGCATCTCTGCGGCTTCTTTCTCTGCTTTCGCCCGCACGGTCAGTTCGACCGCTTTGGTTTCTGCGTCTTGCGCTGCGGCAATCAGCGCCACCTGCTTGGCACGATCGGCTTCGGCTGTCTGGCGAGTGGTTTCTACGTTTTGTTGCGCACTTACCGCTTCTGCAAGTGCGAGGTTGGCACGCGCTTCTGCTTGGGATTGTTGCTCTGATTTTGCCGCAATGGCGATTGATTTCGTCTGGTTGGCGATTTCGGTGACCTGCTGCTGTTCGATCTCTTTAATGCGAACTTCACGTTCAGCCTCAACCTTTCTTGAGCGGACGGCCTGTTCGCGGTCGATTTCCGTCTCCTGAATCTGTCGTTCAGCCAGAATTCGCGTCTGCTCTGCTTCACGACGACGTTCAGCTTCAAAAGCCGCAATTTTCGCATTTTGTTCAGCGGTACGGGTTTTAACCTGCTGCTCCTGCTCAAGCGTCATAAACGCTTCTTGCTGTTCAATCTCCAGCTTCCGCGAAAGAGCGTCTCGATTTTTCTCACGCACCGCAACTTCTACATCCTGTTCAACTTCGTTACGCTCGCGACGACGGCGTTCCGTCTCCTGGGTTAGTTTGGTCAAACCTTCGGCGTCAAAAGCGTTGTTCGGGTTAAAATGCTCTTTCGAAGTCTGGTTAAAGTTTGTGAGTGAAACACTTTCCAGTTCCAGCCCGTTTTTCGACAAGTCTTCTGCCACGGTATTTTGTACACCCTGCACGAAGTTCTCGCGGGTATCCTGTAACTCATGCATGGTCATTTGCGCAGCGGTGGCGCGTAGGGCATCGACGAATTTATCCTCGACCAGCATACGTAAATCTTCTGGTGATAGCGTGCGTTGCCCCAACGTCTGGGCCGCAGTGGCGATGCCTTCTACTGACGGTTTTACCCGTACAAAGAAAGCCACTACAACATCAACACGCATACGATCTTTCGTAATCAGGCTATCAATAGTAGAACGGCTGACTTCCAGCTTGAGCGTATTCATATTGATAGGAATGATTTCGTGGAAGATCGGCATTACGATTGCGCCGCCGCTCATTACCACTTTTTGCCCGCCTAACCCGGTACGAACAAATGCCTGCTCGGCAGATGCCCGACGATAAAGTCGCGCGAAAATAATACCGATAATAAACAGAACACATACGGCAACAATCGCCATAAACATCCATGACGGTACTAAGTTAACAATATCATCCATTATTAAATTTCCTTTTGATTAAATATTTACAATATATTTGGCCAGGGATTTTTTTCTGCTAAATATCGTGTTGCAGAAAGTCGGCAAATAATCAATACCTTGTCACCTTTGGTGAAGTTTTTTCCTTCTTCAGGTTCCAGTAATAAATAGTGTATTTGACCAAATTGATCGGTAAGTTTTCCTTCACAGGGTCTGCCAGATATTGCCTGATGACCGGTAATTAATGCCATGCAGCCAATATATTCTTCTTCTGTAATAGCAGAACTATGATCGCGAGGAATCCAGGGGGCGATCGCCTTGCCGATATAATGCACTGTAATAACAGTGAGCAGTAAACAAACAGGAACCACCAACAGGTTTGAGAGCGGAGCTTTCCAGACCGTCACGCAGGCATGCTGTAGAACGATGCCGATAAGGCCAAAAAAACCAGCTAACAGGCAGAGGATGACGAGGGCTGGTAGCCTTCCAATATTAAGATAATGAAGTGCCTGACTAATATTACCTGTGGTTATGGAATCGTAATGATCAAGATGTGCATCAAGAGCACCGGAGAGCATGTGACCGCAGACAATAGCAATAATTTCTAACAGGCCGATCAAAAGTACAAAGGAAATAGCGAAAAGATAAGGTGTGTTATAGTCGGCAAATAAAATCATCAGTCACTCCATCGTCCATTCAGTGACGCATTGTTTACTATGGTATGATTTCCTTTCTTACATTTATCTTTGCTAATAATAACATGCGTTAGTGAAATTTTAAAAGGGAAAGTCTTTTAACGTTGTAATTATTTTCAATAAAAAGTGTGATCCAAAACAATATATTTACGCACGTTATGTTTAAAGGCACTACACTGATTAAGGAATACTGAAATCAGAAAAAGCATATGGCCTTAAAAGGTATGCGATAACCGGAGGATGTGCTTATGGATCATGGTCTTAATTCTTTAAATAATTTCGATTTCCTGGCGCGTAGTTTTGCCAGAATGAATGCTGAAGGTCGACCGGTCGATATTCTGGCCGTCACTGGTAATATGGATGAAGAACACAGAACCTGGTTTTGCGCTCGTTATGCCTGGTATTGCCAGCAAATGACACAGTCAAGAGAACTGGAACTAGAACATTGATTTTACGGGCCGTCAGGCCCGTTTTTGTGGTGCTTTATTCTGCTTTATCAACTGGCGGGATGGCGGGAGGAGATTGAACTTCTGCTGCCGGATTACTACGAGCTTCCAGTTCACTGATGCGCTGCTCCAGTAACGCCAGTTTCTCACGAGTCCGTAACAGGACCTGCGTCTGCACATCGAATTCTTCGCGGCTTACCAAATCGAGGCGAGTCAGCTGTGCTTGTAGGGTTTGGCGGATTTTTTTCTCCACATCTTCCCCGAACTCCCTGATTCCTTTAGGCATTGATTCGTGAACCTGGCGAGCAATTTGCTCAATTTTTTTCGGGTCAATCATTGTAGTTTCCCTGTACTGATAGGTGTTTGGTGCCATTGTAGTGCGATAAGGGTAAGTCATAAACCAGAATTATGTGAACCTATGCGTTGCTGCCGCTAATCATTAGCGTTATAGTGAATCCGCTTATTCTCAGGGCGGGGCGAAATTCCCCACCGGCGGTAAATCAACTCAGTTGAAAGCCCGCGAGCGCTTTGGGTGCGAACTCAAAGGACAGCAGATCCGGTGTAATTCCGGGGCCGACGGTTAGAGTCCGGATGGGAGAGAGTAACGATTCTGTCGGGCATGGACCCGCTCACGTTATTTTGGCTATATGCCGCCACTCCTAAGACTGCCCTGATTCTGGTAACCATAATTTTAGTGAGGTTTTTTTACCATGAATCAGACGCTACTTTCCTCTTTTGGTACGCCTTTCGAACGTGTTGAAAATGCACTGGCTGCGCTGCGTGAAGGACGCGGTGTGATGGTGCTTGATGATGAAGACCGTGAAAACGAAGGCGATATGATCTTCCCGGCAGAAACCATGACCGTTGAGCAGATGGCTCTGACCATTCGCCACGGTAGCGGTATTGTTTGCTTGTGCATAACCGAAGAACGCCGTAAACAACTCGATCTGCCAATGATGGTCGAAAATAACACCAGCGCCTATGGCACTGGTTTTACCGTGACCATTGAAGCTGCTGAAGGTGTGACTACCGGTGTTTCTGCCGCTGACCGTATCACGACTGTTCGCGCTGCGATTGCTGATGGTGCTAAACCTTCAGACTTGAATCGCCCTGGCCACGTTTTCCCATTGCGCGCACAGGCGGGTGGTGTACTGACTCGTGGCGGTCATACCGAAGCGACTATTGATCTGATGACGCTGGCAGGCTTTAAACCTGCAGGTGTGCTGTGTGAACTGACTAATGACGATGGCACCATGGCCCGCGCGCCAGAGTGCATCGAGTTTGCCAACAAACACAATATGGCGCTGGTCACTATTGAGGATCTGGTTGCATACCGTCAGGCGCATGAGCGCAAAGCTAGCTGAAAATAACTGCTAAAACTGGTGCGATAATCAAAGAAACCGAAGCTGTAGAAGGCTTCGGTTTTATTTTGCCCTTACCCTGCTGAATGTAAATTTCACCGCTTTATCTATGAGTAAATTTCACTAATATCAGACAACCTTTTTCATTATGATCAAAATCATATAAATGTTCCGATATTATGCGACCATATAAATATATCCGAAAATGGATATGTGAAATTTATGCGCTAAATGTTTGGTATTGTTAAATATTAAGGGTAAAAAGGATGTTTATCTCCTGGTACTGGATTGTATTGATTGCGCTGGTTGTGGTGGGGTATTTCCTGCATTTGAAACGTTATTGTCGGGCGTTTCGCCAGGACAGAGACGCACTGCTTGAAGCGAGAAACAAATACTTAAACAGTGCGAGAGAAGAGACAGCAGAAAAGCTGGAGTAGTGCTTCTGCGATGCCTGCAGATGTTGTCCATGCTGGACAACATCTGAAGTTGTTTTCAACCAATTCCCGCCGTTTGTAACAGCACTAAACTAAATCCCATTACTGACATCCCACACAGCACGCCATAGCTGGGATTATTATTGGGATCAATCTCTTTGGCTAACGGCATTAATTCGTCCACGGAGAGCGCCACCATGATTCCTGCAACCGCCGCCATGATTGCCGCCATGACTACCGGGGAAATCATGCTACCAAGGATTAACCACGCCAGAACGCCGCCGAGAATTTCCGCCAGCCCAGAAATCCCCGCCCACAGAATTGCGGTGCGTTTCGACCCCGTTGCCGCGTAAACCGGCCCCGCAACCGCCAGACCTTCAGGAATATTGTGCAACGCCACGGCCAGTGAGATGCCAAAGCCCAGCTCCAGGTTACTGCTTGCCGTAACAAAAGTGGCAATCCCTTCCGGGAAGTTATGCAGACTGATTCCAAGAGTGAGCAGAATAGCAGTGCGCTTGATCGATTTGGGCAACGGTTGCACCGATTTTTGCATTAAATCCTGCGGATGCGCATGCGGCAACATGCGGTCCAGACCAAAATAGCCCAGCAGACCAAAGATAAACATCCCGTAGCCCAGAACGGGGGACATTCCTTCGGCGGCTAATGCGGCAGGGAGCATCTCCATCAATGAGATCAGCAACATGATCCCCGCCGCAAACCCTAGCGAAAACGCCAGCAGTCGGTTCGAGGGTTTTTGCCCGAGAACGCCGAGAAACGCGCCAATAAACGTGGCTGCCCCCGCCAGTATGGTCAGAATGAGAGGTACTGACATCGACAACTCCTTATAAATCTTCACCTTCAGGCAGATCGTCAAAATAACTGATGATGATCATCATCGTTATCCGGGTTCTTACTCCGCCGAACAAGCGTATTGTGAGGATATCAAAATGACACCTTTAGTTAAGGATATCATCATGTCTTCAACACGTATGCCAGCATTGTTTTTAGGTCACGGTAGTCCGATGAACGTGCTGGAAGATAATTTGTATACCCGCAGCTGGCAGAAGTTGGGGATGACATTGCCACGTCCGAAAGCGATTGTCGTGGTTTCGGCTCACTGGTTTACCCGTGGTACAGGAGTGACTGCGATGGAGACGCCGCCAACGATTCATGACTTTGGCGGCTTTCCGCAGGCGCTGTACGACACCCATTATCCGGCTCCTGGCTCACCGGCTTTGGCTCAGCGATTGGTTGAGCTGTTAGCGCCAGTGCCTGTCACACTGGATAAAGAAGCCTGGGGCTTTGACCACGGCTCGTGGGGCGTACTGATTAAGATGTATCCGCAAGCGGATATCCCGATGGTGCAGTTAAGTATTGATAGCACCAAACCCGCCGCCTGGCACTTTGAGATGGGGCGTAAACTGGCAGCGCTGCGAGATGAAGGAATAATGTTGGTCGCCAGCGGTAACGTGGTGCATAACCTGCGTACGGTGAAGTGGCACGGTGATAGTTCCCCCTATCCGTGGGCGACGTCGTTTAATGAGTATGTGAAAGCGAATCTGACGTGGCAAGGACCGGTGGAGCAGCATCCTCTGGTGAATTATCTCGACCATGAAGGTGGCGCATTATCGAATCCAACACCGGAGCATTACCTGCCGCTATTGTATATTTTAGGTGCATGGGATGGGCAGGAGCCAATTACCATTCCGGTCGATGGTATAGAAATGGGCAGTTTAAGTATGTTGTCGGTGCAGGTAGGTTAATAGATGAAGAAAACCGAAGCCAATTTCTGGCTTCGGTTTGCATTACCTTACTTTCTCAGCAGCTTGAGTCCCCATGCGCCGCTCATCACTAATAGCAGCAATAAGCAAAGACCAAAAGCCAACATACAGGCCTGAGCCATGTTCATAAAGTGCCACGGCGGTAGCAGATACCAGCCTTCAGATTGCTGATACATCGCCACAAACCACTGCTGCATACTGCTCAGTGTGACGCCATCGGGAACGATTGGCGCATCATAGCCGCAATCCCCGGTAGGTTTGAACCAGTTTGGTGCCCACTGTGCCAGCGGCAGGTTAAAGGGGAAAGTTGGATCGGTAGAGCAACCCTGAACGCCAAACAGTGAATCGGGATCCGGGTTATGCACCGCATGGTGGATATCGTTCAGTTTGAATGAAAACTTCAGCCCCATGATGCTGCCGTAAAATGCCATCACGCAGCCAATCAGCTTAAGGATGATGTTCTTCGGGTTGATCGCCGCAACCAATCCTCCAATAACCATCACAAACATGGCATAGCGAATGTATACACATTGCTCACAGGGGGCCATGTAGAGATAGATCTGGAAGAAAGAGTGCGCCAGGATAATTAACGCGCCCATCGCAACGGCCATTAACAACCACAAAAAGCGTTGCTCCTGCCATCTGACCAGTGTGTCGACTGGTGATGTGCGAAGGTCTTTCCACATTCCCTTAATACCCATAGCCTGTTTCCCTGTTATTTGCTTGCTAACTCACGGATAAGGTCTGCCATCGCGTCGATGGATTTGATGCTCTTGGTGTAGATCAAGTACTTACCATTAACGACATAAGCTGGAACACCCTGGATTTTGGCGACTTCATAAGAGGCTTTCCATTTTTCCAGTGTTTCTTGTACCGCTGGCTCTTTCAGTGCAGCTTCAAAATCCGCCTGGCTCATACCAGCAGCATCCAGACCCGTTTTGATAAAGGCCGCGGGATCTTTACCGTCAGACCAGCGTTCTTTTTTGTCGTGATAAGCCGCGTAGTAGGCAAACTTGGCTT
Organism: Escherichia sp. E14V7; assembly: GCF_004212225.1. NCBI lineage: Bacteria > Pseudomonadati > Pseudomonadota > Gammaproteobacteria > Enterobacterales > Enterobacteriaceae > Escherichia > Escherichia sp. E14V7. The sequence continues at coordinate 226,909 of NZ_RHJJ01000001.1, forward strand.
TCTTAAACTGAGAGTTAGCATCAAATAAGGAAATACCTGCTGCTTTATCTTTATTGATCAAGACAGCAAAGACTTCGCTCGCCTGTTTACCGTATTCGCCTTTGGTTTCCAGATGGAACGGCGTGAAAGCAACGACATCTTTCACTTTTTCCGATACCGGACCGGTAACCGCTTTGTCGTACTTGTAACAGAACGGGCAGGCGTAGCTGAATACCTTAATCAGCGTTTTGTCGGCATTCGGAATCGGTTTTTCCAGGACCATATAATCCGTGCCTTCGGTAAATGCAGAAGCAGTAAATGAAACCGCCAGAGCCGCAGTAAGTAGTACGCTTTTAAACAGTGATGAGATCCCTAATTTCGACATTTTTATTCCCTTCTTAATTATTTAAACATCTGTTTTGGACGGACTAACAGCGCACGGTAGTGAGTCTGGTTGGGTTTATCAGACATCACGTCGATTTCCACTTTCACTTCTTTGGTTTTGTAGTCGATCTCGTTCAACTTACCGACGGTCGGCTGACCGACGTCAAACAGATGAATGGAGCCACCGAAGCCGAACATGGTGTCACGGTCAGCCTGGTATTCGATAATGGAGGTGATTGGGCTATAGAAATCGTAACCGCGTTCTTTACCGTATTCCCAAACTTGCTGAACGGTACCTTTCTTCTCATCAATCTTATATTCCACAAAACGGGAATATTTCATGGTTGGTAAGGCAGGTTGTTCCAGATGGCGACCGTCGCCGTTATCAAAGATAGTGAGTGTACCTTTGCTGGAGATCCATGCGGTATGCTGGGTATAGGTGAAGTCGAAGTCTGAGTTTTCACACAGGCCATTTTCGTTACAGGTGATCGGCTTACCGTTAGCGTCAACGGGTTTCAGCAATTTGCTGGCCAATGGTTTTTCCCAGCCTTTCGAGGGGGCAAGGATCCATTTCACTTGTTTATCACGACCAATTTTCACAACGCCCTGGTGACGAGAAGAGAGGATAATTGAGTCATCTTTCGCGTCATAGGCGATGGAGTTGACGTGCGCCCAGTTACGACCTGGTCCTACACCCAGCGCGTCGCCAAACGGCGTATCTGGTTCCAGTTTTGCCTGCTGTCCGGCGTGAGCAAGATCAACGTTAACGCAAACTGCGCCAGCATCCAGTGCACCGAGCAGAGCATCACGTTTCGGATCGAGGATCTTCGTCAGATCCCATACATCGACAACGCGACCAGATTTATCGACTTCGAGGATATGATCACGAATGGTGGTGACGTGTACGCCGTCATCGCGACGGTAGTTACTCTTACCTACGCGCAACAGTACCGTACCATTAGGCGTCTCAATGGATTCATGAGTGGCATCAGCGAATCCGCGCGGCAGTTTATGATCTTCCAGCACCTGACCCATCATGTCGAACTCGTACCAGTGCTGGCCTTGTACTGCGGTAAAGGTGCCGCGTGGTGTTTCGCGGATACCCATCAGATAACCACGTTTGTTGATATTACGGTCACGGCCATCGTAGAATGTGTCTTGATCCAGCCACCAGCGGTATTCACCTTCGGTATCGACAATGAAAGTAAAGGGTGCGATATCAAAAGGCAGTGCGCCGGTTGCCGGACCTGCATCGAGGATCCCGGCATTTTTATCTTTCTCACCGTGCCAGTGGAGATCGGAACCTTGTGCCGTAAAGGTGTGGGTATTAACCAGATAGAGGCGATCTTCAAAACCAGGTGCGACTTTAACGACTTTGGTCTGCTGTAGATCAGAGATGGAACGGTTATCCATGTAATTGTTGACGATGGCTGAAGTTTGCACCACGTAATCATCTTTCATGGCCTTGCCGTTTTCTTTCCACTCAACGGTCACTTTGTTGGCAAATTTCTGATAAAGACCAAAAATCGGTACACCATCGTAAGTTTTTAGTGACTCCTGGCCTACGGGATAGCTGATTTCAACGCCTTTTTCGCCCTTCCCGTGGACGGTAACTTTGACGTCAGAAATGACGTGGCTATCTAAGTTAACCAAAGCAGTCAGTGGGGCATTGCCGTAGGGATCGACAATGACTGCACCGAGTTGCCCGGCAGGTGGTGCAGGTTTAAAACCCGCCGCCATTACGCCAGTTGCAGACAATCCCAGAGCTAATGCCACCGTTCCAGCTACCAGTGTTTTTCTATATTTATCAAACATGGATATATCTCCTTATATAACGCAAATATATAATAATGATGAATATCGACTGTTGAGATGGTACTAATAAATTTGTTTTGTGAATGAAAAATGTGACTCTAATAAAATATGAGAATGTTTTGCTGCTTTTGAATATGTTGTTATTTGTTGAAACAACTATTTATTTTTAATGGATAGTAGGGTGGCGATATATTAATAACAATGTTCAATATTGCGTAGTGTGATCTCTGTGACATTGTTTTTTAATTATTAAATTAAAATGCGAAGAGATAAAAACAAAATATTTAATATATATCAATGTGTTATGCGGTGATTTATTTACTTACTTTAATTACAATATCACTTACATATGACGATTTAACATTAAATTGAGTATTAATGTTAAATAAAGGTTGGATATGTATGTGTTTATATATTGATGAGAATTATGGATGGTGGATTATAAGAGATTGCCCCGCTTATCGGGGCAATATTAAGCTGTATTATTCAACAAAGATATGAGGGTAGAAGCGTGACATATCCTGGGTGATTAACGCACGGTCTTCACGAATCCCTATTCCGGCAGGTTGATCGTTCACCAGCCAGCTACCAATCAACATATAGCTGTCGCCAAATTTCGGCAGCGGATGGAATTGTTGAACAATCATGCCTTCTTCGCCATACGGACCTTCTGCTGCTTCAATGGTTTTGCCATTCTCGATAATCGACACGTTTGCGCCTTCACGCGAGAAGATTGGCTTAACCACATATTTTTCCATTTCTGGATGATCATCTTCCGCAAAATAAGCGGGCAACAGGTTCGGATGATTCGGGAACATCTCCCACAGTAGCGGCAGAAGCGCTTTGTTGGAGATAATGCTCTTCCACGCCGGTTCCAGCCAGCGTACGCCAGCATCTTCCAGCTTGGTGGAGAACATCTCGCGCAGCATAAATTCCCACGGATACAGTTTGAACAGGTTAGCGATGACCTGATCCTGTAAATCCGTGAACTGACCTTTTTCACCTAAACCGATATCGTCGATGTAGAGGAACTCGGTAGCAATTTCAGCTTCCGTCGCGCAGTCCTGCAAATACTGGATGGTGCCACGATCTTCCACCGTGTCACGACAGCAGGTGAGATGCAGCAACTGGAAGCCATACTGTTCACGCAGCTCGACAAAGCGATCGATCAGCTTTTCTTGCAGACTGTTAAACTGGTCGCTGCCTTCCGGCAGGTTGCCCGCGTTAAGCTGATCTTCCAGCCAGATCCACTGAAAGAATGCTGCTTCATACAGTGATGTGGGCGTATCAGCGTTATTTTCCAGAAGTTTAGGTTCGCCAGTGCCATCCCACGCCAGATCAAGACGCGAATAAAGCGATGGCTGGTGAGTCAGCCAGGACTGACGCACAAAACTCCAGGTATGTTTCGGTATGCGGAATTTGGTCATCAGCTCATCGCTGGCGATCACTTTTTCCACCACTTTCAGGCACATCTGGTGCAGTTCGGCGGTGACTTCTTCCAGCTTTTCAACCTGGGCGAGGGTTAACTTGTAGTAAGCATCTTCACACCAGTACGGCTCGCCGTACATGGTGTGAAAATTGAAACCGTATTCGTGGGCTTTTTCACGCCAGTCTGGGCGCTCGGTAATACTGACTCTTTCCATCGGTATCAGCCACCCATTGAACGAGAAGAGGTGCCGGTTGCGCTACGCTGCATAGTGCTTTGTTTGGCAACAGATTCACCAAAACCGCCGCGGGTAACGGTAGTGGTGGTCGCCGGTTTTGGTGCCATTGCCGTCTTCGGTACGGTCATGGTGCGGCCTGGCTGGGCTGCGCCATAGTTTTTACCCGTCGCGTCGGTATATTTACCGTAAGCCGGGCTGGCTGGGTTTTTCGAGGAGAACAGCGGCTGCTGTGCAAATCCCGCGCCGCCGCCCATCAGACGTCCCATCATGTAACCGGCCATCAACGGCATCCAGAAACTCCCGCTGGATTGCTGGGCCTGCGCCTGGTTTTCAGGTGCCATGCCAGCCTGGGCTGGCGCCTGCTGGCACTGACCTTCACCAAATTCGGCAATACAGTCTTCACGAGTGGCGTATTTCGGCGCAGTACGTTCTGCTTCTTTCAGCGCATTGTTGTACGCGGTGGTACATTCGGCGCTTTTGCCTGGGTTTGCAGCTGAACAGTCGTCAGCATTTTGATAGAGAGACACTGTTTCATCACTCTTTTCACAGCCTGCCAGCATAAAAACAGTAGCAACAGCGAGAGCGACAGGTGTCAGGTGGCGTGCGCTCCAGTTTTTACGGAACGATGCGTGGCGTATGGATTTTGTCCGTTTCATTTTTGTCTTCCGGGACCAGTGGTAAATACCCATCAGAATAGAGGATGGCTGGTCGAAATTGAAGCGAGAAGGGGGAAGAATGCGGCAGATAACCCGTATCTTTACGTTGCCTTACGTTCAGACGGGGCCGAAGCCCCGTCGTCGTCATCAGTGACGGAAAGGGTTATGACCGTTACTGGTGTTAGTGCGTGCGGATGCTTGCTGAACGGCTGGTGCCGGGCTATCAGGTGCATAACCGTCAGCAATAGCATTCTGTTCTGGCGTTTGCGGCGCAACGTTTTCTGGATTAGTAGAAACCGGTTTGCTCAGCGCATTGTTCAGTGCCAGCAGATCCTGCTCGTTCAACGTACCCAGAGCTGATTTAATATTCAGCTGGTTAATCAGGTAGTTATAACGCGCATTTGCCAGTTCTTGCTTGGCGTTGTACAGCGTAGTGGTCGCGTCCAATACATCAACAATGGTACGCGTACCGACCGAGTAGCCCGCTTCCATCGCGTCTAAAGAGCTTTGGGCGGAAACCACGGCTTGTTTGTAGGCGTTAATGCTACTGATAGATGCATTAATGTTGTTGAAGGAGGAACGCACGGTCTGCACGACGCTACGATGGGCGCTTTCCAGTTGCTCGCTGGCACCGACAAAGTTGTACTGTGCCTGTTTCACCTGCGAGTTAACCATTCCGCCCTGATAAATCGGCAGCGAGAAGCTCAGGCCCACTTTGTTCTGGCCCATATTGCTGTCGTCATACTGGCCTGCGGTCGCACCACGGGTTTTTGAACCGCTGTAAGAGGTGTCAGAAATTCCGGTAGAGGCCGTCAAATCCAGAGTCGGTAAGTGACCGTCCTGCGCCTGGCGAATTTGCTCGCGCGCCAGGTCCTGACTCAAACGTGCCTGTAACAGCGACAGGTTGCGTTTTTCGGCTTCTTTCAACAGCGCGTTAACCGGCTGTGGCTTGTCGGTCTTGAAGTTTTCGACATTCAGCGCCGCCAGTTCCGGATAGTAGTTACCGGTGATCTGACGCAGCTGCTCAACGGCGTTGTCGAGGTTGTTACGTGCGGTCACTTCGTTCGCCAGCACGGTATCGTACTGTGCGCGGGCGTTCTGCACATCGGTGATCGCCACCAGGCCCACGTTAAAGCGTTGGGTGGTTTGATCTAACTGACGGTAGATTGCCTCTTTTTGTGCCTGAGTATAAGAAAGCACGTCAATGGCATTCAACACGTTGAAATAAGCGGTCGCGGTGTTGAGGATCAAAGTTTGTTGATCGGTCTGGTAAGTGACGTCCTGAATACCGGCAGCTTTTTCCTGCAAGGTCAGTGCGCGCCATTTCGACATATCGAAAATGGACTGGGTCAACTGCAGGGACGCACTGGTTGCGTTAGAGTTGATGCCGTTCGCGTCGCGGTAGCCGTTGCTGTAGGTGTAATCTGCACCTAAACCTAGCTGTGGCAGTAATGGACTGCGAGCTTCATTAATTTTTTCAAAGGCAGCATCACGATCGGCGGCAGACTTACGCAATTCCGGGTTACTAAGGCGTGCTTGCTGATAAACTTGCATCAGGTTCTCGGCCTGGCTCAACGAACTGAACCCAGAAAGGCTCAGGCCGATAAGAATGGGGAGCAATTTCTTCATTTGCATTCCTTGTGGTGAAGCAGTATTTAGCGCGATCAAACTGTAAAATTATTGCGGATTCTAGCAGAAGCCGCTACCGCAAAAGGTTGGCGTTACGTGCCATAGGGCATTAATGTGCCTCAATTTAACACATGACTGCTCAAACGGCAGTCAAACGTCTCTGAAATTCACATTTTATTCACTATTAGTGCCAGGACATTAGCCATGCTTAAGCCAGACAACCTGCCCGTTACATTTGGCAAAAACGATGTAGAAATTATTGCACGAGAAACACTTTATCGCGGCTTTTTTTCATTAGATCTTTATAGATTTCGCCATCGTCTATTCAACGGACAAATGAGTCATGAGGTCCGACGGGAAATTTTTGAACGCGGTCACGCCGCAGTCTTGCTACCCTTTGACCCAGTGCGCGATGAAGTTGTACTGATTGAGCAGATACGAATCGCCGCGTATGACACTAGCGAAACGCCCTGGTTACTGGAAATGGTTGCCGGGATGATTGAAGAAGGTGAGAGTGTGGAAGATGTTGCCCGTCGCGAAGCGATTGAAGAGGCGGGACTAAAAGTGAAACGGACCAAACCGGTGTTAAGTTTCCTGGCAAGCCCGGGCGGCACCAGCGAGCGTTCGTCAATTATGGTGGGCGAAGTGGACGCCACGACCGCAAGCGGTATTCACGGTCTGGCTGATGAAAACGAAGATATTCGCGTTCATGTGGTAAGTCGGGAACAGGCATACCAATGGGTAGAAGAGGGGAAAATCGACAACGCAGCGTCGGTCATCGCTTTGCAATGGCTGCAACTGCATCATCAAGCGTTAAAAAATGAGTGGGCATAAATGAAGCGTTACACACCTGACTTTCCTGAAATGATGCGCCTGTGCGAGATGAACTTTTCACAATTGCGCCGTTTGTTACCGCGCAATGACGCACCCGGTGAAACTGTAAGCTATCAGGTGGCAAACGCACAATATCGGCTAACGATTGTGGAATCGACCCGATACACTACCCTGGTGACTATTGAACAGATTGCGCCAGCGATCAGTTACTGGAGCCTTCCGTCGATGACGGTGCGTCTGTATCATGACGCGATGGTGGCTGAAGTGTGTTCAAGTCAGCAGATTTTTCGCTTCAAAGCGCGGTATGATTATCCTAATAAAAAGTTGCATCAACGCGACGAAAAGCATCAAATTAATCAGTTTTTAGCGGACTGGTTGCGATACTGTTTAGCACATGGAGCGATGGCGATTCCGGTTTATTAGCGTCGTGAAACCTAAGGACACCATTTGGAAAGCCTGTTAACCCTTCCTCTGGCTGGTGAGTCCAGAGTCAGGATTTTACAAATTACCGATACTCACCTGTTTGCGCAAAAGCACGAAGCCCTGTTAGGGGTGAACACCTGGGAAAGTTACCAGGCGGTGCTGGAGGCGATTCGCCCACACCAGCACGAATTCGACCTGATTGTCGCGACAGGTGATTTAGCGCAGGATCAAACGGCTGCGGCCTATCAGCACTTCGCTGAAGGCATCGCAAGTTTTCGTGCGCCCTGCGTCTGGCTGCCGGGCAACCATGATTTCCAGCCTGCGATGTACAGCGCGCTACAGGACGCGGGTATATCTTCAGCGAAACGCGTGTTTATCGGTGAACAGTGGCAAATCCTGTTGCTGGACAGCCAGGTGTTTGGCGTACCGCACGGTGAGCTAAGCGAGTTTCAACTCGAGTGGCTGGAACGTAAACTGGCTGATGCGCCAGAGCGCCATACCTTGCTTCTGCTGCATCATCATCCGTTGCCTGCGGGCTGTAGCTGGCTTGACCAACACAGCCTGCGTAACGCGGGGGAACTGGATAACGTGCTGGTGAAGTTTCCGCACGTCAAATATCTGTTATGCGGCCATATCCATCAGGAACTGGATCTCGACTGGAACGGTCGTCGCCTGCTGGCAACGCCATCGACCTGCGTGCAGTTTAAGCCGCACTGTTCCAACTTCACGCTGGACACCATCGCGCCCGGTTGGCGTACGCTGGAACTCCATGCCGATGGCACGCTGACCACAGAAGTACACCGCCTGGCAGACTCCCGTTTCCAACCAGATACCGCTTCAGAAGGTTACTGATGTCGACGCTTCTTTATTTACACGGTTTCAATAGTTCGCCGCGTTCTGCGAAAGCGAGCTTGTTGAAAAACTGGCTGGCGGAACATCACCCTGACGTTGAGATGATTATTCCGCAGTTACCGCCGTATCCTTCCGATGCGGCAGAACTGCTGGAATCCATTGTCCTGGAACATGGCGGCGATTCGCTGGGTATTGTCGGTTCGTCACTGGGGGGATATTACGCCACCTGGTTGTCGCAATGTTTTATGCTGCCCGCAGTGGTGGTAAACCCGGCGGTGCGCCCGTTTGAACTGCTTACTGACTATCTCGGTCAGAACGAGAACCCCTACACCGGGCAGCAATATGTGCTAGAGTCTCGCCATATTTACGATCTTAAAGTCATGCAGATTGACCCGCTGGAAGCGCCGGATTTGATCTGGCTGCTGCAACAGACGGGAGATGAAGTGCTGGATTACCGCCAGGCGGTGGCGTACTACGCTTCCTGCCGCCAGACTGTTATAGAAGGCGGCAACCACGCATTCACGGGCTTCGAAGATTATTTCAACCCGATCGTCGATTTTCTTGGTCTGCACCATCTCTGACGATCAACTCGAATTACTAACTTAAACCATGACGCAAACTTATAACGCTGATGCCATTGAGGTACTCACCGGGCTTGAGCCGGTTCGCCGCCGTCCGGGGATGTATACCGATACCACTCGCCCTAACCATTTGGGGCAAGAAGTCATTGATAACAGTGTGGATGAAGCACTGGCGGGTCACGCAAAACGCGTGGACGTTATTTTACATGCTGACCAGTCGCTGGAAGTGATTGACGATGGCCGTGGGATGCCGGTGGATATTCACCCGGAAGAAGGTGTTCCGGCGGTAGAACTGATTCTTTGCCGTTTGCACGCGGGCGGTAAATTTTCTAACAAAAACTACCAGTTCTCTGGCGGTCTGCACGGCGTGGGGATCTCGGTGGTTAACGCCCTGTCAAAGCGCGTAGAAGTTAACGTGCGCCGCGATGGTCAGATTTATAACATCGCCTTTGAAAATGGCGAAAAGGTGCAGGATTTGCAGGTTGTCGGCACTTGCGGTAAACGCAATACCGGTACCAGCGTGCACTTCTGGCCGGATGAAACCTTCTTTGACAGCCCGCGCTTCTCTGTTTCACGCCTGACACATGTGCTGAAAGCCAAAGCGGTACTGTGCCCCGGCGTTGAAATCACTTTTAAAGATGAGATCAACAACACCGAACAACGCTGGTGCTATCAGGACGGTCTGAATGATTACCTGGCGGAAGCGGTAAACGGCCTGCCGACACTGCCGGAAAAACCGTTTATCGGTAACTTTAACGGTGAAACGGAAGCCGTTGACTGGGCGCTGCTGTGGCTGCCGGAAGGTGGCGAACTGCTGACCGAAAGTTACGTCAACCTGATCCCAACGATGCAGGGCGGTACGCACGTTAACGGTCTGCGTCAGGGGCTGCTGGACGCGATGCGTGAGTTTTGCGAATACCGCAACATTCTGCCGCGCGGCGTGAAGCTGTCGGCGGAAGATATCTGGGATCGCTGCGCCTATGTGCTGTCAGTAAAAATGCAGGATCCGCAGTTTGCCGGGCAGACCAAAGAACGTCTCTCTTCGCGTCAGTGCGCGGCATTCGTTTCGGGCGTGGTGAAAGATGCCTTCACCTTGTGGCTGAACCAGAACGTTCAGGCGGCTGAACTGCTGGCGGAGATGGCGATTTCCAGTGCCCAGCGCCGTATGCGTGCGGCCAAAAAAGTGGTGCGTAAAAAGCTGACCAGCGGCCCGGCACTGCCTGGCAAACTGGCAGACTGTACCGCGCAGGACCTTAACCGTACCGAACTGTTCCTCGTGGAAGGTGACTCCGCAGGCGGATCTGCCAAGCAGGCGCGCGATCGTGAATATCAGGCGATCATGCCGCTGAAAGGTAAGATCCTTAACACCTGGGAAGTTTCTTCCGACGAAGTGCTGGCCTCGCAGGAAGTGCATGATATTTCGGTAGCGATCGGTATCGATCCTGACAGCGATGATCTTAGCCAACTGCGTTATGGCAAGATCTGTATCCTGGCGGATGCTGACTCCGATGGTTTGCACATTGCCACGCTGCTTTGCGCCTTGTTTGTAAAACACTTCCGTACGCTGGTGAAACATGGTCACGTATATGTAGCGCTACCACCGCTCTACCGCATTGACCTTGGCAAAGAGGTCTATTACGCCTTGACGGAAGAAGAGAAAGAGGGCGTGCTCGAACAATTAAAACGCAAGAAAGGCAAGCCAAATGTCCAGCGTTTTAAAGGTCTGGGTGAAATGAACCCGCTGCAACTACGTGAAACCACGCTCGACCCGAACACTCGCCGTCTGGTGCAGTTGACCATCGATGATGAAGACGATCAGCGTACCGACGCGATGATGGATATGCTGTTGGCGAAGAAACGCTCGGAAGATCGCCGTAACTGGTTGCAAGAGAAAGGTGACATGGCGGAGATTGAGGTCTGATAATCTTTACCCGGCAAACAATAGTTTTGCCGGGTTGTCGCTGATTATTTTATTGGGCACAGTTTGTTACGATCTGGAAATAGTGTTGCCAGCGAACCAGCCAGAGTTTTCCAGTCTGTAGCCATTTTTTCTGCTTGCGCAGGTGTTATTACTGCACCCTGTTGTTTAATAAGATCATTCTCCACTTTGGTATAGTGAATAACGGTAAAATCCGTAGAGGACCATTTATCCGTAGAAAACATTTTCGTCATCGCATGAATGTTTGCTTTCCCGTCGTCGATAAAAACAATCGCGTCATATTTGTTCCCCATTTTGTCCAGCATATAATCGAGAATTACACCTTTATCTTGCCCGGAAGAAAAAAATACACCCTGGCTGTATAGCCATGACCGTTTGATTTTCCCTTTTTCAAATGGGGGCAAAGTATCCTCTTTCTTCCTGAGTGCAGAAGAAGAAAAATCAATGCCATTTCGCTTTAATTCCCGTAATGTCGGAAAGAGAGTATCCGGTGCACGGGATGTCAGAGCAAAGGCGATATGCTTTTGTTGCCACTGTTTTAACAGTGTCGGTAACTGTGGCTCGGTAAGCTGCATAGGGCTAAGTTCGTAAAGCATACTGATTGTATTTTCATACAGGCAAGGAACTTTTTGCGAGTCATCCGGCTTTAAGGGCAATTTATCGGTTTGCCATTGATACCAGATATCACCGCCAATGCGTGTGCCACTCGTTAATAACGTGTTATCAATGTCAAAAACCAATAATATCTTATCGGAGGGATAGAGAGTTTCCTTTTCTGTGATAATTTTACTGACTGCACTATATTCGCCAGTAACTATATTTTTTACCTGTGCGTAAGATAAAGCAGGCAGAGCAGAGAGAATCATCCAGAAAATGGTTTTAAATTTATTATTCATTTTTTATTCCAGATTAGAAAGTATAAGTCAGACCCCAGCGCCAGCGGATTTGGCGATTACTTGATGTTTTATCCACACCTTTATAATCCGCAATACTCATATAGGGGATCCACGATCCCATTTTGTACCCTACTTTAAATGATGCGGTATAGTTTTTATGACCATCATTCCAGGTTAAATAACCATTATTGTAATAGACCAGGTTTAACTGATATTGGAAGTTGGTTTTTTGTGGTCGATAGTCGATCCACACATCGTAACGGCGGTTATTACGATCATCGTTGCCATAACCTTTGGATTTATCGGTGGCTTTATCCATGTCATAACGAAAACGACCCGAAACTTTCCACTCTTTGCTGAAATCATAACCCGCAGAAAGACCATATTCGTAAGTTGACCAATATTGCGTGGTATCAAGCCAGAACATAGGCTCTAACCAGAATTTTTTGTCATCCAGTGGCTTAAATCGGTATACAATGGATAAACCCGTTCCATTATTACCAAATTGTGAAGGATCCCATTTATCTTTGTCTCCTTCGTCAGTGTTATAACGTAATTCCCCCATCAAACCGATACCATTACTAAAAAATGTACCAAATTCGACGCGATCCGCGTGGGTGCGAGTATCATCAAGATATTCATGACGATAATCAATAAATCCATGCGGCTGCTCTGCAATGGCAAGTGTAGGTGACAGGCAGGATAACGTGGTTATTCCTGCGAGTGATAATTTAAGATAAGAACTCATAATATTCCCTTTCAGAATAAAATATATTTTGGCTGGCTGAATACACCATCTGATGATTCCAGGTATCAGAATTTTTATATTTGTATTTTAGCTTTAAATGTTAAGTTTGTTTTCCTTATCGATGAATAGATAGAATTTCGTCTGTTGATGTTGCTGGAAATTATTATCAGATACAAATATTAACGATGTATGTCCATCAATCAGAGGACCGAATGTTACCCCTTCAATACAATCCGCAGAGGAAGTGTAATCAGCAAAATCAATTAATAATTTTTTACTGACGGGTTGTAACGTAGATTTACTGGGCCAGTCTTGCAGGCTGTCAATATTCTTGATATCGCTGGCAGCAGTTAAATCGACCATATAAACTCTGACGGAGTAATCCCAGTCATTGAATCCGGCACTGACGTTTCTGCCGGAACGTTCGATGACCAACAATTGGTGATCATTCAGCGCCAGGACCTCGGATACGCCATTATCATTAATACCGAACTTACTCACTTGCGGAACAGGATCAGTAATATAGAGATATTCATGCAATTGCTTTGAAGGTCGACCGTCTGCATCTATAGAAAATTGCAGTAAGCGTGATGTGCCTGAATTTATTGGACTTGCAATAGGTCCATCCTGTTTAAGACTGCTTTCAACGGCGATAAAAAGTGATTTACCGTCTGGTGTAAGTGTCAGGCCCTCCCAGGCGTTGCCGCTGCGGATACCACTGCTGCTCTCTTTGTCAGGACTAATATTAAAGCGAGCAGGAAATAAAGACGTAAACTCCTTCTCCATTACGCCATCGAGAGTGCTCAGACGCAGTGGCGCACCTAACTCCGAACTCCAGAGTAATGATTTACCATCGTGTGTCAGGGCCAGACCTTCGGCATCCACCGTATTGGTCACGAAAGGCTGCTGCTTTGCATCAAGTAGTGGACGCTGGTTGAGAAAATTCACTTGCTCAATGCCCCTGGATGACACCTGCATTTTTAACGTATAAAGGCTGGCATCTCCCTCCTTATTATTGTTTCTGCTATCGTTAATAGCGTAGAAAATATTATTTTTTGCATCAAATGTGATGGCTGATAGCCCCGCGATTGTGACATTGTTCTGTTTTTCTCCCGTCCGGAAGCTAAACTCACCAGCATAATGAAGAAAACTGTTTGCCTGCGCTGTTGTGCATAACAGCGGTAATGCCAGAAAAATAGCGGCATACCTTATTTTCATGATATTTACCTTTGTGTATGTATTTGTTTTTAGTTGTGTTGTGAAAGAAAAAGATTAACCTCCGATGGTGTCGCCAGGTGACCTCTGGCACCTAATGCGGTGATATTTATTGCTGCTGTAGCAGAAGCAAATTTTAGTGCTTCAATTAAGGGCATGTTTTTTATTAAGCTATAAACAAATGCACCATTAAAAGTATCTCCAGCGCCTGTGGTATCAATAACGGGAATTGTATAACTACCTATTTTTACTTGCTCATTGCCTTTGACTGCAATTACTCCCCGGGCATCCAGCGTTACTACGACAGCGTCAAGTTGATACTCTTCTTGTATATCATGCAGAAGCGTAAAATCTGGCTCTATTGCATAGCCACGAATAAAACCGTCATAATTAAATATCGCAATATCAGCAAGGTGTAAAATATTGGTAAGGTGTTCAGGTGTTGCAACGATATGAGGCTCAAGATCAACGACAACTTTTGTCGTCTGGCTACGGGCATGTTCGGCCAGCATACGAAATTTCTCAATATCGGCTGGCATCGTATAAAAAAAACGGCTTTGAGCAATTGCCTGTAGCGCTTTTTCTTTATCCCATTCATGTTCGCTGCCAGGCGAGTAAACCAACGTTTTCTCACCTGATTCGTCAATAAAAATAATCGCGGTATTGGCAATCAATTCCGGGATTACCTGAACGAAATCACAATTCACATGATGTTTTTTAAATCCATCAAGAATGACCGCGGCTGAATGATCATTGCCCACACATGAAACAGATACCACATTGAGCCCCAGTTGTCCCATCGCACAGGCACTGTTGGCGACTGTGCCGCCAGCTTGTTCACCCAGACGTGTCCCGACCACTTTACCGCCACGTGTGGGGAGTGACGGGATAGATAAAAAAATATCTATATTTCCACTGCCTAAAGCGGCGACATCAAATTTCTTCATAGTCTTATTTCTCCCTATGGCTAACGCGTTGCCCGCCTGCGTCGACATAATCACAACTTAAATGCCAGCACATTTCATATAACCACTGCATGACCAGAAATAAATTGTTGGACTCACTGGCGTCAGGTATAAAACTGATTAATTCTGCTGTCGCTCCCTGTTCAACAATTGCTTTTTGGGTTGCAAGGTAAAATGGGGACTCGCAGGATGTGGCTGGTAGTAAAATATAATGCTGACCGACACCAGCCTGATGTAAGCGTAATGAATGATAAAATTCTTCCAGTGGAAGGGCTGTCGCACGAATCTGTGGGCCGCAAGAAAGTAAATTGCTCCCCGATATTGCCAGTCCCCAACTTAAGCCACTCCCAAGAAACGTTATCTCTTTTTGTTGGTAAAAATGGCGCTTCTTTTGCTGCCAGTGCTGATTAATCTGGCTAAATTTCCCTTCCAAATCATCTTCAATCTGCAGTGGTGTTAAGCCTGGACATAATTTTTGCGCTAAGCGCAGGAGGGCATAAAGTGTGACGCTACTACTTTGCGTTGGAATACCCTGCTTATTCGCCCATGTATAGAGCATGTTTTCTGTTATTGCGCAAAATGGTGTTCCAGGGCAATTCGTCACACCCAGCACTTGCGCGTTTGAGCATACTGCGTGGCAGAGGGCGTCAACGGTCATTGATGGTCTGCCACTTGCACTGAGAATAATGATTAACGTTTCTTTCTGATAACGGGTTAAATCAGTCTGAAGAAAATCCCACGTTTGCAATGCGTAACAAAACAGATGTGTGTATTTCCCCAGCCAGGCGGCGGCACATAGTGCCACCGTCCAGGAGTCGCCCGATCCCACTATACAGACGCGTTCAACAGCACGTTTATCGAGCTGAAAAGTAGAAAAACATTCACCCCAGATAGCTGCCAAATGGCGTAACGCTGCCGCCGTAGCATTTATTTCCTCACGAGTTTGCGCTAATGGCATAACAGGAGTACGGGCTGGCATGTTCATTATTTCTCCTGTGCCTGTAATGCAAGCAATGTCAGACCCGACGCGATCGCTTCAACATCGAAATCTTTATTATTTACGGCGCGGAAAAAGGCATATTTATCTTCAGGGAGCGCATCAAAACCGCGCCATGCCCCTGCAATGGCGCCTGCCATCGTAGCGATGCTATCGGTGTCATTGCCGATATTGGCACAGGCATGAATGGTTTCCCAGGGTTCTCCTTTGCAGTACAGCAACAGACCGATTGCCGCAGGAATGGATTCATGAGCGGCGACGGAATTACCGACCAAACCTTCCATTTCTCGCAGACAAGACTCCAGATCATTGGCACGTCTGGCGATGTCCGCTGCAAGTTGGATGCGCATGGCGATAGATGGCCCTGCTACACATCGTGCATATTGTTTGGCCAGGCGTTCACCGTAATTTGCTCCCCAGATTGCGGCGTCCAGTAATGATGTAAGCGAGGCTTCTGGTAACATAGCCTCCGACGTCGCCGCAGCGATGGCGCAGGCGCTGGCAATTGCAATATTGGTGTCATGCGACGGTAAACAAGTTAATAAAGCCAGGCGGCATGCTTTCTCTTTATTACCAGGCCAGATCAATCCTGCCGGGGCTACACGCATCCCGGCGCCATTCGTGGTGCCGACATTGGGAGCCTGGCGAGAAGACGTTCCAATACGCCCAATGGTATTTGTGGGTCTTCCTTCTTTTAGCGCCTTAACAATTTGTTCAGTTGTGGGGCCTTTATAATTTGCGTAGGGCTGCATATCGGCCCAACGCAGAAGACAGGCTAACCAGTCATTATTGGTGAAGTTATCAAATCCAGCCTCAATCAACCCTTCTGAAAAAACATACATTTGGCTGGAATCGTCGGTGATAAGTCCCGCAATGCCATTTAATGAGCCAGCGAATGTATCGGCAGGAGGAGAAACAAAATCATTTAAAAAACCTCCCCATTGCGCTTTTATTTCATCAATGCTGTAGAGTTCGGTCGCTGCGCCTAATGCATCGCCCATACCTGCGCAGGCTAATGAACCTAATATTTTGTTATAAATTACGGTTTGTTTTATTTTATTCACAATATTCTCTCTATTACACGCTAAAACTGTCTTTTGTAATTCGTGCTTTGTAGGAGTACCGACTTGCGGGATAAACCATCTCTACATACTCCATCGGTTTGCGTTCCACGGATAATGTGACGCGAGTACAACTTAATACGACGTCATCAGCAGTCAGTTCCAGTAATTGACGTTCAAGGGGCGAGGGAAGCCGGGCAGAGATAATTTCCGTTGCTTCTAAAGGTTTAATTGCGAGTTTTTCTTCCAGTAAAATATAGAGCGAACCCGTCGCCAGCAGCTCTTCCCGGGTTATTTCTTGCCTGTCATTTAATGCAAGCCATGATGTCTGAATACCTAGAGGCGTACTTCCCATATAGCGGACGCGTTTTATACAGAATACAGTATGGATATGGATATCCAGGTCGAGATTTTTTCTGATAACATCACTGACAGGAATATAGCCTATTTCAATAATATTCTGTGCTGGAATACCACCGCGAGCTTTAATATCGTCAGTAAAACTATGCAATAAATGATTCTCTCTACTACGAGAAGGTAATACAAATGTCCCTTGCCCGTGGACACTATGCAGGTAGCCGCGTTGTTTAAGGCTTTCTATTGCCTTTCGAATGGTTGTTCTGCTACTTAAATAATGTTCTGACAATTCTCTTTCTGTCGGTATAGCTTTGCCTTCTTTCCATTCACCGTTATCTATTTTTCTCTTTATTTCATCAAATATTTCACGATGCTTTAGCTGACCTTTACTGGCTTTATAAATTTTCATCATGACAAAGCCTCATTTCAAGTGGTTGATACCAACTCTACATTCTTTAACTTTTATTACGCATGGTGCTTGTTCACTATCTGTGACATGAAACAGAAAAAACCACATTTATTAATAAAAATCATGCATTTAAATTAAATTGGTTTTTATGTGATACTGCTCAATATTAACTCGGTGGTTTGTTGTGGTATCTACCAATGCATTTATTCTCACTCGTAAAGTTATGTGCTGAGTGAGTTCCGATACATTTGTTTTTAATATAATTCACGTGATCAATGAGTGCTGTGTATGAAACTGACAATAAATGAAAAGATAGGTTTTGGTGCCGGTGATATGGCTATTGCGATAGTAATGATGTCTTTAGCCATGATCATCACTTATTTTTACACGGATGTATTTGGTCTGAAACCCATCGACTTAGGTGTTCTGTTATTTTCTGTACGTATCCTTGATGCTGTGATTGATCCTGTTGTGGGAACAATGACAGACAGAACGAATACACGTTGGGGAAAATATCGGCCGTGGTTGCTTTTTATGTCAATACCGTTTGGGATAAGCATTTGGTTGATGTTCACCACACCTGATACCGATTATTCAGTTAAGCTTTTATGGGCCTGGGCTACCTATGTGTTACTTACCTTGACCTATACGTTAATCGCTATTCCTTATGTTTCATTAATCAGCGTTATCACGGATGATCCACAAGAGCGATTGAGCGCCAATGGTTATCGTTTTGTTATGACAAAAATTGCCATGTTCGCCGTAACAATTATTGTTCCTTTATCTGCAATGTATCTTGGGAAGAATAACGTACAACTGGGTTATCAAATAGCAATGGGGGCAATGGGTATTCTGGCAACGTGTTTATGCCTGTATTGTTTTTTTAGCGTGAGAGAGCGCATCTACCATCCAAAACCCAGCCTCGGTATGGCCGCGCAGTTTCGGTTACTGATCAAAAATGATCAATGGCTCATTTTGGGCGTTGTAATTGCGATCATTATGTTTGGCGGGATTATTCGTAACTCTGTAGCTGCATATTATGCAAAATATTACCTGAATGGTGGGGATGCTTTAATTTCACCGTTTTTAACTTCAGGCGTGATCGCCTCTGTTCTGGCTATGATCGCTTGCACCTGGCTTACTCGTCTCTACGACAAAATAAAAATATTTCGTTATACCCAATTACTGGCGTTCGTGGTGGGTGGTGCGATGTATTTCGTGCAACCAAATTCTATAGTGTTAGCTTTTACATTTTATATTGTGGTGACCTTCCTGACTGATATCCAGCTTCCCATTTATTGGGCATCCATTGCTGAGTCGGTGGATTACGGTGAAATGAAAACGGGGCAACGTGTTTCTGGACTGGCATTTGGCGGGATTCTCTTTTTTCAAAAGTTTGGTATGGGACTGGCGGGGGGCTTTATCGGAATCGCTTTAGCGTTTATGGACTATCAACCTGGCGTTGAACAAACATCACAGGCGCTGTGGGGAATCTGCTTATTAATGACGATCATTCCCGCGATACTTAACCTGATTACCGGACTTATCATGCGATTTTATCTGATTAATAATGAATATTACGAACAGATTAAAGTACGTTTACAGCCTAAAAATATATGAAAATTTAATATATTGAATTTCTATGGTAGATCTGATGGGCGGAGCGCATCAGGCAATTTGGAGTTTGTCATCAGTCTCAGCCCGGTAAACATACCGGGCTTTTTTTATCAAAATTCCATTTTCACCGTGAATTGCACTTCACGCGGATCGCCAATCTGATTACCCAGATTATTTGTGGCGATGGAAGAGGTGTAATACGTTTTATCAAACAGGTTTTTGACGTTTAATTGCAGAGTGACCGGATACTGCAATTTCATTTTGTATGCGGCGAAGGCATCGGCAACAAAATAGCCTGGCAGATAATAGTCAGCCCCATTGGTTGCCGAACGACGGCTTACGCCATGTCCACCACCGCCAAACGTCAGTGTGTTATTGCCTGGCATGTTATGAATATCATAGGTCAGGAATAACGAACCGGTATGACGAGGAACATTCGGCAATGGTTTTCCAGCATAATCAGGATCTTCCAGAACCTTTGCATCGGTATAGCCGTAGCTGGCAATGATATTAATGTTTTCGGTTAATGCTCCCGCAAGGTCGACTTCTACCCCTCTTGAACGAACGCGGCCTGCCGTTTTGGCGATGGTTTCATCACCAATACTTTCGGTATACAGCACGTTACGTTTATGGATATCAAACAGCGCAATATCTGCGGTTATACCATCGAACAGCTCGAATTTTGCCCCGACTTCGTAAGCATTAGATGATTCCGGTGGAAGATCTCCGATGTAGCTGGCAATTGACGATTGCGGCATAAATGTTTGCGAATAATTAGCAAATAAGGATACCGATGGCGTCAGTTTGTAGACTAACCCCAGTTTGGGCGTCCATTGTTCATCGCGGCTGTCAGTATTGACATTAAAAGGACGGCCTTTACCCGCATATTGCGTGTAATACTGATAGCGGATCCCGGCGACGGCAATCCAGTTATCGGTCAGATAGAGTGCGTCCTGTGCATAAGCTGAGTAGCTCTCCTGTTTGATCGTCTGATCACTGTCCGACGCCGAAACCGTTGTGCATTTGCTGGTATTGCCATAAATGGGGTTGTAGATATTGAAATCTTTAGCGTTTTTACAGCGAATCATATCTGTGCGCAGAAGATCATAATATTCATATGACACCCCACCCAGAATCTCATTATAGAATCCGGCAATATCAACATTCCCTTGCAGATCCGCACGAGTAGAATGCATACGCTGTGTAGATCCCTGAGTTGCATCAACACGCCGTGTCAGCGTTCCTGTCGTTGCATCATACGCGGTAACACGAGCCTGATTATCGCTGTATTTATCCTGGCTGTAGCTGTAATCAAAGCGCGCTGTCCACTGGCTATTGAGATGATATTCTGCGTTGAGTTGCGCCAGATCGGACTGACCATCTGTAATATTAAACGGTTCGTCGAAACGTATTTTTCGATCAACGTTTACGGGCTGTTTCGTCGTAAGGTCGAAAATCGTTCCACGATCGAACGGCGTTTTATAATCCCGATGTGAATAGAGCATGGTTACTGTTGCATTATCACCAAACCAGGTGAGTGATGGGGCAATAAATGTGCTGCGCTCTTTACCGAAATTCCGCCAGTAATCTTCATCCTGCACTTCCCCCGTCAGGCGGTATGCCAGCTGAGTGCCTTCAATGGGGCCTGTGATATCCAGTTGCCCAGTGCCTCCGCCAAAACTGGAGGAAGTGGCTGAGACAGTACCATGGAATGTTTTTTCCGGGCGCTTTGTCACGACGTTAATCAGTCCGCCAGGATCGAGAATGCCATACAGCGTGGAGGCCGGACCTTTTAGCACTTCTACACGTTCTGTTGCAGCGTTGAAGCTGCGAGGAAGTACGGTTCGCAGACCGTTGGTCATGATGGAGCCATCCCGGTTTGCGCCAAACCCACGGCGTACAAAAGCATCCTGAGTCCCGCCTAATGTATTGGTCTGTACCACGTTACTGACGTTATAAAGCGCCTCATCCAGCGTCGTCGCATTCTGATTCTCCAGTACTTGATCGCTAACCGTATTGACCACCTGCGGGATATCCAGCATCGGCATATCGGTTAATGTCGCCGTGGAGGTGCTCAGAGGTTGATAACCATCGGTCGCCTCAGTTGCGGTATTTGCATCCGCTGTAACAGTGATTGTTTCGCCATCTTTGGTCGTTGCAGTGTCGGTTGCATGAATCATCGGTGCTGCAAAGAGCAGTGAAAAGAGCGCCCGACCTTTGATTCCTGAAAATGAAGGTGTGAACTTAGCCATTTAGTCTGTTATCCCAAAAACTCACGGATTGTCGTGAGTGAAAATTGTTTCTTGTTGCTCACTAAGCACTATCCGTTTGTTATTTCGCCATCGGATATGTAATTGAGAATCATTCAATCATGCGGTAATGTAGTAGTAAATGAGAAATAACAAAAAATTGCTACATGTGTTTTTATGAGAGGTTAATGCAATTCAATTGATGGTAATTTATTAATATTTAATGGTTTTATTTTTATCTTTAAAAATATTTCACCTGTTATTTACCTTGTTTTTGTATGGCTTTTAACTTCTTGACTACTACATTTTGTGGCGTCAAACTCTCAAAAGAGAATGAGTTTTATTTTTGTTTGTCTTTGATTAAGTTGGCGTACACGTGGCACATAACGCAAAAGGGCAGGGGCTGATCCTCGACAATGTTTCTGCCGGGTATCACAAGAAAATCATTGTTGATGGTGTTTCTTTCTCCGTTCCCACAGAAAAAATGACCGTTCTGGTTGGGGCAAACGGCTGTGGAAAGTCGACGTTGCTCAGCACCATTGCACGTATCTTGCAACCTATGGGCGGCTCAATATTGCTGGATGGTAAAGCGATTCACGAGCAACCAACGAAAGCGTTATCCCGTAGACTTGGGATCTTGCCGCAGTCGCCATTATTGCCGGAGGGCTTAACCGTTTATGAACTGGTGTCGCGTGGGCGTTTTCCCTGGCAGAATTTCATACGTCAATGGAGCGACGCCGACGAGCAGGCGGTAGAAGAGGCCCTGAAATTAACCGGTACGCAGGAGTTTGCACATTTACCGGTTGAAAAACTCTCTGGTGGGCAGCGCCAGCGTTGCTGGATTGCGATGGTGTTGGCGCAAAAGACGCCTTATATCCTGCTGGATGAACCCACAACCTGGCTTGATTTACGTTATCAGGTTGAAATTCTTGAGTTATTACATGATTTAACGCGTCATCACGGGCGTACAGTCGTCGTGGTGTTGCATGATCTGAATTTTGCCGTCAATTATGGCGATACGTTGATATTTTTACGCCAGGGGAAAGTGGTGCGTGTGTTGAATGAGGGGGAGCATTGCACACCTGAGCTGGTAAAAGCTGTCTTTGACGTTGATGTTCACGCATCAATAAATCCTCTGACGGGAAAACCGTTCTTCATGCCGTTTCGTGGTGTAGAAAAAGTATGATGCGCACAGGGCTGGTTACTGTAATTTTCCTCGCCTTACTGCTGGTGGGATGCGTGGTATATCCAGGGATTGGTGCCCGATTTATTGCACCACAAACGGTGTTGCAGGCATTTCTTCATTTTGATTCGCAAAACTTCGATCACAACGTAATTGTAAGACTCCGTTTGCCGCGTTTAGCGGCAGCATTGCTTACCGGTGCTTCTCTTGGTGTTGCCGGTGCTTTGTTGCAGGCTGTCATTCGTAACCCATTGGGGGAGCCACATATTTTAGGCTTAAATGCCGGAGCCGCTCTTGCTGTCGTTGCCGCCAGTGCGCTTGGACTGGCCTTTCCGGTTGGACGCCCACTGCTGGCATCTACGGGGGGCGCGTTATTGTTCCTGTTGATATTGCTGCTTTCCTCCGCAGGGCGTTCAGGGTTAACGCCAATGAAAGTTACTTTATGCGGCGTGGCGCTATCGGCGTTCGTGTCCTCAATAACGGCTGCAATCCTGATTCTTGACGAACAAACGCTGCTGGCGATGCGGACATGGCTAGCAGGTGATTTAGCGGGGCAGGATTGGGCGACGCTGGGTACGTCCGCCTGGTTTTCTCTGGGGGGATTTGTGTTAGCCCTTTACCTTGCGCCCTCTCTTAACATGTTGGCACTGGGCGATCGCATGGCGCAGGGGCTGGGCGTCTCGGTACTGCGCACGCGAACATTTACCCTGCTTGCGATCGCGTTGCTCTGTGGCGCAGCCGTATCGATTGCTGGCCCCATTGGTTTTGTCGGCCTGTTGGTACCGCAGATTGTCCGGCGTCTGGTATCAGCGGATCTGCGCGTTCTGCTCCCTCTTTCAGCTTGTGTCGGCGCGCTTTTGTTATTACTGGCAGATATTATTGCCCGGACGCTTTTCACGCCCCATGAGTTAGCAACCGGTGTCATGACAGCGTTAGTTGGTGCGCCCGTTTTTGTCATTATGGCGACGAGGATGTTCAAATGAGTCGGATAATGAACGTCGGGCTACGCCCACTACGTGTTGGTAAGTTTTCGACACTGGTACGCCCTAAAAATCTGGTGTTGCTTGGTGGGCTGTTTCTGTTTGCGGTTGGAATACTGATATTCGGTCTGATGCATGGCTCTTTCTCCGTCCCGGCATCAGAAGTAGGACGAGCATTGTTCTCTCCTGAAAACGTAAGCACAGACGCACGTTATATTGTGCAGGATATTCGCTTGCCGAGAGTCATCATGGCATTGCTATGCGGGGCCATGTTAGGTATGGCGGGGGCCGCAATGCAATCCATTGCGCGTAACGGCCTTGCCGATCCCGGTTTAATCGGCGTCAAAGAAGGATGTAGCGTGGCGGTGCTGTGGCTGATTTTCCAGTTTCCAATGCTGGGAATGTTCTGGCGTCCAGTGGCTGGTCTTGCTGGTGGCTTGTTGGTGGCTTTAATCGTGATTTTTTGCGCGCGCGATATTTCCCGTCCGCGATTTGTTCTGATTGGCATTGGTGTTTCCTGGTTTTTCGCCGCCGGTATCGGTGTATTTATGACCACTGCAGATGTTCGAGATGTACAAACTGCATTGATGTGGCTATCGGGAAGCCTGCATGCAGCTAACTGGATGTTAGTCGGTATTTCAGCTTGTTGGATGTTGCCAGCCGCTCTTTTATTGCTGTTCACCGCCAGGACGGCGGATATCGCTCTGCTTGGTCATCAGGTTGCCACCGGGTTAGGGGTGAATAGTTCTCGTCTGGCGTTGCTACGTGTCGCCGCACCAATAATCCTGACAGCCGTCTGCGTTTCGTGTGTTGGTAACATCGGTTTTGTCGGATTGATAGCACCCCATATATCACGTTTTATTCTACGTGGCGGGCAGACGACATTACTGCTGGGGAGCGCCGTATCGGGGGCGTTGTTAGTCATCCTGGCGGATAGCATTGGTCGTTTGGCTTTTTTGCCTTTGCAACTGCCTGCCGGAATCATTATTTCATTGATTGGTGGACCATTCTTTTTGCTACTGCTCTGGCAGCGCAGGAACAGTTTTTAACGGGAGTTATATGCGTTTATTTTTTTCTCTGCTGATACTGTTGTCATTCTTTGCCCGCGCGACAGAACCTGTTCAGGTCTTTACTGATGATTTAGGGCGCAAAGTCACTGTTCCTGCTCATCCAAAGAGAATTGTCTCTTTACACGATCTTGATATCACTATTCCTCTGATTGAGCTCGGTGTACCACCTGTCGCCAGCCACGGGCGAACCCGGCCTGACGGTAGCCATTTCATTCGATCAGGCGCGTTATTGACAGGTGTCGACTTTGATAATTCATCGATCGCTTTTATTGGCACCGCTGATATTGATATTGAAGCGATTGTGGCGGCAAAGCCTGATCTGATCATCACAGAACCGACCCGTAATACGCCCATTGAACAACTGGAAAAAATTGCGCCCACGGTGAGCATTGATCATCTCAAAGGGGGCGCGCCAGAAATCTACCGCAAGCTGGCAGAACTTACAGGAACGCAGTCGCAGCTGGCGATACTTGAACGCCGCTATCAGGCACAAATCAATGCGCTGAAGGCGACGCTGGACAGCCAAAAAATAACGGTATCGGTGATTCAGGCAAATCAGGGAAAAATTAATGTGATGCATAGCTATCATTCGCTGGGGCGGGTATTACGCGATGCTGGTTTTCGCTTTCCGCCGCTGATTGAGAGCATTCCTGAAGGTGGACGAATGGATGTGAGCGCGGAGCGTTTACCTGAACTGGATGCCGATTTTGTTTTTGCAACTTGGCGCGGTGACACCGGTGGTAAACCTCAGGATGAGCTGGCAGCAATGGAAAAAGTCATGCCGGGATGGTGTCAGTTTCTGACGGCCTGTCGTTCCGGGCGCTATGTGCTGATTTCTCGTGAAGAGGCGATTTCTAACTCCTTTGCATCTCTGGGGCTGATGGCTGCGCAGATACAATCACAAATTGCGGGACGACCTCTACCGGAGGCTAAATGATCCAGAAAGACAAAACGCGGGTTGATATTTATGGTGAGCGTTTTCGCACTCGCGCGAGTCAGTTAACGCCTGGGTTAAGAGCTGTCGCCAGCTACATTAATGAGCATCGTGAAGTGGTACTCGAGCAAACGGCGATGGAAATTGCGGCCACGTTGAACACTTCCGATGCCACAGTTATCAGGGCTATACAGGCCCTGGGGTTTGCCGGGCTGCGTGATCTGAAACGCACTCTGGAACAGTGGCTTGGTCCAGCCCTTAGTTCCAGCGAAAAGATGTCTACGACGGTGAGTAACTTGACGAGCGATGTTAACACCGCAATCGACTTTGTTCTTGAAGGGCATTTGTATACCTGTAATGTCCTGTCAGAGCCTGAAAACCGCCACGCGCTTGCTCAAGCTGTAGCGTTGTTGGTGCAGGCACGGCAAGTCGCAATTTTTGGCATTGGCGCTTCGGGTATTCTGGCGGACTATACCGCACGACTATTCAACCGCATAGGCTTACCTGCCACGGCACTAAACCGTACGGGTATTGGCCTTGCCGAGCAACTGATCGCGCTTCAACGTGGCGATGTTCTGATCATGATGGCGCAAAAATCTGCGCACCGGGAAGGACTGACAACGCTGCGTGAAGCGAGACGGCTGGGGATCCCTGTTATTTTGCTGACAAACGCGCTGGATTCACGTTTTAGCAAAGACGCCAGTATCGTGATTCATGTTCCGCGCGGGGATGAAAAGGGGAAAACGCCACTACATGGTACGGTATTGTTGTGCCTGGAAATGATTGTCTGGTCGGTGGCTTCCGCGATGCCGCAGCGTGCGGTTAAAACCATTAAGCGAATTAACGATTTCCATCGGGGTTTGAAAACGGGAAGAAAGAATGGCTAATCTGACCTGAGGCCGGTAGCAACACCGGCCTCTTTTCAGGAAGGTTAAATCCCCGGTTGCAGGATGCGGATATTCATCTCCAGCACATCGCCTTTTACGGCCTCGCTGTACGCTTTCATGTGCGGGGTCTGCAAGTGCGCTTCAAGATGCGCGATGCTTTCCCACTGCTCAATCATCACGATAGAGTCCGGCGCCATAGACTGGAAACTCACGCCAGCAGCGCAATCCACCATCGGCGCATAGCCGTGGCAACCTTCTTCCTTCAGTACGGTTGGAACGATTTTAGCAAACTGATCCAATACCGCCTGACGGTGATGTTGACCAGGACGAGTACGGATTTCTGCAATTACTGTAATCATGGTTAACTCCTTCTAAAGCCAGAGCCCTAGTTAACCAAAAATCTCTACAAGATGCTTGCGATATTCTTCAGTATAGCGGGGAACATCAGGCATTTTTATCACATCATTAGCGATAAATGTCGGCAGCGGTTCCATACCCAGGAATTGGTTTGCTTTATGGAACGGCAGATACACGCCGTCAACGCCGACGCCGTGGAAGAATTGATCTTTTTCGGTGAAGGCTTCCATTGGTGCGTTCCAGGTCAGGGAAAGCATATATTTTTTGCCCTGTACCAGGCCGCCAGAACCGTATTTTTTTGACGGATCTTTGCGGGTACGACCATCGCTGGCATACAGCGTGCCGTGACCTTCGGTGAACACATCATCGATATATTTCTTCACCGTCCACGGTGCGCCCATCCACCAACCTGGCATCTGCCAGATCACCACATCAGCCCAGAGAAAGTTTTGTACTTCGGCTTTGACATCGTAGTCGCTCTCGGCGCGAACGATGCGGACATCATGCCCGAGGTCGCGCAGCGTACCATCCGCGACTTCGGTCAGGGTGTCGTTCAGTTGACCATTGGAGTGGGCGAATTTCTTCGCGCCGTTGATAATCAGGATGTTGCTCATTTTTTATCCTCAGGGTGAGACGTTTGCCGACTATAGTACGTCACAGAGCGGTGCGGTGAAATTAGCAAAATGTGCAAAGTCTTTTGCGAATTTTGCAAAAATATCACCACTACCAGCTCACCTTCGCCTCAAATCCACCTTGTTTTGCATTCCCAAACACAACATTCATGCCATGCAATTTGGCGATCCGCTGGACAATCGATAGCCCAAGCCCGCTGCCGGTAGCGGTTTGTCCTGGTGGGCGGTAGAAACGTTCACCAATTCGCGCCAGTGCCTCTGGTGTCACACCGGGGCCGTTGTCTCTTACGGTGAAATTATCTGCATTCAGAGTGACGTCCACCACGCTGCCCTGTGGACTGTAACGTACTGCGTTATCCAGCAGATTTCGTACCAGTAGACTTAGCAATAGCGGTTGTCCGGTGCGTTTGATGCCGTGGGCATTGAGCGTCAGCCGCACGTCAATTTTTGCCTGCTGCGCTGTATGGTAAATATCCATCACCGACGATTGCAGGAGGTCTTCAAGCGGGATCTCCGCGACGTCCTGAAGGTTATCCAGTGAGTCGAGCCGCGACAGGGTGAGCAACTGATCAACCAGGCGTGTGGCGCGATCGATCCCGGAATGTAATTGCATCAGTGCTTTTTTTCGTGCCTGCGGATCGTCGTCAGAAAGCTGTGCGACTTCGGTTTGTACTTTCAGCGCGGTTAACGGGCTACGCAGTTCGTGAGCGGCATCGGAGGTAAAGCGTCGTTCACGAACCATCATCGCATGTGTACGGTCGAAAAGTTGATTCAGCGACTCGACCAGCGGACGCACTTCGTTGGGTACACCGTCAGCGTTGAGCGGTTTTTCCGAGTCAGGATCGCGCATACGTAGCGCCAGAGCCAGTTTGTTTAGTGGCGAGAGTTCACGACCCAGTAGTACCATCATGATGATCAACATGATAGGCAGCGCGACAAGCCAGGGAATGAGCTGTCCAGTGACAATCGCCAGCGCCATGTCTTCGCGGTATTCCCACTCCTGGCCAACAACGATGCGATATTTACCATCATGTGACGTCATCCAGACAAAACGCCAGGGATCGTCTTCACCTACCAGTTGCCCGTTAGCAAACCCGTCACGTTGATAGCTGTAGGGAATATCTTCTCCATTGTCGCCATCGTTAAGGACCATGTTGCCGTCGTGAGTAAAGACAGCAAAGGTCAGTGCATCATCATCTACGTGACCGTGTTTTAATTTATTCGGTGTCTGCGCCATACGATCTGCCGCGTTGATTTCGTTAAGATCGAGCGTACTTAACCGCTTGGCAAACAGCATCAACTGGGTATCGAATAACTCATCGACATTATCAATTGTTTGTTTCCAGGCGACAAAGCTGGAGAGTAGCCAGGTCACCGAGGCCAGAATCAAAAAGATCAGCGTCAGTCTGACTCGCAGACTAAGGCGTTGGGTAAATTTCATTTATCACCTAATGTGTAGCCTATACCGTGAACAGTACGAATAAAGTCACTGCCAAGTTTGCGCCGCAGGTGATGTACATGCACTTCGACGGCATTACTGGTGACCTCTTCGTCCCAGGTATACAGTTTTTCTTCAATCAGTTTGCGCGGCAGTACCCGACCGGCGTTACGCATCAGTAATTCCAACAGGGCAAATTCTTTTGGTTTCAGCGTTAAGGGTTCGCCAGCCAGCGTGGCGATACGTTTGCCGGGGTCGAGCATGACGTTACCGTGGCGCAGCTCGTTGCTGGCCTGGCCGTTGGTTCGGCGCATCAGAGCTTCCAGCCTGGCGGCCACTTCTATCAATGCAAAAGGTTTGCATAGATAATCGTCGGCTCCCAGACGCAAACCTTCCACGCGTTCGGCCAGAGCGTCGCGAGCGGTGAGAATCAGTACCGGTTCACGCTGATCTTTACTCCGCCACTCGCGTAAAATATCGCGACCATCCATTCCCGGTAAGGTGAGATCAAGGATCACCGCGTCATAAGGCGCGCTATAAAGCGCCTCTTTTCCCTGACGGCCTTCCGTAAACCAGTCGACGCTAAAACCCATCTTACTCAGACCTGTTTTGATGCCATCGCCAATCAGCATGTCATCTTCTATCAGTAAAATTCGCATCTTTTCATCCCTGCGATAACTGTATTTGTTGCAAGTAAACCGTGTTGTAACGTGCTCTGTACAGCCCTAAATTTTCTTTTTTTTCCTTAAGAAGTTGTTAAGGACTATCTTGTTTAATACTCGGAAACAGACATTAAAGGGAGTAACAAACATGAAAAAATTCGCAGCAGCAATTGCAGTAATGGCCCTGTGCAGCGCACCGGTAATGGCAGCAGAGCAGGGTGGTTTTTCTGGCCCATCGGCAACACAAAGTCAGACCGGAGGATTCCAGGGGCCGAACGGCAGCGTAACTAACGTAGAAAACGCGAAATCTCTGCGTGACGACACCTGGGTAACTCTGCGTGGCAATATCGTTGAGCGCATCTCTGACGATCTGTATCTGTTCAAAGATGCCAGCGGCACCATCAATGTAGATATCGACCACAAACGCTGGAACGGTGTGACGGTAACGCCGAAAGATACGGTTGAGATTCAGGGCGAAGTGGATAAAGACTGGAACTCTGTTGAAATTGACGTTAAACAGATCCGCAAAGTAAACCCGTAATTTTACCGCTCCCGGGACGCGTTCCCGGGAATAATTTCGCAGGGAGGCAAAATGACAAACCTGACACTGGATGTAAACATTATCGATTTCCCTTCAACCCGCGTGGCGATGTTGCCACATCGCTGTAGCCCTGAGTTACTCAACTACAGCGTGGCAAAATTTATCATGTGGCGCAAAGAGACGGGGCTTTCTCCTGTTAACCAAAGCCAGACTTTTGGCGTCGCCTGGGACGATCCTGCCACCACCGCGCCTGAAGCATTTCGCTTTGATATCTGTGGCAGCGTTAACGAACCGATTCCGGATAATCGTTATGGCGTGAGTAATGGTGAACTTACTTCGGGACGTTATGCCGTAGCCCGCCATGTTGGCGACCTGGATAACATATCTCATACCATCTGGGCCATCATTCGCCGCTGGCTTCCTGAAAGTGGTGAGAAAATGCGTAAAGCACCGCTCCTGTTTCACTACACCAATCTTGCCGAAGGGATGACAGAGCAGCGACTGGAAACGGATGTTTATGTGCCGTTGGTGTGATGGGGAATCTTGTGAGCCAAATGTGTCTTTGTGCTTGATAAGTGGGTCGTTAACGAAAAGATTACTGCTCGCAAAAATTCTAAGTACCGCGATGCAGAGCATACCGTTTTGCAGCAGGTCGAGTATCTGGCGCTGGATAATTCGGTCACTGGCTATAACCGTTATCGCGCGGGAGAGGTTGATCTGACCTGGGTTCCGGCGCAGAAAATTCCTGCTATCGAAAAATCGTTGCCAGGCGAGTTGCAGATTATCCCGCGTCTGAACAGCGAATATTACAACTTCAATATGCAGAAAACGCCGTTTGACGACGTGCGTGTGCGGCGGGCGTTATATTTGACGGTCGACAGACAGTTAATCGCGCAAAAGGTACTTGGGCTGCGAACCCCTGCAACGACGTTGACGCCGCCAGAAGTTGAAGGCTTTAACGCGCCGATGTTCGATGAACTGCAACAGCCAATGAGTGAGCGCGTGGCGACGGCAAAAGCATTGCTGAAACAGGCGGGATACGACGCCTCTCACCCGCTACGCTTTGAACTGTTCTACAACAAATACGATCTGCATGAGAAAACGGCGATAGCCTTGTCTTCCGAATGGAAAAAATGGCTTGGCGCACAGGTGACGCTGCGCACGATGGAGTGGAAAACGTATCTTGATGCCCGGCGTAGCGGTGATTTCATGTTGTCGCGGCAGTCGTGGGATGCGACGTATAATGATGCTTCCACCTTCCTGAACACGCTTAAAAGCGATAGTGAAGAGAACGTCGGTCACTGGAAAAACACGCAGTATGACGCGTTATTGAATCAGGCGGCGCAAACCACCGATGCGGGGAAACGTAACGTGCTGTATCAACAGGCCGAGGCCATTATCAACCAGCAGGCTCCGCTCATTCCCATCTACTATCAACCGCTGATCAAACTGCTTAAACCCTACGTTGGCGGTTTCCCGCTGCATAATCCTCAGGATTATGTCTACAGCAAAGAGTTGTATATCAAGGCACATTGATGCCTTTATCGCCGCCGGAGCACGTCCGGCGGCGCTAATGACGCTGATCTCCTGTGACTCGACGCGGCAGATAATGTAGTATCTCCAGCAATATTGCCCCTTTGAAGGCTGGCGAATAAGTTGAGGAATCAGAATTAATGAGCGATATGGCAGAGCGCCTTGCGCTGCATGAGTTTACGGAGAACGCCTACTTAAACTACTCCATGTACGTGATCATGGACCGTGCGTTGCCGTTTATTGGTGATGGTCTGAAACCCGTTCAACGCCGCATTGTGTATGCGATGTCAGAACTGGGCCTGAATGCGACCGCCAAATTTAAAAAGTCGGCTCGTACTGTCGGTGACGTACTGGGTAAATACCATCCGCATGGCGACAGCGCCTGCTATGAAGCGATGGTGCTGATGGCGCAGCCATTCTCTTACCGTTATCCGCTGGTGGACGGGCAGGGGAACTGGGGGGCGCCGGACGATCCGAAATCGTTCGCAGCAATGCGTTACACCGAATCCCGCCTGTCGAAATATTCCGAGCTTTTATTAAGTGAACTGGGGCAAGGAACGGCGGATTGGGTGCCAAACTTCGATGGCACGTTGCAAGAGCCGAAAATGCTCCCCGCCCGCTTGCCGAATATTTTACTTAACGGCACCACCGGCATTGCCGTCGGCATGGCGACGGATATTCCGCCGCACAACCTGCGTGAAGTCGCTCAGGCGGCAATCGCCTTAATTGAGCAGCCCAATACCACGCTCGACCAGTTACTGGATATCGTGCAGGGGCCGGACTACCCGACCGAAGCGGAAATCATTACCTCGCGTGCCGAGATCCGTAAAATCTACGAGAACGGTCGCGGTTCTGTGCGTATGCGCGCGGTGTGGAAGAAAGAAGATGGCGCGGTGGTTATCAGCGCACTACCGCATCAGGTTTCTGGCGCGCGCGTGCTGGAGCAGATTGCTGCGCAAATGCGCAACAAGAAGCTGCCGATGGTTGACGATCTGCGCGATGAATCTGACCACGAGAACCCGACCCGTCTGGTGATCGTGCCGCGTTCCAACCGCGTGGATATGGAGCAGGTGATGAATCACCTCTTCGCTACCACCGATCTGGAAAAGAGCTATCGTATTAACCTCAATATGATCGGTCTGGATGGGCGTCCGGCGGTGAAAAACCTGCGGGAAATCCTCTGTGAATGGCTGGTGTTCCGTCGTGATACCGTACGCCGCCGTCTGAACTATCGTCTGGAGAAAGTCCTCAAGCGCCTGCATATCCTCGAAGGTTTGCTGGTGGCGTTTCTCAACATCGACGAAGTGATTGAGATCATTCGTAATGAAGATGAACCGAAACCGGCGCTGATGTCGCGCTTCGGCATTACGGAAACTCAGGCGGAAGCTATTCTCGAACTGAAACTGCGTCACCTCGCCAAACTGGAAGAGATGAAGATTCGCGGTGAGCAGAACGAGCTGGAAAAAGAGCGCGATCAGTTGCAGGGCATTCTGGCTTCCGAGCGCAAAATGAATAACCTGCTGAAGAAAGAGCTACAGGCCGACGCACAAGCGTATGGCGACGATCGCCGTTCGCCGCTGCAGGAACGCGAAGAAGCGAAAGCGATGAGCGAGCACGACATGCTGCCGTCTGAGCCGGTTACCATTGTGTTGTCGCAGATGGGCTGGGTGCGTAGTGCCAAAGGTCATGATATCGACGCCCCTGGTCTGAATTACAAAGCAGGTGACAGCTTCAAAGCTGCGGTGAAAGGCAAGAGTAACCAGCCTGTGGTGTTTGTAGACTCTACTGGACGCAGCTACGCCATCGACCCCATTACGCTGCCTTCAGCGCGTGGTCAGGGCGAACCGCTCACCGGTAAACTGACGTTGCCGCCAGGCGCTACCGTTGATCACATGCTAATGGAAAGCGACGATCAGAAACTGTTGATGGCTTCCGATGCAGGTTACGGATTCGTCTGTACCTTTAACGATCTGGTGGCGCGTAACCGTGCAGGTAAGGCACTGATTACTCTGCCAGAAAACGCGCATGTTATGCCTCCAGTGGTGATTCAGGATCCTTCCGATATGTTGCTGGCGATTACTCTGGCTGGACGTATGCTGATGTTCCCGGTCAGTGAACTCCCACAACTGTCGAAGGGTAAAGGCAACAAGATCATTAACATCCCGTCGGCAGAAGCCGCTCGTGGCGAGGATGGTCTTGCACATCTATATGTCCTGCCCCCACAAAGTACGCTGACGATTCATGTCGGGAAACGCAAAATCAAACTGCGCCCGGAAGAGTTGCTGAAAGTGACCGGTGAGCGTGGCCGTCGCGGCACCTTGATGCGTGGTTTACAGCGTATCGACCGCGTCGAGATTGACGCTCCGCGACGCGCTGACAGCGAAGAGTAAAATGCAGGAGAGGGCCGTACCTTCTCCTGTCAAAAAGGTGAACCGGATGAAACGTTGAAGTCGTCATCCGGTGCCGCATTTAGTCTGTATAAACAATAAAAATTCCCTTGAAACCGTTGTTTATTCATGCGTTGCGATTAACAATACGTTTTTCCAGAGAGCGGCTTTTAACAATGCCCTAACCTGATTTCAGGTGACGTACAATGCCAGTCTCTCAGATCTTCAGAGGGTGTTATGCTATATATCTTTCGTCTTATTATTACCGTTATTTACAGCATCTTAGTCTGTGTATTCGGCTCCATTTACTGCCTTTTCAGCCCGCGTAATCCGAAGCATGTGGCTACCTTCGGGCATATGTTTGGTCGTCTTGCGCCGCTGTACGGCCTGAAGGTCGAATGTCGCAAACCTGCTGATGCCGAAAGCTACGGTAATGCTATCTATATTGCTAACCATCAGAACAACTATGACATGGTGACGGCATCAAACATCGTGCAGCCGCCGACAGTCACTGTAGGTAAAAAGAGTTTGCTGTGGATCCCCTTCTTTGGGCAGTTGTACTGGTTAACCGGTAACTTATTGATCGACAGAAACAACCGTACTAAGGCACACGGCACTATCGCGGAAGTGGTGAATCACTTCAAAAAACGCCGTATTTCCATCTGGATGTTCCCGGAAGGTACCCGCAGTCGTGGTCGCGGCCTGCTACCGTTCAAGACCGGGGCATTTCACGCGGCAATTGCAGCAGGTGTGCCGATTATTCCCGTGTGTGTTTCCACGACTTCGAATAAGATTAATCTTAACCGACTGAATAATGGTTTAGTGATCGTAGAAATGCTGCCGCCAATTGATGTCAGTCAATATGGTAAAGATCAGGTTCGCGAGCTGGCGGCCCATTGTCGTTCGATAATGGAACAAAAAATCGCCGAGCTCGATAAAGAAGTCGCAGAACGCGAAGCCGCCGGAAAAGTTTAAGTCGGCAATCTGTATTTTTGCGGGAACACTTTCCTGCACGGTATTACTTTAGCCAGTTTTACATGGAGCAAATATGTCACTCAGTCGGCGTCAGTTCATTCAGGCATCGGGGATTGCACTTTGTGCAGGCGCTGTTCCCCTGAAGGCCAGCGCAGCCGGGCAACAGCAACCGCTACCCGTTCCGCCGCTGCTTGAATCTCGCCGTGGGCAACCGCTGTTTATGACTGTACAACGTGCGCACTGGTCATTTACGCCAGGGACACGTGCGTCGGTCTGGGGAATCAATGGCCGTTACCTGGGGCCGACTATCCGCGTCTGGAAGGGCGACGATGTTAAGCTTATTTACAGCAACCGCCTGACAGAAAATGTCTCAATGACGGTGGCCGGGCTACAGGTGCCAGGCCCACTGATGGGCGGTCCGGCACGGATGATGTCGCCTAATGCTGACTGGGCGCCCGTACTCCCCATTCGCCAGAACGCAGCTACTCTGTGGTATCACGCCAATACCCCCAACCGCACGGCTCAGCAGGTCTATAACG
This sequence comes from Escherichia sp. E14V7, assembly GCF_004212225.1. Lineage (NCBI taxonomy): Bacteria > Pseudomonadati > Pseudomonadota > Gammaproteobacteria > Enterobacterales > Enterobacteriaceae > Escherichia > Escherichia sp. E14V7. The sequence continues at coordinate 262,297 of NZ_RHJJ01000001.1, forward strand.
GCCTTGCCGGGATGTGGCTGGTGGAAGATGAAGTCAGCAAGTCGCTGCCTATTCCCAACCATTATGGTGTGGATGATTTTCCGGTCATTATTCAGGATAAACGGCTGGATAACTTTGGTACGCCAGAATACAACGAACCGGGAAGCGGCGGCTTTGTTGGCGATACGCTGCTGGTTAACGGTGTACAAAGCCCGTACGTTGAAGTCTCGCGTGGCTGGGTGCGCTTGCGACTGCTGAACGCGTCGAACTCTCGTCGCTATCAACTACAGATGAGTGACGGACGCCCATTGCATGTAATTTCAGGCGATCAGGGATTCCTGCCTGCTCCTGTATCGGTGAAGCAACTTTCGCTGGCACCGGGCGAGCGTCGTGAGATTCTGGTGGATATGAGCAACGGTGATGAAGTGTCGATCACCTGTGGCGAAGCGGCGAGTATTGTTGATCGTATTCGTGGCTTCTTTGAGCCATCCAGCATTCTGGTTTCTACGCTGGTGCTAACGCTGCGCCCAACTGGGCTACTGCCGCTGGTCACTGACAGCCTGCCGATGCGCCTGTTGCCGACTGAAATTATGGCCGGTTCACCGATTCGTAGTCGTGATATTAGCCTGGGTGACGATCCTGGTATCAATGGGAAGTTGTGGGACGTCAACCGTATTGATGTCACCGCGCAGCAAGGAACGTGGGAACGCTGGACGGTACGCGCGGACGAGCCGCAAGCGTTCCATATTGAAGGCGTGATGTTCCAGATCCGCAACGTTAACGGCGCAATGCCGTTCCCGGAAGACAGAGGCTGGAAAGATACCGTTTGGGTCGACGGACAAGTGGAGCTGCTTGTCTATTTCGGTCAGCCTTCCTGGGCGCATTTCCCGTTCTACTTTAATAGCCAGACGCTGGAAATGGCCGATCGCGGCTCGATAGGGCAGCTGTTGGTCAATCCGATACCGTAATGGACCAATTAAATCTCCTGGCGATATGCAGTCCTCACGGTGAGGAAAGACGTAAACAGACGGGCCTGAATCATTCAGGCCCGTCTGTTTGTCAGGTTGAAAATAATCCTGGCAGCATCAGACTAAGCTGCGGGAAATAACAAATCATTGCCATTACTACAAACAATGCCAGAAACATTGGCAGTAATGGTTTTATTGCCCTGTCGATACTGACCTTACCAATGCTGCACCCCACAAACAGAATGGTGCCGACAGGTGGTGTGCAAAGGCCAATGGTTAAGTTGAAAACCATAATTATGCCGAAGTGAATGGGATCAATCCCCAGATGTTGGGCGATCGGCAGGAAAATAGGTGTAAATATCAGGATCGCCGGCGTGATATCCATAAAGGTACCGACGATCAACAGAATAATATTAATAATAAATAGAATGACCCATTTGTTATCCGAAACACTGGTAATCAGTTCGTTGATCAACTCAGGAACATCAGCATTCGTCATGGCCCATGACATCCCCATTGAACAGCCTACTAGTAACAGAACAATTGAACTGGTTACTACGGAGTCTAACAGAATGTCATTGAGTTTCTTGATGGTGATTTCACGGTAAATCATTGCCAGGGCTAAACTATAAATTACCGCAATTGCCGATGCTTCTGTAGGCGTAAAAACCCCTGCGATAATGCCGCCAATAATGATAAAAATAAGCATCAGGCTGGGAATTGATTCACGAAATATCTGCAAAAACTGACGAAAATTGATGCGTTCGGCTACCGGATAATGGTTACGTCGCGCATAAAGTGCAGCCACAAACATTAAAGCAATAGCGGTGAGAATGCCTGGCAAGTATCCGGCTAAGAACAACGCAGCAACAGAAGTCCCTCCGCTGGCGAGTGAATAGACAATCAACACATTGCTCGGTGGGATCATCAGGCCAATAGGTGCAGAGGCAATATTAACCGCCGCAGAGAACGCCGGATCATAGCCCTCTTTTTCCTGCAGTGGTGACATAATGCCACCTACCGCGGCGGCTGACGCAACGGCAGAACCTGAAATCGCACCAAACAGCGTGTTTGCAAGGATATTACAATGAGCCAGTGAGCCTGGCAGACGCCCAACTAATGCTTGCGCCAGGTTAACCAGCCGCCGGGCGATGCCTCCGGTATTCATAATGTTTCCGGCTAACACGAAAAAGGGAATGGCTAATAACGTAAAGCCATCCAGTCCCACTGTCATTTTTTGCGAAATCACAGAAATGGCGGCATCGGGAGGTAAGGCAGTAATAATAGATAACAGTGAAGAAAGGCCAATAGCAAAAGTAATTGGCACACCTATTGCCAGCATGACGGCAAAACTGCCAAATAAAATTAAGACGGGGTAGATATATTCAAAGTCCATACTTCCCTCGTTAATGAGAATTCCGTTTACGATAGTTGTCAATAATATTCATCACTGAATACCAGACCAGAATAAGCCCACTGGCAGGCATAACCCAATAGACCTTATCCATCGGCCATTTTAATACAGGAGAAATTTGTCCAACATGTTGTGCTTTTTCAACAACAATGTTTCCTCCATAGATCATAAAAATAACTGCAAAAACGGTAATAATAATTTGGATAAAACTGTCAAGCGTCAGAACAGATGCCGCAGGAAGTTTCTGAGCCAACAAATCAATCGCCAGATGTTTTTTTAACCCAGCGGTATATACACCGCCAAGTAAAATCATCCACATAAATAAAATCTGGGTAAATTCATCAAGCACGGTGCTGGGAGCGTTAAAAATAAAACGAGCAATAACTTGCCAGGTTACGCAGAACACCATAATGGCAAGAATGATGCTGCAACATCCGGAAAGGATCTTGTTAAGAATATGAGTGAGTGTGCGCATAAGTCTTCCATGAAAGGGCAGGAATTACCTGCCCATTAAGGTTACATACTTTCTACTTGCTCAAGGTTTTTAGCCGATTGTGCATCTTTCGCCTTGAATTCATCGTATAGCGGTTTTACGCGTTCTTTGAAAGCGGATTTATCAACATCAACCACTGTTGCGTTCATCTCTTTCATTTTGTCGTAGGCTTCTTTTTCAGCGGCAGGCCAGATGACATCTTTCATTTGCATCATTGATTCATCGGCTGCCTTTAATAATGCCGTACGCTCTTTGTCGCCAAGTTTATTCAACACATTGGTGCTGATAATTAACACATCAGGCACCATGGTGTGTTCATCACGTGAATAGACTTTTGCCACCTCGGCGTGACGCATATCAGAATAGACAACGGTATTGTTTTCCCCGCCATCAACCACGCCTTGCTGAAGGGCGGTATAGAGTTCACCCTGGGCCATAGGTGTGGCGACACCGCCAAGTGCTTTCATCATTGCAATGGCGCTGGGGCTTTGCTGAACCCTGATTTTCATTCCTGCTAAATCTTCAGGTTTAGTAATTGGTTTATTGGCGTAAAAACTTCTCGCTCCGCCGTCATAATATGTGATACCGACGAAGCCTTTGCTTTCTGATGATTTGAGTATTTTTTTACCTAAATCACTTTGCAGAACGCGATAATAATGATCACGGTCACGGAATAAGAAAGGCAGGCTGAAAAGACTGTAATCCGGGGCGAAAGATTCCAGTGACGCAGCATTCACTTTCACCATCTGCAATGCGCCAGAGTTCATTAGTTCCAGTGATTCGCGCTCGTTACCCAATGTCGCATTTGGGTAAATACGAATAACTAGTTCACCATTAGAATATTCTTTGGTTTTATCAGCTAAATAGCTTAATGCTTTATGGACAGCATGGCTTTTATCCTGATTATGACTGAGTTTTAATGTTGTTTTCGCCAGTGTGGTATTGGAAATTAATAAACAACTGGTCAACAGCATAAGCGATGCCGTCAGAGGACGAAGTGCTTTCATATCCTGCTCCTGGTTAATATAACAGAAACGATAAATACAGCGCTTTTCTATCGTTATAATAAAAAGTGGTTATTAATTCGTTGTCAGATAATGGAAAATCCCTGCCGGAACTGGAATGCCTTCCTGCTGACATTTTTCTTTATAGTGCATTTGTGGATCGTTCGGTGCTAATACTTTTTCAACGCCGGGAACCGGTTTAACGGCATGAAGTTCCGTGACCATTTGCGCCATAGTTTCAGCAAAAACAGGATTGCCGAGCTTTTTCGGATCGATGGCAATAACCAAACTTGCCAGCTTACGCATCTTGTCATAATCGCCATACATGCGAACAATATGGTTACCAAAATTCGCATTCATCAGCACGCCAGTCAGTGCATCTATAGCCAGCGCAATGCCTGAACCTTTGTGCTGACCGAAAGGTAACAGGTTTTCAATTTTATGCGGATCAGTGGTGCCATTACCGTCTTTATCTATCGCCAGTCCTTCACCAATATGTTTTCCGGTTTCCTTTGCATGAAGTATTTTGCCGAAAGCCGTGGCACTGGTCGCCATATCAACAATCATCGGATGGCTGTTTTCCACCGGAAAGCCAAAGGCGATGGGGTTCGTTCCCAAAAAGCGCCCGGCACCGCCATGAGGCGCTACGCAGGTATCGGTTTGCGTCATTACGATAGCAATCAATCCTTGGTTGGTGACCATCTCTGCAAAATAAGATAACGCGCCACAGTGAGAGGCGTTTTTAACGCTAACAAACCCAAGACCTTCTTCCTGTGCCAGTTTGATGGCGTGCTCTGTGGCACTAATTAATGCTGAATGCCCCATCCCGTCATCAGAGTCGAGAATGGCCACTGACGGTGATATTTGCTCAATACTAAATTGCGCGGTTTTATTTAACCCTCCGGCAGCAAGGCGAGTGCAATAATGTTCGACACGCATAACACCGTGAGAATGCACACCGGTAATATCGGCATGTACTAAAACATCCGTAACTTGTTGTGCGGTGTTAGTATCCAGCCCGGCAGTATATAATTTGTGGTGTACCAGTGATTTTAAATTTGCTTCACCGACATAAACAGTTGTCATCTTTGTTCCCTTAAAAAGTGATCACACCCTTGACCATATTTTTATTTTCTACAACGTTACGCTGGTAATCTTCGCCAACACTAAAGAAATCAAACTCCTGATTTTTCATTAAGTTTTCGTGAATTTTATTGCTGCGCATCAGTTCAATAACTAACGCGAAATCTTCCCGTGTGGCATTACGACTGCTGAGTAACGTTGTCTCTTTTTTGTGGAAGGTTGGATCGTCAATAACGAGCTCACCGATATACAAACCGATGAAAACAATTTTGCCGCCATGACGAATAAGATTTACATCCTGACTCATCGAGGCTTTATTTCCCGTAGCATCCAGTACTACGCAAGCCAGTTCGCCGCCAAAAGCCTCACGAAGCGCGGTAATAAAATCTTCCTGTGTGGGATCGAAGGCATTAATAGCAAGATTATCCACAACGTGCTGGCGACGTTGACTATCAATATCAGCAACAACAACCTGCGCCCCTTTAGCCCGGGCGATGGCTGCTGTTGCCAGACCGATTGGCCCGGCGCCAATCACCAGTACGTTTTGTGCAGCCTTGATCTCAGCCCGACGAACGGCATGTGCTCCAATGGCGAAGCATTCAACCAATGCGCCGGCGCTGTCGCTGACCTCGTCAGGGAGCGGCACAAGGTTGTCTTCACGTACCGCAAGGTACTCACTAAAACCCCCATCCTGATGCACGCCATACAGCGAAACACGTTCACAGCAGTTCGTTTTCTCTTCCCGACAGGCGGCGCACTCACCACATGGAATGCATGGGATAACGGAATAGCGCTGGCCTGATTGTGCAATCTGGCACTGACTGCCTCGCGAAACCGCTTCGGCGCATATTTCATGACCTAATACACGTGGGTAGCTAAAAAAAGGCTGTCTCCCGGCAAATGCGTGAATATCAGTACCACAAATACCCACAGCTTTGATTTTTAATAGCACTTCATTATCTGCTGGTGTGGGAATATCCTTTTCCACATATTCCATAACGCCAGGCTGCTGACAAATTAATGTTTTCATTTTTGCTTATCCGATAATAACTGGCTGATGGTGGCCTTGATGCCTTTGTTTTTTATATTCGCAAAAGCGATTTTTATTTCATTTATAAATGGTTGATGATTGCTTAATTCACCAAATATGGCGCTAAGGTGCAGTAATGCGAGCGCCTGTTGCCATGCGTCTTGTTGTTCCTTTATTAGCGCCTGAAATTGTTCACTCATTGGATCTGCGACAGACTGGCTTTTCTCAAAAGCTTCAATGACATAATGCAACCAGCCAGCAACGAGCAGTGACAGACCTGCATTGTTTTGTTTTTGCTGATGCAATTTCAGCCAGGGAGTCAGCGCACGCTGGGGAAGCTTTTGCGAACCGTCCATAGCGATTTGCCCGGTACGGTGTGCAACATTACGGTTGCTAAAGCGTTCAATTAACAGGTCGGCGTATTCCTGGGCATCGATATTTAAGTCTGGATTAAGTGTTCGGGCTTGTTCATTAATCATCAACTGGCGGGTAATGGAACGAAAATCAGCGTCTTCCATGCATTGCCAGATAAATTCATAGCCTGCCAGTGAGCCGTTATAAGCCAGAAATGAATGGCTACCGTTTAACATGCGTAACTTCATCTCTTCATAAGGCTGAACATTGCTGACAAACATCGCGCCTGCTTTATCCCATTGTGGTCGCCCGTGAACAAAATTATCTTCGATCACCCACTGACGAAATGATTCGCAGACGATCCCGCAGGGATCGGCATAACCGGTTTTAGTTTCCAGTAAGGCGAATTGCGATTCGGTCATTGCCGGAACAATGCGATCTACCATCGTGCCTGGAAATGAGACATTTTCTTCGATCCACTGAGCCAGGGGCTGATCCAGTTGTCGGGCAAAACCGAGAACGGCATTTCGCGTCAGATGCCCATTGTCTGGCAAGTTGTCGCAGGAGAGCACGCTAAAAGCGGCGAGTCCTGCCGCTTTACGTTGTTGCAAAGCACAGACGATCAAGCCAATAGCCGACTGAGGCGCATCCGGGTTTTGTAGATCGTGTTTGATTAATCCATTGGTGAGATCAAGTGATCGCGTTTGCGAATCGAGGCAATAGCCTTTCTCGGTGATGGTTAATGAAACGATTTTTACCTGAGGTTCAGTCAATTTCTGGATTGCTGCGGTAATGCCATCCACGGGGGTATGAATACCGCCAGTCACCGAACGCACAAGGCGTGAGGTAGATTGCGATGCAGACGTTTCCACCACCGAAAACAGCCCATTTTGCGCATTTAAGTTTTCAATCAGTTGAGCATCACCAAACAGGTTGATCTCAAAGATCCCCCAGCGGGTGTCCGAGAGCTGATTAGTGAGATCCGTGTAGACAGCCTGGTGTCCGCGATGAAACGCGCCAAAACCAATATGGACAATATCTGCCTGTAACCTGTCCCGAGGCCAGATGGTTACCTGATCATAGTTGGCGACAGCGATGCTTTCGTTCCCTGACATTATGCTCTTACTCCTGGTAGCTGGTGTGTGTAGACCAATTTACATAATTCACTAGACCAAAAACAGAGAGATGCATCACGCTTGCAGAGAAAGGTAAAAGTACGGAACAGAACAACGAGGTGTTATTTATATCTATATCAATGAGTTATAAGAATAAATTGAAAGGAAAGTTTTTTAGGTGTCAGTTTTTGGGATAATTGCCGCTAATCTAAGATATCTGATGATAATCGATTTATTAGACCAATTAAAAAGAGAGCGTGTACCAGTGGAGGGCGGAACGCAGAGCCAGCGTCATTTTTTACGTCAGCTCTGGACTAATGAAGGTTAACGAGCGAAGAAAAAGTCATCAAAGTCGCTGATGGAAGCGTCTTGTTTGAAGATTTTGATCAGTTCATTTTTGCTGTTTTCCAGATGGTTCCAGGATGCTTCTCTGGCAAGCTCTGAATCTTTCTGTTGCAGCGCAAGGAAAATAGCCTGGTGATCTTCCAGCCATTGCAGACGCAAATGCTTTTCGTGAAGGTATTTGTAGTTCAGCTTCTTCCAGCGGGGGTTTTCTGTGCGCACTGCCCGCCATAATTCGGCCGCTTGTTTGATCAGCACCCGATTTTGCGTTGCTTCGGCAATAAGGCTATGAAAACGGTGATCCAACTCTTCAAATTTATCACTTTCCGCTGCGATAGCCTTTTCCTGCAAGCTAATGATTTTCTTTAATTCTTGTAATTCGTTAAAGCTGATCTGGCTGGCTGCAAAACCAGTAATATTGCTCTCGATCACCTGACGCGCCTGCAACAGTTCAAACGGGCCAATTTCTGAATAAGGCATTAATGATTTCTGATTGAGCTTATCGGTGGAATCGACAAAGAAGATCCCTGACCCTTGCTTCACATTCAGCACGCCTTTGAGTTCCAGCATAATGATAGCTTCACGAATGGTAGTCCGGCTGGTATTAAACCGCTCGCTCAGTTCACGTTCTGAAGGTAAGCGCTCTCCGGCTTTAAATACGCCTGAATACAGCAGCTCTTCAATCTGTAGACCAATATCGTAATAGCGGCGCTTTGTAATAACCTGTTCCATACCTTGCCTTACTGTGGGTGTCCTCGGTTAGCTGATCGTCGTGCAACATGACCTGAACGTTGCTGATCGGCATAAATAGTAGCGGCAGTTGCCACGCTACCGCTAGCCTTAAATGTGTTTGCCTCGATCGGCAGTGAAAACTTCACCAGGTATTTTGTCACCGTTTATCAACATCACTTCATTTCCGCGCGCGATACAGCGTATAATCCCCGGCCTTTGATTATTTTTTTACCATTTCTGGAAGCAAAATGAGCTCTATCTCCCTGATCCAACCGGATCGCGACCTGTTCTCCTGGCCGCAGTACTGGGCCGCCTGTTTTGGACCGGCACCGTTTTTGCCGATGTCTCGTGAAGAGATGGATCAACTTGGCTGGGATAGCTGCGACATCATTTTGGTTACTGGCGACGCGTATGTCGATCACCCAAGCTTCGGAATGGCGATCTGCGGTCGTATGCTGGAAGCGCAGGGCTTTCGCGTTGGGATCATCGCCCAGCCGGACTGGAGCAGCAAAGACGACTTTATGCGTCTGGGTAAACCGAATCTGTTTTTCGGCGTTACTGCTGGCAACATGGACTCGATGATCAACCGCTATACCGCCGATCGCCGTTTACGTCATGACGATGCCTACACACCGGATAACGTCGCGGGTAAGCGTCCGGATCGCGCCACACTGGTTTATACCCAGCGTTGTAAAGAGGCGTGGAAAGATGTGCCGGTGATCCTCGGCGGTATTGAGGCCAGTCTGCGCCGTACCGCGCATTATGATTACTGGTCCGATACCGTGCGCCGTTCCGTGCTGGTGGATTCGAAAGCCGACATGCTGATGTTCGGTAACGGTGAACGTCCGCTGGTGGAAGTGGCGCATCGTCTGGCGATGGGCGAGCCGATTAGTGAAATCCGCGATGTGCGTAATACCGCGATTATCGTGAAAGAAGCACTGCCTGGCTGGAGCGGCGTGGATTCCACCCGTCTCGATACCCCGGGGAAAATCGACCCGATCCCGCATCCGTATGGTGAAGACCTGCCGTGCGCGGATAACAAACCGGTGGCGCCGAAAAAACAAGAAGCCAAAGCCGTTACCGTGCAGCCGCCGCGCCCGAAACCGTGGGAAAAAACCTACGTGTTGCTGCCTTCTTTCGAGAAAGTGAAGGGCGACAAAGTGCTGTACGCTCATGCTTCGCGTATTCTGCACCACGAAACTAACCCAGGCTGCGCTCGCGCACTGATGCAAAAACATGGCGACCGCTATGTGTGGATCAACCCGCCTGCTATTCCACTTTCTACCGAAGAGATGGACAGCGTCTTTGCGCTGCCGTACAAGCGCGTGCCGCATCCGGCTTACGGTAATGCCCGTATTCCGGCTTACGAAATGATTCGTTTCTCGGTCAATATTATGCGCGGCTGCTTTGGCGGCTGCTCTTTCTGCTCTATTACCGAGCATGAAGGGCGCATTATTCAGAGCCGTTCCGAAGATTCGATCATCAATGAGATCGAAGCGATCCGCGACACCGTTCCTGGCTTTACTGGCGTGATTTCCGATCTCGGTGGGCCAACTGCCAACATGTATATGTTGCGCTGCAAATCGCCACGCGCTGAACAGACCTGCCGTCGCTTGTCGTGCGTTTACCCGGATATTTGTCCGCATATGGACACTAACCACGAACCGACGATCAACCTCTATCGCCGTGCGCGCGATCTGAAAGGGATTAAAAAGATCCTGATCGCCTCCGGCGTGCGTTATGACATCGCCGTAGAAGATCCACACTATATCAAAGAGCTGGCGACCCATCACGTCGGCGGTTATCTGAAGATTGCCCCGGAACATACCGAAGAAGGGCCGTTATCGAAGATGATGAAGCCGGGCATGGGCAGCTATGACCGCTTTAAAGAGCTGTTCGACACCTATTCCAAACAGGCAGGTAAAGAGCAGTATCTGATCCCCTATTTCATCTCTGCACACCCGGGTACGCGTGATGAAGATATGGTGAACCTGGCGCTGTGGCTGAAAAAGCATCGCTTCCGCCTCGACCAGGTACAGAACTTCTACCCATCACCGCTGGCTAACTCGACCACCATGTATTACACCGGCAAAAACCCGCTGGCGAAGATTGGTTATAAGAGTGAAGACGTCTTCGTACCGAAGGGCGACAAACAGCGTCGTTTGCATAAAGCGTTGTTGCGTTACCACGATCCGGCAAACTGGCCGTTAATCCGTCAGGCGCTGGAAGCAATGGGTAAAAAGCATCTGATTGGCAGCCGTCGCGATTGCTTAGTGCCTGCGCCAACCATTGAAGAGATGCGTGAGGCTCGCCGCCAGAACCGCAATACCCGTCCGGCGTTGACCAAACATACGCCGATGGCGACCCAGCGTCAGACGCCTGCTACGGCAAAAAAAGCGTCGTCTACGCAATCTCGTCCGGTGAATGCTGGCGCGAAGAAACGCCCTAAAGCAGCGGTCGGACGTTAAAAACAATCCCCGGCAACTGACACGCTGCCGGGGATTTTTTTATCATTCTGCGTACATACGCAAGCAGCGCAGGCAATCGAAATAGTCCTGCGCATCAAGACGCGTATTAGCTCTGTTAGCTTCAGATTTTGCCGCATAGATTTGTGGGCGTAATGCTTTCATATCCTGCTCAAGTCGGGTGATTTTGGCATTTAATGTTTGCACATTGCTCGCCAGCTGATTGACCTTTTGCTCATTGACGCAGCCACTGAGCAAGCAGGTTGCCAGAACAACAGCTCCCACGGTGAAAATCGTTTTCATATAGTGTTCCCTTTTATTTATTGTTCCGGCTAATTGTTATTTAATTCAGCTCATTGCTTTAATCTGGCGGCAGTCTTCGCTTCAATCTGTTTAAGTAAGCTTCCGCCGCCTGGGCGGATAAAATCGGCAATTTCCCACTTACCCTCACGCCGCTGTAAAACAAATTCTTGCTCTTCGCTGTTGCCATTGGTCAATGCAAAACGAACATAAATACGAGCGGAGTCGGCAGTTTTCTCCAGCACACGAATTTCATCAACGCGTGAAAATAACGACTCTTCGCCAAAACAGATTGGGTTGTCGTAGATAAATTGCCGCTCTAATTGCATATTTTCATCGGAGTTACTGTCAGTCTTGAAGGTGGTTTTATAGAAGGCATTAACAGCCTGGCGATAGGTGTTGGAAACAACCCACGTCCAGGGCCAGCTATAATGAGTGATATGGCCAAACAACTCGGCGACAAAGGCTTCAGGCTGCTCTTTTTGCAGCGATGCCAGTACCGCCAATATTTTTTCATTCTCACCATTAACCGACTGCCAGACGCTGCCATGATTGCTGACAATATCATCAATCACCCAACGACCATTTTCTGCCACCATCTTCAGTGTTTGCGTGGTCTTTTCTTTATCGTCTTTATAGGGACGAAAGCGCACAAGGGCATCCACGTGATCGGCATCCGTTTGAGTAACCGCGACACTTTCTAACACCAGATCGCCGTAATCCTGACAATCGCAAACCGGATCGTAATCCAGCCAGCCAATATTACCCGGCAGTGTGAGATTGTCATTCAAGGTTAGCGCCTTTTGCATTCGCGTTGATGTTATTGCTTGCTCACTGTTATCAGCGAAATAAGGAACGCTAGCCCCACCGGTATAGTATTGATAAATCTGCCTGACTGTTTGTTCAGCGGTTAGCGAGGGGGATTGCGCCTGGAGGGTAAAACTTAAAAAGGCTGCCAAAAACAGAATCATTATTTTCATCTGTTTTTCACCTCTCCGTCGCGTTTATCCCTGGTGTAGATGAGTTGTTCCTTTAAGAGCTTCCAGCTCCGCATGATGATGTCCTTATATTTGGTGTTCCTGAACAGGGGAGAGTAACAACGGGCGGGAGGCGAGGGGAATAAATGATTTCTGAAAAGTCCGGTAGCGGAACATTACCGCTACCGGGAGAATTTGTGCGTTAGCCGCTGAACTGGTCGGGATCAGGGCCGAGGCGTTTACCCTGGTCGAGTTTTGCAATGTCACCAAGTTCGTCTTTGTCGAGACGGAAATCCCAGACATCGAAGTTTTCGGCAATTCGTGAAGGGGTGACCGATTTCGGGATTACAACCAGACCGTTATCCAGATGCCAGCGGATAACAATCTGCGCCGGGGTTTTGCCATACTTATCTGCCAGATCGCGAATGATTTTCTGATCGAATACGCCTTTCCCGCCCTGGGCTAATGGGCTCCAGGATTCGGTCTGGATTTTGTGTGTGGCGTTCCAGGCATGCAACTGACGTTGCTGCATCAGCGGGTGAAGTTCTATCTGGTTAATGACAGGCGCCACGCCAGTTTCATCAATCAGACGCTGAAGATGGTGGATCTGGAAATTGCAGACGCCGATACTTTTGATTAATCCCTCTTTTTGCAGCTCAATCATTCCTTTCCATGCTTCGACATAATGGTCGATTGCGGGAACGGGCCAATGCATTAAGTAGAGGTCGATATAATCAAGCTGGAGTTTTTTCAGACTGTCGAGTAGGGCTTCGCGGGGGCGCTTGTGGTTGTCGTTCCACAGTTTCGTGGTGATGAACAGATCTTCTCTGTTAAGTGCGGAATTTTTCAGGGCTTTGCCGACACCTTCTTCGTTCTTGTAGGCTGCGGCGGTATCAATCGAACGATAACCCACTTCTAACGCTTTTTGAATAGCGGTGATAACTTCCTCATTACTTGCTTGCCAGACGCCCAGTCCCAGCTGGGGCATGACATTGCCGTCCTGTAGCTTAATAACGGTTGGATTAGCCATACGTTCCTCCTTATATGAACTCACCGGAGCAGGCTCCGGTGAGATGTTGTGAACTTAAGTCTGGACGAAATGCCCGAAAACGAAAGTTTGAGGCGTAAAAAGCTTAACGGGCGGCTTCGTAGATGCGGCGGCTGACTTCCAGTGTAATGTCATGATTTTCGCCCAGTTGGGTCATGCCGTGTTCTTCCAGTTTTTTCAGCAATGCCGGGATAGAGCTGCCGTCCAGACCGTAGTCGGAAAGATGTGTCGGCACGCCTAATTGCTCGAAGAAGTTACGGGTAGCAGCAATCGCGGCGTCAATGCGCTCGTCGTCGGAACCTTCGGTGATGTTCCAGACACGTTCAGCGTATTGCAGCAGTTTCGCGCGCTTGGTGTCGCGTTTTTCATTCCACAGTGCAGGCAGGACGATAGCCAGAGTTTGTGCGTGATCCAGACCGTGCATAGCGGTTAGTTCGTGGCCCAGCATATGCGTTGCCCAGTCCTGCGGTACGCCAGCGCCGATCAAACCGTTCAGCGCTTGGGTCGCCGCCCACATAACGTTGGCGCGAACATCGTAGTTTTCTGGTTCTTTCAGGGCTTTCGGGCCATCTTCGATCAGCGTCAGCAAAATGCCTTCTGCGAAGCGATCCTGAATTTTGGCATCAACCGGTTTGGTCACATACTGTTCTACGGTGTGCACAAAGGCGTCCACTACGCCGTTAGCCACCTGGCGCGGCGGCAGGGTATAGGTATAAACCGGATCGAGTACGGCAAATACCGGCTGAACATGGGCAGAATGGAACGCCTGCTTGTCGCCAGTGGTTTTACGGGAGATAACCGCGCCTGCGTTGGATTCTGAACCAGTTGCAGGCAGTGTCAGCACACAGCCCATCGGGATAGCGCTTTTAATCTCTTTGCCGCCAGTTTGCAGGATATGCCACGGATCGACGTTTTCAGGATAATTTGCCGCTGCGGCGATAAATTTGGTGCCATCCAGCACGGACCCGCCGCCAACCGCCAACAGGAAAGTCACTTTCTGTTCGCGAACCAGTTTTACGGCGTTCATCAGCGTTTCATAAGCCGGGTTTGGTTCGATACCGCCAAACTCCAGCACGTCCATACCTTTCAGTGCGTCCAGAACTTGATCGAGGACGCCGGTTTTTTTCACACTACCACCGCCGTAGGTAATCAATACGCGGGCGCCATGAGGAATTTGCTCGCGTAAACCAGCGATAGCGCCTTTACCAAACAGAATGCGGGTTGGGGTGTGCAGATTAAAGTTGTTCATTACTTGCTCCCTTTGCTGGGTCAATATGAGGGCAGAGATCGGTCTGCCTGATGTTTTTCATTGTGGTCGCCAGCGCCGTGGCTCTCAATGCTCATTTCTGCCAATGTCTTGCCTATTTCTCCAGAGTACTGGAGAAATGGTACAAAATTGCGCACAATCAAATTGCCGCATTATTCCTAAGAAATTACGCGATATGAAACGTGAAGAGATATGCCGCCTACTGACGGATAAAATTAATAGACTGAAAGATAAAGAAAATAGTTTGTCGGATATGTTGCCTGATGTGCGCTTATTGTATGGCGAGAACCCCGGTGCGCGTACGCCAGTGATGTATGAACCTGGCATCATAATTCTCTTTTCTGGGCATAAAATCGGTTATATCAATGAACGCGTGTTTCGCTATGACGCCAATGAATACCTGCTGCTGACGGTGCCGTTGCCGTTTGAGTGCGAAACCTATGCCACGCCAGAGGTGCCACTGGCGGGGGTGCGTCTCAATGTTGATATTTTACAGTTACAAGAGCTGTTGATGGACATTGGCGAAGATGAACATTTCCAGCCGTCGATGGCTGCCAGCGGTATTAATTCCGCTACATTGTCCGAAGAGATTTTATGCGCGGCGGAGCGGTTACTGGATGTGATGGAACGACCGCTGGATGCGCGCATTCTCGGTAAACAGATTATCCGCGAAATTCTGTACTATGTGCTGACGGGGCCTTGCGGCGGCGCGTTGCTGGCACTGGTAAGTCGCCAGACGCATTTCAGCCTGATTAGCCGCGTGCTGAAACGAATTGAGAATAAATACACCGAAAACCTGAGCGTTGAGCAACTGGCAGCAGAAGCCAATATGAGCGTTTCAGCGTTCCACCATAATTTTAAGTCTGTCACCAGTACCTCGCCGTTGCAGTATCTGAAGAATTACCGTCTGCATAAGGCGCGAATGATGATAATCCACGACGGCATGAAGGCCAGCGCGGCGGCGATGCGCGTCGGCTATGAAAGCGCGTCGCAATTTAGCCGTGAGTTTAAACGTTATTTCGGTGTGACGCCGGGAGAAGATGCAGCCAGAATGCGGGCGATGCAGGGGAGTTAAATGTGTTCCCGGCATGGCCACCGGGAACGGAGGAAATCGTCAGGCACTAGAGTACTTTTTTTTAATCACCACGAACAGCGTGCCTAACAAGCCAGCGGTTAGCAAGGCAATCGGCAGGATCATCAGGAACGTCATCACCTGATCTTCATGGCGTTTTACAAACGGGATCATGCTTAAGGCATAGCCAAAACTGGTTACCACGCTGACCCATAACAACCCGCTTAACCAGTTGAAAAACTGGAAGCGGCGATTTGGCAGTCCGGAAATCCCCGCCATGGTTGGCAGCAGCGTGCGGACAAAGGCGAGAAAACGTCCAGCAAGCAGCGCCAGCAGACCGTGGCGGTCAAACATACAGGTGGCGCGCTGGTGATATTTGGCCGGAAGCTGTGCCAGCCAGCCTTTCACCGTTTTGGTATTACCCAGCCAGCGTCCCTGAATATAACTCAACCAACAACCCAGGCTGGCTGCGGCAGTCAGAATCGTGATTGTTGGCAGAAAATCCATAACCCCTTGGGCAATCAATGCGCCAGCCAGAATCAACAAGCTGTCGCCAGGCAAAAATGAGGCGGGCAGCAGGCCGTTTTCTAAAAACAGCGTGGCAAACATGACAAAGTAAACAACGCTAACAATGTGAGGGTCCGCCAGCGCGGCAAAGTCATGTTGCCAGAGCGCAGCGATAATATCTTGAATAACAGCCATGGACTTTCCTGTGGAACAGCGTTTAAGCCTTAATTTGACTATTGTACTCCTGAATCGTCCGGGACGCCTTGATCCCGGACGCAACAATTTAAGACTATTCACAATTAAATGTCTGCAAAATTGTCCAAATTTGGCAATGTTACACAATTCGCGCGAAGCCGGCGTCCAGATCGGCAATCAGATCGTCGACGTTTTCCAGACCAATATGCAGGCGAATCAAGGTGCCGCTAAAATCGATCTTACCTTGCGGGCGGATGGCGGTGAGATGTTCTGGCTGGTTCGCGAGGATCAAGGATTCATACCCGCCCCATGAGAAGGCCATGCTGAATAAACTGAAGTTATCCAGATAGTTCGCCAGTTCTTCGTCATTAAGTTTTTTCTTCAGGACAAAGGAAAATAGTCCGCTGCTACCTGTAAAGTCTCGTTTCCAGAATTCATGGCCTTTACTGCCTGGCAGAGCAGGGTGGTTAACTCGCTCAACCTGCGGATGTGTGGCCAGCCATTCAGCCACTTTCAGGCTGCTTTCATGATGTTGGCGCAGACGCACGCCCAGTGTACGCAGGCCACGACTGGTCATATAGGCGGTATCTGCGTCGACCATCTGCCCCATCAGATAGGCATTTTCCCGCAGTTGCTCCCAGCAACGGGCATTGCACACGGCAGTGCCAATCATCGCATCTGAATGCCCTACCAGATATTTGGTGGCGGCCTGAATAGAAACATCAATACCAAAATCAAGAGCTTTGAACAGCACTCCGGCAGCCCAGGTGTTATCGATCATAATGATGGCGTCCGGCACCACACTGCGTACGGCGGCAACAATCGCCGGAACGTCGTGGACTTCCATGGTGATGGAGCCTGGCGATTCCAGAAACACGATTTTAGTGTTTGGCTGCAGATGTTTAACGATATCGGCACCAATCAGCGGATCAAACCATGATGTCGTTACGCCCAACTTGCTGAGGATTTTGCTACAGAAATCCTGGCTCGGCTCGTAGGCGGTATTTGTCATCAACACATGATCGCCCTGTTCAACAAAAGCAAGAATGGAATTGGCAACCGCTGCCGCCCCGCAAGGAAACAGCGCGCAACCTGCGCCACCTTCCAGTTCGCACATCGCTTCTTGTAAGGAGAAATGGGTTAACGTTCCGCGCCGTCCATAGA
This sequence comes from Escherichia sp. E14V7, assembly GCF_004212225.1. Classification (NCBI taxonomy): domain Bacteria; kingdom Pseudomonadati; phylum Pseudomonadota; class Gammaproteobacteria; order Enterobacterales; family Enterobacteriaceae; genus Escherichia; species Escherichia sp. E14V7. The sequence goes on from NZ_RHJJ01000001.1 coordinate 279,806, forward strand.
ACAACTCGCCATTGGCGCGATTGCGCGTCGCATGTTTTTTGGCTTCCACACTGTCAAAGACCAGCGAAGAGGCGCGCTGAATCACGCTATTTACCGCGCCGAGAGTGTATTTTTGGCTGCGTCCTGCATTGACCAGTTGAGTATCAAGTTGTTTGTCTGCCATGTTGGGATTCCTGTTTTTATACGTCTGGATGTCTAAACTAGCACGAATGAGGTTATGCGCATCCTGAAGAATTGGCATAAAGCAGAAAAATTTCGCAAAAGGTGTACTGGTGACTTTTTTACTGCGTAAACGCAAAGAAAAGAAAGCAAAGGTACGGCAGTATGCAAATAGTAATGAGAACGACTATCAATTCGACGTCGTTTTGATATTATTGTGCGCAGATTTTGTGACTTGCGTCCTGGAGATACACAGTGGGTAATAATTTAATGCAGACGGACCTTTCCGTCTGGGGTATGTATCAGCACGCCGATATTGTCGTTAAGTGCGTGATGATTGGGCTTATTTTGGCCTCCGTAGTCACCTGGGCAATCTTTTTCAGTAAGAGCGTAGAGTTCTTCAACCAGAAGCGTCGCCTGAAGCGCGAGCAGCAACTGCTGGCTGAAGCACGCTCTTTAAACCAGGCCAGCGATATCGCCGCTGATTTTGGTAGCAAAAGCTTAAGCTTGCATTTGCTCAATGAAGCGCAAAATGAGCTGGAACTGTCGGAAGGCAGCGACGATAACGAAGGTATTAAAGAGCGTACCAGTTTCCGCCTTGAGCGTCGGGTCGCCGCAGTAGGTCGTCAAATGGGCCGCGGTAACGGTTATCTTGCTACCATCGGCGCAATTTCGCCGTTCGTTGGTCTGTTTGGTACGGTCTGGGGCATCATGAACAGCTTTATTGGTATCGCGCAAACGCAAACTACCAACCTGGCAGTGGTTGCACCGGGTATTGCAGAAGCGTTGCTGGCAACGGCAATCGGTCTGGTGGCAGCGATTCCGGCGGTCGTTATCTATAACGTATTTGCACGCCAGATTGGCGGCTTTAAAGCGATGCTTGGCGATGTCGCAGCGCAGGTATTGTTGCTGCAAAGCCGTGACCTGGATCTGGAAGCCAGCGCCGCTGCGCATCCGGTTCGTGTTGCACAAAAATTACGCGCAGGATAATGTCCGATGGCAATGCATCTTAACGAAAACCTCGACGATAACGGCGAAATGCATGATATCAACGTGACGCCGTTTATCGACGTGATGTTGGTTCTGCTGATTATCTTTATGGTGGCGGCACCGTTAGCGACGGTAGATGTGAAGGTGAACTTGCCTGCTTCTACCAGCACGCCGCAGCCGCGCCCGGAAAAACCGGTTTATCTGTCGGTGAAGGCGGACAACTCAATGTTTATCGGTAACGATCCGGTCACCGATGAAACGATGGTTACGGCGCTGAATGCGTTAACCGAAGGTAAGAAAGATACCACCATCTTCTTCCATGCAGATAAGACCGTCGACTACGAGATGTTGATGAAGGTAATGGATAAGCTGCATCAGGCAGGTTACCTGAAGATTGGTCTGGTCGGCGAAGAAACTGCCAAAGCGAAGTAAAGCGAATTGCCTGATGCGCTACGCTTATCTGGCCTACAAAATTTATCGCAACGTGTTGAGTTTTCATGAGTTTGTAGGTCGGATAAGGCGTTTACGCCGCATCCGGCAAGGTTAAAAGCACAATGATGCCCGGTTGCTATCACACAACCGGGTATTTTTTAGCCTAAATGTTCGCCGCCACACACGCCGTGTACTTCTGCGGTGACATAGCTCGACTCCTGACTTGCCAGATAAACATATACAGGGGCCAGCTCCGCCGGTTGCCCCGCACGTTTCATCGGTGTTTTCTGACCAAACTGCGGGATCTTATCCTGCGTCTGTCCGCCGGAAATTTGCAGTGCTGTCCAGATAGGGCCTGGCGCGACAATATTCACCCGAATACCTTTCTCCGCGACCTGTTTTGCCAGGCCACGGCTGTAGTTCAGAATCGCCGCCTTCGTAGCCGCATAGTCCAGCAAATGCGGGCTTGGCTGGTAGGCCTGGATTGACGAAGTGGTGATGATACTGGCGCCTTTCGGTAGCAGGGGAATTGCTTCCTGGGTTAGCCAGAACAGCGCGAAAACGTTAATGGCAAAGGTCTTTTGAAACTGTTCGCTGGTGAGCTCTGCAATATCAGGAATGGCAACCTGTTTCCCGGCGACCAGCGCCATAATATCCAGCCCGCCTAACGCCTTATGCGCGTCGTGAACCAGCGAACGGGCAAATTTCTCATCGCTTAAATCGCCCGGCAGCAGAATGGCTTTGCGTCCGCATTCTTCAATGATCTTTTTCACATCCTGAGCATCTTCTTCTTCCACGGGAAGATAACTGATCGCCACGTCAGCGCCTTCACGCGCGTAAGCGATGGCGGCAGCGCGACCGATTCCGGAATCGCCCCCTGTCACCAGTGCTTTACGATCTTTCAGGCGACCGCTACCGACATAGGTTTTCTCGCCGCAATCTGGCACGGGCGTCATCTTCGCCTGGATGCCGGGCGCTGGTTGTTTCTGTTTGGGATATTCACCAGTGTAATACTGTGTGGTCGGGTCTTTTAAATGAGACATCGCTTTTCTCCCTTCAGGTTCAACGTCCTTTAAGGGTAGACGCACGCGCCACGGTAATCAGGGAACCAGGAAGATCCCTAAATCTCAGAATTATGCGACAACGGTTTAACGTATATGTTGATTTGCTGTTGCGTGCTGTTAACTCAATTGCGATATACTGTTGCCCGTTTTAACTACACGACAGGAATGTATGGAACGTTTTCTTGAAAATGCAATGTATGCTTCTCGCTGGCTGCTTGCCCCCGTGTACTTTGGCCTTTCGCTGGCGCTGGTTGCCCTGGCGCTGAAGTTCTTTCAGGAGATTATTCACGTCCTGCCGAATATCTTCTCAATGGCAGAATCAGATTTGATCCTCGTGTTGCTGTCGCTGGTGGATATGACGCTGGTTGGCGGTTTGCTGGTGATGGTGATGTTTTCCGGTTATGAGAATTTCGTCTCGCAGCTGGATATCTCCGAGAACAAAGAGAAACTGAACTGGCTGGGGAAAATGGACGCAACGTCGCTAAAAAACAAAGTGGCAGCGTCGATTGTGGCAATCTCTTCCATTCACTTACTGCGCGTCTTTATGGATGCGAAAAATGTCCCGGATAACAAACTGATGTGGTACGTCATTATCCATCTGACGTTTGTGCTTTCTGCATTTGTGATGGGCTATCTTGACCGACTAACTCGTCATAATCACTGATCTGATTCGGGCGCGGTTCTCGCGCCCGGTATGAACTTGTTATTTATCGGAAGATGCTTGCCACAGGTTTAGCTCGCCATCGGCAATATGCTGGTCAATCTGCGCCAGTTCTTCGGCACTAAACGCCAGATTATTCAATGCCTGTACGTTCTCCTCCAGTTGCTCCGGACGGCTGGCACCAATCAATACCGACGTCACTCGCTCATCTTTCAGCAACCAGCTTAACGCCATTTGCGCCATAGACTGACCGCGCTGCTGTGCCATTTCATTCAATAACCGCAGGCTGTTGAGGTTAGCTTCGGTGAGCATTTTCGGTGTCAGGCCGCGCACTTTATGACCTTCGCGATGCATCCGTGAATCTTCAGGAATGCCGTTGAGATATTTTCCGGTCAGCAATCCCTGGGCCAGTGGGGTGAAGGCAATGCAGCCCACGCCGTTATTTTGCAGGGTATCCAGCAGGCCGCTTTTATCCACCCAGCGGTTCAGTAAATTGTATGAAGGCTGATGAATTAACAGCGGAATTTTCCACTCGCGCAGCAACTCGACCATTTTTTGCGTCCGCTCTGGCGAGTATGAAGAGATCCCAACATACAGCGCCTTACCACTTTGCACCGCATGGGCAAGCGCAGAGGCGGTTTCCTCCATTGGCGTATTTTCATCGACACGGTGCGAGTAAAAGATATCGACATACTCAAGCCCCATACGCTTCAGGCTTTGGTCGAGACTGGCGAGCAGGTATTTACGCGACCCGCCAGAGCCATACGGGCCAGGCCACATATCATAGCCAGCTTTGGTGGAGATAATTAACTCGTCACGATAAGGCGCAAAATCTTCCCATAACAGACGACCAAAGTTCTCTTCTGCACTTCCTGGAGGCGGGCCGTAATTGTTGGCTAAATCAAAGTGCGTAATGCCTAAATCAAACGCTTTACGCAGGATCGCACGCTGTGATTCCAGCGCGTTAACGTGACCGAAATTGTGCCATAAACCGAGCGATAACGCGGGCAGGCGTAAACCGCTTTTTCCGCAATAGCGGTACTGCATCTGCCCGTAACGTTCGGGATTCGCTAACCAGACCATGACATCTCCTTTCCACCATTCAATTTCGAAACAATGTTTCTAGTCTAGCGATTTACCAGGACGTATCCCGTAGCATCGCTCACAGAGTGACGAAAAACTGGGCAAAAACACACGCTTATGCTTTGCTTAAAAAAACAACAGCTGAGGAGTAAAACGATGCCGCGTTTGACCGCCAAAGATTTTCCGCAAGAGTTGCTGGATTACTACGACTATTACGCTCATGGGAAAATATCAAAACGTGAGTTTCTCAACCTGGCAGCGAAGTACGCGGTGGGCGGGATGACGGCGTTAGCGTTGTTTGATTTGCTTAAGCCAAATTACGCGTGGGCGACCCAGGTGGAGTTTACTGACCCGGAGATTATCGCTGAGTACATCACGTATCCTTCGCCAAATGGTCACGGCGAGGTTCGTGGTTATCTGGTGAAGCCTGCGAAGATGAGCGACAAAACACCCGCTGTGGTGGTGGTGCATGAAAATCGTGGGCTGAATCCGTATATCGAAGATGTAGCACGGCGGGTGGCGAAGGCGGGGTATATCGTCCTGGCACCTGACGGCTTAAGTTCCGTTGGAGGTTATCCGGGTAATGATGATAAAGGTCGTGAGCTGCAACAGCAGGTTGATCCAACCAAACTGATGAATGATTTCTTTGCCGCAATTGAGTTTATGCAACGCTATCCGCAAGCGACAGGCAAAGTGGGTATTACCGGATTTTGCTATGGCGGTGGCGTATCGAACGCGGCTGCCGTGGCGTATCCGGAACTGGCCTGCGCGGTGCCGTTTTATGGTCGTCAGGCACCCACTGCCGATGTGGCGAAGATTGAAGCGCCTTTACTGCTCCACTACGCGGAACTGGATACCCGAATCAACGAGGGCTGGCCCGCTTACGAGGCGGCGTTGAAGGCCAATAACAAAGTCTATGAAGCGTATATCTATCCGGGGGTTAACCATGGATTCCATAATGATTCCACGCCACGTTATGACAAATCAGCCGCCGATCTTGCCTGGCAAAGGACGCTGACATGGTTCGATAAATATCTTTCCTGAAGTGTTTATCCCTTAAAGGATAACGTCCTATATGTGCAGGAAAAAATAGCGTGCGTAAAAGTTGGAGTTTGCCTAAAATATCGCTATATATACTGATATATAACGTTTGAGGTAAACGATGAATAACCATTTCGGTAAAGGCTTAATGGCGGGATTAAAAGCAACGCATGCCGACAGTGCAGTTAATGTGACTAAATTTTGCGCCGATTATAAACGTGGTTTTGTATTAGGCTACTCGCACCGGATGTATGAAAAGACCGGCGATCGGCAGCTCAGCGCCTGGGAAGCGGGTATTCTGACGCGCCGTTATGGGCTGGATAAAGAGATGGTAATGGATTTCTTTCGTGAGAATAATTCCTGTTCTACGTTGCGCTTTTTTATGGCTGGTTATCGCCTCGAAAATTGATCAAACATACGTATTATCTTGCTTTAATTAATTACACTAATGCTTATTCCCTTCGTTTTAGCGCCCCGCCGCAGTATCATTGTAATGATAACCATAATAAATGTGTGGTAAATGGCGCATCGATCGCATTATTGATTTTGCGGTTGAGGCAAAATATATGCCAGGTCTTCGCAACGGAATAACAATAAATGACTGGAGATAACACCCTCATCCATTCTCACGGCATTAATCGTCGTGATTTCATGAAGCTTTGTGCAGCATTAGCCGCCACCATGGGGTTAAGTAGCAAAGCCGCCGCAGAGATGGCCGAATCGGTCACTAACCCGCAGCGCCCGCCGGTTATCTGGATTGGCGCGCAGGAATGCACCGGTTGTACGGAATCTCTGCTTCGTGCGACGCATCCAACGGTAGAAAACCTCGTGCTGGAGACTATCTCTCTGGAGTATCACGAAGTGCTTTCTGCCGCCTTCGGCCATCAGGTTGAAGAGAACAAACACAACGCACTTGAGAAGTACAAAGGGCAGTATGTGTTGGTTGTGGATGGTTCCATCCCATTAAAAGATAACGGTATTTATTGCATGGTAGCCGGTGAGCCGATTGTGGATCACATCCGCAAAGCGGCAGAAGGCGCAGCAGCAATTATCGCTATCGGTTCCTGCTCCGCGTGGGGCGGTGTTGCCGCGGCTGGGGTTAACCCAACCGGCGCGGTCAGCCTGCAAGAAGTTCTGCCAGGCAAAACTGTAATCAATATTCCTGGCTGCCCGCCAAACCCGCACAACTTCCTCGCGACCGTTGCGCACCTCATCACTTACGGCAAACCGCCGAAGCTGGATGATAAAAACCGTCCGACCTTCGCCTATGGTCGTCTGATTCACGAACACTGCGAACGCCGCCCGCACTTTGATGCTGGTCGTTTTGCCAAAGAGTTCGGTGATGAAGGCCACCGTGAAGGCTGGTGCCTGTACCACCTCGGCTGTAAAGGGCCAGAAACTTACGGCAACTGCTCAACGCTGCAATTCTGCGACGTTGGCGGCGTGTGGCCGGTGGCAATTGGTCACCCATGCTATGGCTGTAACGAAGAAGGTATCGGCTTCCATAAAGGCATCCATCAGCTTGCCAACGTCGAAAACCAGACTCCGCGTTCACAAAAACCGGACGTCAACGCTAAAGAAGGCGGCAACGTCTCTGCGGGCGCTATCGGTTTGCTCGGCGGTGTGGTTGGGCTGGTTGCCGGTGTCAGCGTGATGGCGGTGCGTGAACTGGGTCGTCAGCAAAAGAAAGATAACGCTGACTCACGGGGAGAATAACCGTGAACAGACGTAATTTTATTAAAGCAGCCTCCTGCGGGGCATTGCTGACGGGCGCACTGCCGTCTGTCAGTCATGCGGCTGCTGAAAACCGCCCGCCAATTCCGGGATCGCTTGGGATGTTGTACGACTCGACTTTGTGCGTAGGCTGTCAGGCTTGCGTCACCAAGTGTCAGGATATCAACTTCCCTGAACGTAACCCACAAGGGGAACAGACCTGGTCGAACAACGACAAACTGTCGCCGTATACCAATAACATCATTCAGGTGTGGACCAGCGGCATTGGCGTCAACAAAGACCAGGAGGAGAACGGCTACGCGTACATTAAGAAACAGTGTATGCATTGCGTCGATCCGAACTGTGTCTCCGTGTGTCCGGTTTCTGCACTGAAAAAAGATCCGAAAACCGGCATTGTCCATTACGACAAAGACGTGTGCACCGGCTGCCGTTACTGCATGGTTGCCTGTCCGTACAACGTGCCGAAGTACGACTACAACAACCCGTTTGGTGCGCTGCATAAATGTGAGCTGTGCAACCAGAAAGGTGTGGAACGCCTCGATAAAGGCGGTCTGCCAGGTTGCGTAGAAGTGTGTCCGGCGGGGGCGGTGATTTTTGGTACGCGTGAAGAGCTGATGGCGGAGGCGAAAAAACGTCTGGCGCTGAAGCCTGGCAGCGAATACCACTATCCGCGTCAGACGCTGAAATCTGGCGACACTTACCTGCACACGGTGCCGAAATATTATCCGCATCTGTACGGCGAGAAAGAGGGCGGCGGTACTCAGGTTCTGGTACTGACGGGTGTGCCTTATGAAAATCTCGACCTGCCGAAACTGGACGATCTTTCTACCGGTGCGCGTTCCGAAAATATTCAACACACCCTGTATAAAGGCATGATGCTACCACTGGCTGTGCTGGCGGGCTTAACCGTGCTGGTTCGTCGCAACACCAAAAACGACCATCACGACGGAGGAGACGATCATGAGTCATGATCCACAACCGCTGGGCGGCAAAATCATCAGTAAACCGGTCATGATTTTTGGACCGTTAATCGTCATCTGTATGCTCCTGATTGTGAAGCGTCTGGTGTTCGGTCTGGGCTCTGTCTCTGACCTGAACGGCGGCTTCCCGTGGGGCGTGTGGATCGCGTTTGACCTGTTGATCGGCACCGGCTTTGCCTGTGGCGGCTGGGCGCTGGCGTGGGCGGTATACGTCTTTAACCGTGGGCAATACCATCCGCTGGTGCGTCCGGCGCTGTTGGCGAGTCTGTTTGGTTACTCACTGGGTGGTTTGTCGATCACCATCGACGTTGGTCGCTACTGGAACCTGCCGTACTTCTACATTCCGGGTCACTTCAACGTGAACTCGGTACTGTTCGAGACGGCGGTCTGTATGACCATCTACATCGGCGTGATGGCACTGGAGTTTGCTCCGGCACTGTTTGAACGTCTGGGCTGGAAAGTGTCGCTCAAGCGTCTGAACAAGGTGATGTTCTTCATCATCGCGCTCGGTGCGCTGCTGCCAACTATGCACCAGTCTTCAATGGGGTCGCTGATGATCTCGGCGGGCTACAAAGTGCATCCGTTGTGGCAGAGCTATGAAATGTTGCCGCTGTTCTCGCTGCTGACGGCGTTCATCATGGGCTTCTCGATTGTCATCTTTGAAGGTTCGCTGGTGCAGGCGGGTCTGCGTGGCAACGGTCCGGATGAAAAGAGCCTGTTCGTCAAGCTGACCAACACCATCAGTGTGTTGCTGGCGATTTTCATCGTGCTGCGCTTTGGCGAGCTAATCTACCGCGACAAGCTGTCGTTAGCGTTTGCCGGTGACTTCTACTCCGTGATGTTCTGGATTGAAGTCCTGCTGATGCTCTTCCCGCTGGTGGTTTTGCGTGTGGCGAAGCTGCGTAATGATTCCCGCATGCTGTTCCTGTCGGCACTGAGCGCGCTGTTAGGTTGTGCAACCTGGCGTCTGACCTATTCGCTGGTGGCATTCAACCCGGGCGGCGGTTACGCCTACTTCCCGACCTGGGAAGAACTGTTGATTTCTATTGGTTTTGTGGCTATTGAGATTTGCGCTTACATCGTACTCATTCGTCTACTGCCGATACTTCCTCCTTTAAAACAAAACGATCATAATCGTCATGAGGCGAGCAAAGCATGAGCCAGAGAATTACTATTGATCCGGTAACCCGAATTGAAGGGCATTTACGCATCGATTGCGAAATCGAAAATGGCGTCGTTTCGAAAGCATGGGCTTCCGGTACCATGTGGCGCGGCATGGAAGAGATCGTGAAAAACCGCGATCCGCGCGATGCATGGATGATTGTGCAACGTATCTGTGGCGTATGTACTACTACTCACGCGCTGTCTTCCGTCCGTGCGGCAGAAAGTGCGCTGAATATCGACGTTCCGGTTAACGCGCAATACATCCGTAACATCATTCTGGCTGCGCACACCACGCATGACCATATCGTTCATTTCTATCAGCTTTCGGCGCTGGACTGGGTGGACATCACTTCTGCATTGCAAGCTGATCCAACCAAAGCCTCCGAAATGCTGAAAGGCGTTTCGACCTGGCATCTGAACAGCCCGGAAGAGTTCACCAAAGTTCAGAACAAGATCAAAGATCTGGTTGCCAGCGGTCAGTTGGGTATTTTCGCCAATGGCTACTGGGGTCACCCGGCGATGAAACTGCCGCCGGAAGTGAACCTGATTGCGGTAGCGCACTACCTGCAAGCGCTGGAGTGCCAGCGTGACGCTAACCGCGTCGTGGCGCTGCTGGGCGGTAAAACGCCGCACATTCAGAACCTGGCGGTAGGTGGTGTCGCGAACCCGATCAACCTCGACGGTCTGGGTGTGCTGAACCTTGAGCGCCTGATGTACATCAAGTCCTTCATCGACAAGCTGAGCGACTTTGTTGAGCAGGTTTACAAGGTTGATACCGCCGTTATCGCCGCGTTCTACCCGGAATGGCTGACGCGCGGTAAAGGAGCGGTGAACTACCTGAGCGTGCCGGAATTCCCGACCGACAGTAAAAACGGCAGCTTCCTGTTCCCGGGCGGCTACATTGAGAATGCGGATCTGTCCTCGTATCGTCCGATCACTTCTCATTCCGATGAATACCTGATCAAAGGAATTCAGGAAAGCGCGAAGCACTCCTGGTATAAGGACGAAGCGCCGCAGGCTCCGTGGGAAGGTACCACCATTCCGGCTTATGATGGTTGGTCTGACGACGGTAAATATTCCTGGGTGAAATCACCGACTTTCTACGGCAAAACGGTAGAAGTGGGGCCGCTGGCTAACATGCTGGTAAAACTGGCGGCAGGTCGCGAGTCTACCCAGAACAAACTGAATGAAATCGTTGCGATTTATCAGAAACTGACTGGCAACACGCTGGAAGTGGCGCAGCTGCACTCTACGCTGGGCCGTATTATTGGTCGTACCGTTCACTGCTGCGAATTGCAGGATATCCTGCAAAACCAATACAGTGCACTGATCACCAATATCGGCAAAGGCGATCACACCACCTTTGTGAAGCCGAACATTCCGGCAACGGGTGAGTTCAAAGGTGTTGGCTTCCTCGAAGCGCCGCGCGGTATGCTCTCTCACTGGATGGTTATTAAAGACGGTATCATCAGCAACTACCAGGCGGTTGTTCCATCAACCTGGAACTCTGGTCCGCGTAACTTCAATGATGACGTCGGTCCGTACGAGCAGTCGCTGGTGGGTACACCGGTTGCCGATCCGAATAAACCGCTGGAAGTGGTGCGCACCATTCACTCCTTCGACCCGTGCATGGCCTGTGCGGTACACGTAGTGGATGCCGACGGCAACGAAGTGGTTTCAGTGAAGGTTCTGTAATGCGTATTTTAGTCTTAGGGGTCGGCAATATTTTGCTGACCGATGAAGCCATCGGTGTGCGGATTGTTGAAGCGTTAGAGCAACGATACATTCTGCCGGATTATGTTGAGATCCTCGATGGCGGCACGGCGGGAATGGAGCTGCTTGGTGACATGGCAAATCGCGATCATCTGATTATCGCCGATGCCATTGTCTCGAAAAAGAACGCGCCGGGAACGATGATGATCCTGCGGGATGAAGAAGTTCCGGCGTTGTTTACCAACAAAATCTCTCCGCATCAGCTTGGCCTGGCCGACGTCTTGTCGGCCCTGCGCTTCACCGGTGAGTTTCCGAAAAAGCTGACCCTGGTCGGCGTGATCCCGGAATCACTGGAGCCGCACATCGGCTTAACGCCGACGGTTGAAGCAATGATTGAACCTGCGCTTGAGCAGGTTCTGGCTGCGCTGCGCGAATCAGGCGTGGAAGCCATCCCACGGGAGGCGACTCATGACTGAAGAGATAGCAGGTTTCCAGACCTCCCCGAAGGCGCAAGTACAGGCAGCGTTTGAAGAAATTGCCCGGCGTTCGATGCACGATCTCTCTTTTCTGCATCCTTCAATGCCGGTGTATGTTTCCGACTTTACGCTGTTCGAAGGTCAGTGGACGGGGTGTGTGATCACCCCGTGGATGCTGAGTGCAGTTATCTTCCCCGGCCCGGATCAACTCTGGCCGCTGCGCAAAGTGAGTGAAAAAATCGGTCTGCAACTGCCGTATGGCACTATGACCTTTACCGTTGGCGAACTGGACGGTGTTTCTCAATATCTCTCCTGTTCGCTGATGTCGCCGCTTTCGCACAGCATGTCGATTGAAGAGGGCCAACGCCTGACGGATGACTGCGCGCGAATGATCCTTTCGCTGCCAGTCACTAATCCGGATGTACCACATGCAGGGCGTCGCGCCCTGCTGTTTGGTCGCAGGAGTGGCGAAAATGCATGAGTTGTCGCTTTGCCAGAGCGCCGTTGAGATTATCCAACGGCAGGCGGAGCAGCACGATGTTAAGCGCGTCACCGCCGTGTGGCTGGAAATTGGCGCGCTCTCCTGCGTTGAGGAGAGCGCCGTCCGTTTTAGTTTTGAAATTGTCTGCCAGGGAACGGTGGCGCAAGGGTGCGATTTACATATCGTCTATAAACCCGCCCAGGCCTGGTGTTGGGATTGCAGCCAGGTGGTGGAGATTCATCAGCACGATGCGCAGTGTCCGATCTGTCATGGCGAGCGGTTGCGTGTCGATACCGGCGATTCGCTGATCGTCAAAAGTATTGAAGTTGAATAACCGGAGTTAACAATGTGTATTGGCGTTCCAGGCCAGGTGCTGGCTGTCGGTGAAGATATTCACCAGCTTGCGCAGGTTGAAGTATGTGGTATCAAGCGCGACGTGAATATCGCCCTGATTTGCGAAGGTAACCCTGCCGATCTGCTGGGCCAGTGGGTACTGGTGCACGTCGGATTTGCCATGAGCATCATCGACGAAGATGAAGCCAAAGCCACATTAGACGCGCTGCGCCAAATGGATTACGACATTACCAGCGCGTGATGATTAAAGCCGGATGCTGTCGTAGGCCTGATAAGACGCGCGAGCGTCGCATCAGGCATTGTGCTCGATTGCCGGATGCGGCGTGAACGCCTTATCCGGCCTATATCGGTCTGGATGGCTTGCTGCGACGAACGCTAACCCTTACCCCTGACGCTTATCTTCCGTATTTGTCTCGAAATCACTGGCGTCATGGCGCTCATGCAACTGCTCGTTCAGCGGCCCGTTGGTGCGGTTAACAATACGCCCACGTTTCACTGCCGGACGTTCGCCCACTTCTTTCGCCCAGCGTTGCACGTGCTTATAACTGCCCGCATCAAGAAACTCTGCGGCATCATACACGCCGCCTAACACCACGTTGCCAAACCACGGCCAGATCGCCATATCCGCAATGGTGTACTCATCGCCCGCGACAAACTTATGCTGCGCCAGTTGCTTATCCAGCACGTCGAGCAGGCGCTTGGCTTCCATGGTAAAGCGGTTGATGGCGTACTCAATTTTCACCGGCGCGTAATGGTAAAAGTGACCAAAACCACCGCCGAGGAACGGTGCCGCGCCCTGTAACCAGAACAGCCAGTTCATCGTTTCAGTTCGCTTCGCCAGATCCTGCGGCAGAAAGTAGCCAAATTTCTCGGCCAGATAAAGCAGAATCGATCCTGACTCAAACACGCGGATCGGCGGGTTATGTGTATGATCGCGCAGAGCGGGAATTTTCGAGTTCGGGTTCACTTCGACAAAACCGCTGGAGAATTGATCGCCATCGCCAATGCGAATCAGCCACGCGTCGTACTCTGCGCCGGTGACGCCCAGCGCCAGCAGCTCCTCAAGCATAATCGTTACTTTCTGACCGTTCGGCGTTCCCAGCGAATAGAGTTGCAATGGGTGTTTGCCAACGGGCAGCGTTTTTTCATGTGTCGGACCAGAAACCGGGCGATTGATATTGGCGAACGCGCCGCCAGCGGATTTATCCCACGTCCAGACTTTCGCGGGCTGATAAGTATTGTCTGCCATAGTGAGTTGCCTTCTGAGTGGTAGTGTTGAAGCAGTGTAGCAGGTCACTTGCTGTACAGAATGTGAATTTTTTAACCCTTTGCGCCAGCCGCTGCGTTGAGGTGTATGATAAGTCTAACCTCTGTCCGGTTAATGTCGCTGAGCAGGTAATCAGAGCACAACAATTACGCCAACTGCTTAGGTTGTATTGTTAAAGGTAAAGTGATGAGCAAAGGAACGACCAGCCAGGATGCCCCGTTCGGGACGTTATTGGGCTACGCCCCCGGTGGTGTAGCAATCTACTCTTCAGATTACAGTTCTCTCGATCCGCAGGAATACGAAGATGACGCCGTATTCCGTAGCTATATCGACGACGAATATATGGGCCACAAATGGCAATGCGTTGAGTTTGCTCGCCGTTTTCTCTTTCTGAACTACGGTGTGGTCTTCACTGACGTGGGCATGGCGTGGGAGATTTTCTCGCTGCGCTTCCTGCGTGAAGTGGTTAATGACAACATTCTGCCATTGCAGGCATTTCCTAACGGTTCGCCGCGTGCGCCGGTCGCGGGCGCGCTTCTTATCTGGGATAAAGGCGGTGAATTTAAAGACACCGGCCATGTCGCCATCATTACCCAATTGCATGGCAACAAAGTCCGTATTGCGGAACAGAACGTGATTCATTCCCCGTTGCCGCAAGGGCAACAGTGGACGCGCGAGCTGGAGATGGTGGTAGAAAACGGCTGCTATACCCTCAAAGACACCTTCGATGACACCACTATTCTGGGCTGGATGATTCAGACGGAAGATACCGAATACAGCTTGCCACAGCCGGAAATTGCAGGCGATTTGTTGAAGATCAGCGGAGCGCGCCTGGAAGACAATGGCCAGTTTGACGGTAAATGGCTGGATGAAAAAGATCCGCTTCAAAACGCCTACGTGCAGGCGAACGGTCAGGTGATCAATCAGGATCCGTATCATTACTACACCATTACGGAGAGCGCCGAACAGGAGCTGGTTAAAGCCACCAACGAGCTGCACCTGATGTATCTTCACGCCACCGATAAAGTGCTGAAAGATGACAACCTGCTGGCGCTGTTCGACATTCCGAAAATCCTCTGGCCGCGTTTGCGCCTTTCTTGGCAGCGTCGTCGCCACCATATGATCACCGGTCGTATGGATTTCTGTATGGATGAACGTGGCCTGAAGGTCTATGAATACAACGCCGATTCAGCCTCTTGTCATACTGAAGCGGGCTTGATCCTCGAACGCTGGGCGGAGCAGGGCTATAAAGGCAATGGCTTCAATCCGGCGGAAGGGCTGATTAACGAACTGGCTGGCGCGTGGAAACACAGTCGCGCGCGTCCGTTTGTCCATATCATGCAGGACAAAGATATCGAGGAAAACTATCACGCGCAGTTTATGGAGCAGGCGCTGCAACAGGCGGGCTTTGAAACGCGTATCTTGCGCGGGCTAGATGAACTGGGCTGGGATGCTGCCGGACAACTGATTGATGGGGAAGGGCGACTGGTTAACTGCGTGTGGAAGACCTGGGCGTGGGAAACGGCGTTTGATCAGATTCGCGAAGTCAGCGACCGTGAGTTTGCCGCAGTACCGATTCGTACCGGTCATCCGCAAAATGAAGTGCGCCTGATCGACGTTCTGCTGCGTCCGGAAGTGCTGGTCTTTGAACCGCTGTGGACGGTGATCCCTGGCAACAAAGCGATTCTGCCAATTCTCTGGTCGCTGTTCCCGCATCATCGTTATCTGCTGGATACCGATTTCACTGTTAATGATGAACTGGTGAAAACCGGTTACGCCGTGAAACCGATTGCCGGTCGCTGTGGTAGCAATATCGACCTGGTCAGCCATCATGAAGAGGTGCTCGACCAAACCAGCGGTAAATTTGCCGAGCAGAAAAATATCTACCAGCAACTGTGGTGCCTGCCAAAAGTGGACGGTAAATACATTCAGGTATGTACCTTCACCGTGGGCGGCAACTACGGCGGGACGTGTTTGCGCGGCGATGAATCTCTGGTCATCAAAAAAGAGAGTGATATTGAGCCGTTAATTGTGCTGAAAGAGTAATAGACTTTTTCGCAAACCCGTGCTGATTATCAAAAATAATCAGCACGGAAAATCGTTCATGGAATGCTCAAAATATTGAATATTGAAATGCATTAAGTTAATAAATTCACAACATGAATGTATTAATGATTGAAATGATTCGCCATTAATTATTTCTTAAAATTTTGAATAGCAACTTATTATCTGATACTAAAGAAATAACACTCTTTTTATCGTTAAAAAATGATATTTCACTTTGCCCATGCCGTTAAAGTCACTGATAATGCGTCCGTTCGTAAATTCAAAATGGCGTAATCTAATATATGCTAAATTTATTTGTTGGCCTTGATATATACACAGGGCTTTTGTTATTACTTGCTCTGGCATTTGTGTTGTTCTACGAAGCAATCAATGGTTTTCATGACACGGCGAATGCGGTGGCAACCGTTATTTATACTCGTGCCATGCAGCCACAGCTTGCCGTGGTGATGGCGGCATTTTTTAACTTTTTTGGCGTATTGCTTGGCGGACTTAGCGTCGCCTATGCCATCGTCCATATGTTGCCAACTGATTTGTTGCTGAATATGGGGTCAACCCACGGTCTGGCGATGGTCTTTTCCATGCTGCTGGCGGCGATTATCTGGAACCTGGGAACGTGGTTCTTTGGTTTACCGGCCTCCAGTTCACACACATTGATTGGCGCGATTATCGGCATCGGCTTGACCAACGCGCTGTTAACCGGCTCGTCGGTGATGGATGCGTTAAACCTGCGTGAAGTGACCAAGATTTTCTCCTCGTTAATTGTCTCCCCCATCGTCGGCCTGGTCATTGCGGGTGGTCTGATTTTCCTGCTGCGCCGTTTCTGGAGCGGGACGAAAAAGCGTGACCGTATTCACCGCATTCCTGAAGATCGCAAAAAGAAAAAAGGCAAACGTAAGCCGCCATTCTGGACGCGTATTGCGCTGATTGTTTCCGCTGCGGGCGTGGCGTTTTCGCACGGCGCGAACGACGGGCAGAAAGGGATCGGCCTGGTGATGCTGGTGCTGGTGGGGATAGCGCCCGCTGGTTTCGTCGTCAATATGAATGCGTCTGGTTATGAAATTACCCGTACCCGCGATGCAGTGACTAACTTCGAACACTATCTGCAACAGCATCCTGAACTGCCGCAGAAGTTAATTGCGATGGAACCTCCATTGCCTGCGGCATCGACTGATGGCACGCAAGCGACGGAGTTTCACTGTCATCCGGCAAATACCTTTGATGCGATTGCGCGCGTCAAAACGATGCTGCCGGGTAATATGGAAAGCTACGAGCCGTTAAACGTAAGTCAACGCAGTCAGCTACGCCGTATTATGCTTTGCATCTCTGATACCTCTGCGAAGCTGGCGAAACTGCCAGGCGTTAGCAAAGAAGACCAGAGCCTGCTGAAAAAACTGCGCAGCGATATGTTAAGCACCATTGAATATGCTCCAGTGTGGATAATCATGGCGGTGGCTTTAGCACTCGGTATTGGCACCATGATTGGCTGGCGCCGTGTAGCGATGACCATCGGTGAGAAAATTGGTAAGCGCGGCATGACTTATGCGCAAGGGATGGCGGCGCAGATGACGGCGGCGGTATCTATCGGTCTTGCCAGTTATATTGGGATGCCTGTTTCCACAACTCACGTACTCTCTTCTGCGGTGGCGGGGACGATGGTGGTAGATGGCGGTGGGTTACAGCGTAAAACGGTAACCAGTATCCTGATGGCGTGGGTGTTTACCTTACCGGCGGCAATTTTTCTGTCTGGTAGTCTGTACTGGATTGCATTGCAGCTTATCTAACCTTCCTGTTAATGCCCGGTCCTGCGATCGGGCATTATCACTTCTGACTAGCGATAACCTCGCGCTGTCATAAAATCCATTATCGCTTTTTCCGCATCAACCAGCACTTGTTCCAGCGGTTGATTGGCATCGATATCAACCAGTTGCGCGCCTCCAAAGGTTAACTTTGGCGTTATGGCAATTTTCTTCGCCAGAGATTCTCGTTTGTGGTCAGGCTTACGCGCGCAGGCCACGTCCAGGGAGACATTGAGTTTGATGACCAGATCAGGCTTATGGCTCGCCATCCAGTGAAATGCTTTACGTTCCTGACTTGCCAGCCATGACACAAAACGACCACCTTCAACGTTAGGCGGGAACACCGTACCATCGTAAGCGCCAGGAATCTGGTCCTGTGGATAACGGTCGGTTAAAACAATTAACCCGCGACGACGACAGGCAAGCATATGACGAAAGCGCAGTAAGCGGCGGGCGACAAACGCTGTAATTACCAGCGCCGGAACTGGCCCAGGCAATTTTTTCGCTGTTTTCACTTTATTGCGTTCAATTGATTTATTAAGCGATTTTCCCATTAAGGGCAGTTTTACCACTGCACGACCGACATTTCCGGCTTGCTTTCCTAAATGAACTCTTTCTGCGGCACCATATTTTTCGACAACGGTAATGAGATGTTCACAAACCGTTGACTTGCCTGAACCATCACTACCAATAACGGCTATTAATGGAGGTGTTATAGACTGCATGAATATATCCTTAAATTTAAATATCCATCCCAAATATTTATCTGGTTAATATGTTTTAATGAAAGCGTAATTCAGGTCAATGTCACAATTAACCATTGTCACAATAAGGTTGAACGGATATTCTGAGCACGGACCACGTAATATTCAATACATTATTTGCTGCCGGGTTTTTCGTGAATCAACGTAATATGTCAATAATTAATTCCATGCCAGTGCGTGTTATTGCCATTGTGGGATGTGATGGTTCAGGTAAATCGACCCTCACGGCAAGCCTGGTGAATGAACTGGCAGCAATAATGCCAACAGAACAAATTTATCTTGGGCAGTCTTCCGGACGAATTGGCGAATGGATTTCACAGTTCCCTATAATTGGCGCCCCTTTTGGGCGTTATCTGCGGGGTAAGGCAGCTCATGTACATGAAAAGCCCTCAACACCGCCCGGCAATATTACCGCGCTGGTTATCTATCTGCTTTCCTGCTGGCGGGCGTACAAGTTTCGCAAAATGTTGAGAAAAAGCCAGCAAGGCTTTTTGTTGATTACCGACCGTTACCCGCAGGTTGAAGTCCCTGGCTTTCGTTTTGATGGCCCACAACTGGCTAAAACTGAAGGCGGTAATGGCTGGGTAAAAATGTTAAGGCAGCGCGAGCTGAAGCTGTACCAATGGATGGCGTCTTATTTGCCCGTATTGTTGATTCGTCTTGGCATTGATGAACAAACCGCGTTTTCGCGTAAACCTGACCATCAACTGGCGGCTTTACAGGAAAAAATCGCCGTTACGCCGCAACTGACTTTCAACGGCGCCAGGATCCTTGAACTGGATGGTCGGCAACCAGCCGATGAAATCCTGCAAGCGTCATTACGTGCAATTCACGCCGCACTTTCCTGATCACCAAAATGGATAGGGGATGATTTAAAGAATGGATGCACTACAAACGCAAGCTGTTAACAGCACTACCGCGCCGCAGCCCAGCTACATTCCGGGGCTAATTGCGGTGGTCGGGTGCGATGGCACCGGTAAATCTACTCTGACCACCGATCTGGTGAAATCATTGCAACAGCACTGGCAAACCGAGCGGCGCTATCTGGGGCTGCTCTCGGGCGAAGACGGTGACAAAATCAAACGATTACCGTTGGTTGGTGTCTGGCTGGAGCGGCGACTGGCGGCAAAATCCTCGAAAACCCAAAGCATGAAAACTCGCTCTCCGGCGCTCTGGGCGGCGGTGATTATGTACTGCTTCTCGCTGCGAAGAATGGCGAATCTGCGCAAGGTTCAGCGACTGGCGCAAAGCGGCGTTCTGGTGGTCAGCGATCGCTTTCCGCAGGCGGAAATTTCCGGTTTTTATTATGACGGGCCGGGGATTGGCGTCGAGCGCGCGACCGGGAAAATCAACCAATTTCTGGCGCAGCGCGAGCGACAGTTATACCAACAAATGGCGCAGTACCGTCCTGAATTAATCATTCGTTTGGGGATTGATATTGATACTGCCATTTCCCGCAAGCCTGACCATGACTATGCCGAATTGCAGGACAAAATCGGCGTCATGTCGAAGATTGGCTATAACGGCACAAAAATTTTAGAGATTGATTCCAGAGCGCCCTACAGCGAAGTGCTGGAACAGGCACTGAAAGCGGTTTCTCTGGTTGCCATCGTTTCTGACCGCCGAAGCTTGACTTAAGGCAGGCTGGATATTTTTCATTTTTCAACGATAAGGTCAGGCTGAATTGGCAGGTTTTAACATCAAACATTGGTTTGCAGATGGAGCCTTTCGCACCATTATTCGTAACAGCGCCTGGTTAGGTTCCAGTAATGTCGTGAGCGCCTTGCTGGGCTTACTGGCGCTTTCGTGCGCCGGTAAAGGAATGACGCCAGCGATGTTTGGCGTACTTGTCGTCATACAGTCTTATGCCAAGTCGATTAGTGATTTTATTAAGTTTCAGACATGGCAGTTGGTGGTGCAGTACGGAACGCCAGCATTAACCAACAATAATCCCCAGCAATTCCGCAATGTCGTCTCATTTTCCTTCTCGCTGGATATCGTCAGCGGCGCGGTGGCGATTGTCGGCGGCATTGCCTTACTGCCATTCCTTTCCCATTCATTAGGTCTGGATGACCAAAGTTTTTGGCTGGCGGCGCTCTATTGCACGCTCATTCCTTCAATGGCTTCCTCCACGCCGACCGGCATTCTGCGTGCGGTAGATCGCTTCGATTTGATTGCTGTACAGCAGGCGACGAAACCTTTTCTGCGTGCGGCGGGGAGCGTCGTAGCCTGGTATTTTGACTTTGGTTTTGCGGGTTTTGTTATCGCGTGGTACGCATCGAATCTGGTTGGCGGCACCATGTACTGGTGGTTTGCCGCGCGCGAATTACGCCGCAGAAATATCCATAACGCCTTCAAATTGAATCTGTTTGAGTCTGCCCGACACATCAAAGGCGCATGGAGTTTTGTCTGGTCAACCAACATTGCCCATTCCATTTGGTCGGCGCGTAATTCATGTAGCACGGTACTGGTGGGGATCGTATTAGGGCCAGCTGCTGCCGGGTTATTTAAAATCGCCATGACATTCTTCGATGCCGCAGGGACGCCCGCCAGTTTGTTGGGTAAGAGTTTTTACCCTGAAGTCATGCGCTTAGATCCACGAACTACCAGACCGTGGCTCCTGGGCGTGAAGTCTGGATTGCTGGCAGGTGGGATTGGCATTCTGGTGGCGCTGGCCGTGTTAATCGTTGGCAAGCCACTTATTTCACTGGTGTTTGGTGTTAAGTATCTCGAAGCGTATGACCTGATCCAGGTGATGCTCGGAGCCATTGTTATTTCGATGTTGGGCTTCCCACAGGAGTCATTATTGCTAATGGCGGGGAAACAGCGTGCTTTTCTCGTGGCGCAAACCATCGCCTCTATCGGCTACATCGTGTTGCTGTTCATGTTCTGCCATCTGTTTGGCGTGCTGGGGGCAGCATTTGCTTACTTCGGTGGGCAATGTCTTGATGTGGTGCTCTCGTTAATTCCGACATTAAAGGCGTTCTTTCAACGCCATTTATTGGCCTATAACGCAGTGGGAGAAAAATCCCAATGATGAAAAAATATTTTCCACTTGAGGTCAGTGAGCGTTTATTTATCGCGGTCGAAGAAGATGATGTTGTTGACGCTCAAGTTAGCTTACCACCAACGATCGCACTGCGTTGTTCATCGGAAATTATTCATGATAATTATGCATTATGCCTGAGATTCTGGTTGGACGGCGTCAATCGCAAGGCGTTACTCCACCTGACCCTGAAGCAGGCTAAAGGTGACCCTCTTACCGACGAAGAACGCAAACAGTATAAATACATGCGAGCGCGCTACAAGCATCTGCGTTTTGCGCAACGGCTGTATTTAAAGAAGCATCAGGCTGGTTTTTTATTTGGCAAAACGACCGTTTTTCTGGGGCGTTTTCAGGATGGTTTTCGTAACGGTAAGAAAAATATTGTGTCGTATTACGGCAACCTGTTACGTATTTATTTAAGCTCTCCTGTCTGGTGGCTGGTGAACTATTCATTACGCCATAGCCAGCTAGAAAGCGTTAATGGTTTTATCGCTTATCGGCAGAAGCAAATGCGCATCCTGAAAGAAATTATTGCCAGGCCGCAGCTAACCGGCAGGGAATTTCATGATGTGCGAAAAATCATCAGTCAGCAGGTTTCTTATTACGACACTCTAAGATCGCTTGATCCCGAAAATACAGAGGCGTTGCAGATTTCCCGCTTCCTGGCAGCCATTAATGGCCTGATGGGGGATAAGCACGACGACATGGTGGCGGATGATTTGGACAATCGCCAATCGTATGATGCGCCAGTGGCACTCGACAGCGATATTCGTCAGCGCTTAGAACTGCTAATTTCGCGTTTTCCGCTATAACCGGAGTAATGATGCCCTCTCGTCTGATTACTGCGCTGATATTTTCACTCTTCTCGTTCTGCGCCACTGCGCACAATTTCGTCATCGGAAAACCGGTCACACCTGTTTATATTCAGGACGGTGGCGAATTACTGCTCAAAAATGACGAAATTTACTATCAAAAGTGGAACAGCACGCAACTGAAAGGAAAAGTCCGCATTATTCAGTATATCGCTGGGCGAAAGTCAGCGAAGAAGAAGAACTCTCTGTTAATCAAAGCAGTAGAAACAGCAAACTTTCCTCAGGATCGTTTTCAGCCCACCACCATTGTGAACACCGATGATGCCATCTTTGGCACCGGCTATTTTGTGACAGGTAAAATTGAAAAAAATAAACGTCGTTATCCGTGGGCGCAATTCGTAATCGACGGCAGCGGTCTGGGGCGCGTTGCCTGGCAACTGCCGGAGCAGAGTTCAACCATTCTGGTGCTGAATAAATACGGGCAAATTCAGTGGGCAAAGGACGGCAGCCTGACGCCAGAAGAGGTTGATCAGGTCATTGCGTTGGCGCAGAAGCTGATCAATGAATAAAAAACTCAAAGGATTGAGGGCGTTAGTGAGATGAAGCTGGTTGAACACTACATCATGCGTGGTACACGCCGTCTGGTGCTGATTATCGTTGGTTTTTTGATCTTTATCTTCGCCAGTTACTCTGCACAGCGTTACCTGACCGAAGCAGCCAATGGGACTTTAGCGCTTGATGTAGTACTTAATGTTGTTTTCTACAAAGTGCTGATAGCGCTTGAAATGTTACTTCCAGTGGGCCTGTATGTGTCGGTTGGTGTGACACTTGGGCAGATGTATACCGACTCGGAAATTACCGCTATCTCTGCGGCGGGCGCCAGTCCCACACGTTTGTATAAAGCCGTTCTGTATCTGGCAATTCCATTAAGCATTTTTGTCACGCTGTTGTCGATGTATGGTCGGCCCTGGGCTTATGCGCAGATTTATCAACTGGAACAACAGTCGCAGTCGGAGCTGGATGTTCGCCAGTTGCGGGCAAAGAAATTTAACACTAACGATAACGGACGAATGATCCTTTCGCAGACGGTTGATCAAGACAATAATCGCCTGACTGACGCGCTGATTTACACCTCTACCGCCAATCGAACCCGCGTTTTCCGCGCCCGTTCGCTTGATGTTGTTGACCCCTCTCCGGAGAAGCCAACCGTTATGTTGCATACCGGCACGGCTTATATACTCGATCATCAGGGCAGTGACGACAACGAACAGATCTACCGTAATCTGCAATTACATCTTAATCCACTGGATCAAAGTGCCAACGTCAAACGTAAAGCAAAATCGGTCGCGGAACTGGCGCGCTCTGTATTTCCTGCCGATCATGCCGAACTGCAATGGCGACAAAGCCGTGGCCTGACAGCGTTGTTGATGGCTCTGCTGGCCATCTCTTTAAGTCGGGTAAAACCGCGGCAAGGGCGATTTTCAACGTTACTGCCACTGACGTTGCTGTTTGTTGCCATTTTTTATGGCGGCGACGTCTGCCGTACGCTGGTGGCTAACGGCGCTATTCCCCTCATTCCTGGTTTGTGGTTAGTGCCCGGACTCATGCTAATGGGCCTGTTGATGCTGGTCGCACGCGACTTCTCCTTGCTGCAGAAATTTTCCCGATGAATGTTTTCAGTCGCTATTTAATCCGTTACCTCTTTCTCGGTTTTGCCGCCGCCGCAGGGCTATTGCTGCCGCTTTTTACCACCTTCAACCTGATTAACGAACTGGATGATGTCAGTCCGGGCGGTTATCGCTGGACTCAGGCGGTGCTGGTGGTGCTGATGACCTTACCGCGCACACTGGTCGAACTTTCGCCGTTTATCGCCTTATTGGGTGGTATTGTTGGCCTGGGGCAGTTATCGAAAAACAGTGAGCTTACCGCCATTCGCAGCACGGGGTTTTCTATCTTCCGTATTGCACTGGTGGCGCTGGTTGCCGGGATATCGTGGACTGTTTCGTTAGGCGCGATAGATGAGTGGGTGGCGTCACCATTGCAGCAACAGGCGCTGCAAATCAAATCGACTGCCACCGCGTTGGGGGAGGACGATGACATTACCGGCAATATGCTGTGGGCCAGGCGCGGTAATGAATTTGTGACGGTAAAATCGCTAAACGAGCAGGGCCAGCCGGTGGGCGTGGAGATATTTCATTACCGCGACGATCTCTCGCTCGAATCCTACATTTATGCACGCAGTGCCACCATTGAAGACGACAAAACGTGGATCCTGCATGGTGTGAATCATAAAAAATGGCTGAATGGCAAAGAAACGCTGGAAACATTAGATAATCTTGCCTGGCAATCGGCCTTCACCAGTATGAATCTTGAAGAGTTATCGATGCCGGGGAATACTTTTTCTGTCCGTCAGCTTAATCATTACATCCATTATTTGCAGGAAACCGGGCAACCCAGCAGCGAATACCGCCTTGCACTGTGGGAAAAACTGGGGCAACCGATCTTAACCCTGGCGATGATTTTGCTGGCTGTACCGTTTACCTTTAGCGCCCCGCGCTCGCCAGGGATGGGTAGCCGTCTCGCTGTAGGCGTCATCGTTGGCTTACTCACCTGGATCAGCTACCAAATCATGGTCAATCTGGGATTGCTATTTGCGTTGAGCGTACCCGTTACCGCGCTCGGTTTACCGATAGCGTTTGTACTGGTGGCGTTGAGCCTGGTGTATTGGTATGACAGTCAACATTAAACCCGCCGTGGCGCAACACCACGGCGGGCTCACGTTACTGCTTCAGAGTAGCGAACGCCTGAATGATGGCATCAATTTGCTCGCGACTGTGGGCAGCATTAACGCTACAGCGCAGCAGCGTCATGCCCGCCGGCGCGGCAGGTGGCAGGATAAGATTCACATACACGCCCAGCGAAATAAGCTCACGCCAGATGCGTAAACCTTCCTCTTTCGAACTGATTATTACTGGCACTACTGGGCTAATATGTGAGCTTAACTCGTAACCCAGTTTTTGCAGACCGTCATACAGATGGTTGGCGTTATCCATCAGTTTTTGCCGCAGCTCTGGCTGAGTGGCAATGGTTCTTAACGACGAGCGCACGGTTGCAATGCAGGAAGGAGAAGGAGAGGCGGTAAAAATATACGGACGGCTGCCGTAGCGCAGCACTTCCATCGCTTCCGAACCCACGGCAAAACCACCAATCGAGGCCAGGCTTTTACTGAAGGTGCCAACGATAATATCCACATCATCTTCAACGCCGACAGCTTCAGCCAGTCCGCGCCCCGTTGCGCCTAACACGCCGAACGAATGCGCTTCATCGACAATTAAATATCCGCCGAGACGACGTTTGATATCAACAATTTCCGCCAGCGGCGCAACGTCACCGAGCATACTGTAGATGCCTTCAACGATGATAATCGCCTCTTTTGCCCGTTCACCGAGGCGAACCATGCGACGCTCCAGATCGTTGGCGTCATTATGGCGGAAACGAATAATTTCCGCGCCGCCGAGAGAACAGGCGTCATAAATACTGGCGTGGCTGTCGGCATCCAACAACACCACGGCGTTATGGTCGGCGAGTGCGCTGATGACGCCCAAATTAGCGGTATAACCGGTTGAAAAAACGATAGCGGTAGGGCGATTGAAAAACTCGGCAATCTCTTTCTCTAACGCCAGGTGCGGCGCATAACTGCCGTTTGCCATACGAGAACCGGTGGTGCCGGTGCCTTGGGCCGCTAACGCTGCCTGACCTTCGGAGATGGCATCATGATTAAAGGTTAAACCGAGATAATTATTGGTCCCGGCCAGAATCACTTTTTTATTGCCGATACGCCCTTCGGTGGCGGAATACACTTCATCAATACAGGTGCCAAACGGCGTTAACCCGTTATCGCTAAATTGCAGTCGCTCGCCCGCAAGACGCGCATATTTATCGTATAGCCCCATTATTTATTCTCCAGCCATGGAAGTAGTGTTTCCATTAATTGCACAGGGGTTTTGACATCCAGCAGAATATTAATAGGAATGGAAATATCAAATCTGTCTTCAAGCATCATTAAGAGATCCATCACTTTAATCGACTCCAGGCCGAGATCGTTGACGAGATCGCTGTCAGGCTTAATTTCCACACCGTTTTCGACCAAATCCTGTAAACAGGAAAGGATGTAATCCATTACTATTTCACGATTTACCATAGAAACGTTAACACACCTTTAAACAAGACAATCAAAATAGCCCGTTGCGTAATGCGTGTTCCAGGCTAATCCCGGGAAACCAATTAATATCTTCAGAAATACGGTTATTACTTGCCGACCAGTCGGCGTGGGTTAATTCACGAATTTTCGAGCGGGTCAGCATAGGTTCTTTACCTGCCAGGCGACTCAACGCGGTACTGACATCTGCAAGGCAGGTGAGCAACGGCAGAGGAATGCCGACCATCCGTACAGCTCCATGACGGGCGGCGGCGGCCAGTTGTTGCACGCGCTGCCAGTCATAGCCACCGGCGACACCATCACATAATTCATACGTTTGCGTCTGTACGGAATCGGTGCTTAACCACTGACCTACGGCTTGCGCGAAATCGGTGACGTGCAGGAAAGAGAGCTGTGTATCTGGTGCGCCCAGCCGTGGCAGCAGGCCACGCAGCATCCAGTCAAACAGTGGTTTTAACTCTTTATCGCCGGGGCCATAGACTGCTGTTGGGCGAAAAATGCCCAGCGTAATTTCGTCCGCCATTGCTGCCAGTCGTTGTTCGGCGAGGTGTTTGGATTTCGCGTACCAGGAGAGTTCGGGATGGCGCGCCGCCAGCGAAGAGATAAAAAGAAAACGTTGGCAAAAGCCGCTCTCTTTTGCCGCCTGCATCAGGCGCAGACTGCCGTCAACGTTACAGCGAGTAAAGATATCCTCTTTGTGTCCGCGTACTTGCCCGGCGCAATGGACCACAGCACCGGTACCAGCAACCAACTCGCTAAGTGAATGCGTATCTTCCAGCGAACCGCGCACCCAGGTAACGTTATCGTTATGGTGAGCACGGGAAGTACGCGTCAATGCGCGGACGTGAAAGCCGCGGGCGAGCAGATTATCGATAATATATTTACCGATAAACCCGGTAGCGCCCGTCACCGCGACAGTTTGATTCATGCGAGAGATTCCTGCACATGGAAACTGGCGGCAACGGCTTTCTGATAACGTTTTTTGGCTTCTGCGCGGGCGGGCTTGCCGGAAGATGTGCGAGGAATGCTGTGGGGCGGTAACAGGTCGATAGCCGCGGTTACGCCAAATTCGCTTTGTATCCGCGCCGCCAGCGAGTGGATAAGCTGCGTGCGGCGCTCTGCGTCGCTGATCCGACACTGGATCTGCAAAATGATTTTTTCCTGGGCGGTAACAAACGCAATGGCATCGCCAGAGTGAATTTCTGGCTCCTGTTCCGCAATGTATTCGATATCCTGCGGCCAGATATTACGCCCACGAATAATAATCAGGTCTTTAATGCGCCCGGTGACATACAGATAACCGTCCAGCAGATAGCCGAGATCGCCGGTATCTAACCAGCCCGTCGCGGTAATTTCGTCTTGTGAAGCCTGATCGCCAAAGTAACCGCTCATCAGGCTGGGGCCGGAGATGCAAATATGGCCCACCACACGTTCCGCTACTGGTATACCTGCTTCATTACGGATTTCAATGCCATGTTCCGGCAACGCCTTACCACAGTTGACGAAAGTTGATACGGCACGTGTTTCAACACCTGGCGTCACGGCTTTACCCTGATATTCAAGGATGTCGCGATCCACTTCGTTAACCACAACCCCCGAGGCTTCATCGGAGAAGCTGACGGCCAGCGCGTTCTCTGCCAGTCCGTAGCAGGGCATAAAGGTTTTATCGTCAAAGTTAACCTGACGGAAACATTCAGCGAACTGATGGAGCTGTTCTGCTGAGATGGGTTCTGCACCAATACCAGCGACGCGCCAGCAGGAAAGGTCCAGTTCAGCGAGATCTTTTTCATTCACGCGGCGCTGGCACAATTCATAGCCAAACGGCGGCGCAACGGAAACGGTGCCATGATTTTTACTGATCAATTTAAGCCATTGGAGCGGGCGCATGGCGAAATCCTGGGTACGTAAATAATCCACCGAAAGCTGCGTGGCGACAGGTGTCAGGAGAAAACCGACCAGCCCCATATCATGGTAGAAAGGCAGCCAGGAGACGCAGCGGTCGCCAGGGCGTAATTTAATGCCATCGTGGCTTATGGCGCGTAGATTAGCCATCACTTCGCGGTGAGTGATGATAACGCCACGGGGAAAACGGGTGCTGCCGGAGGTGTACTGGAGGTAGGCGATATCGTCTGGAACTGGACGCTGGAGTGCAACATCGGCTTCTGGTAATGCCTTAAACCAGGCGTGGCTTAAAACATGTAATTTGAGGTTGTCATGCGTCGCGGCATTGACCAGCGGCAACCATTCATCGCCAGTGATTATCGCGGCTGGTTGGCAGCTTGCCAGTAAACCTTGCAGTTTGGTGCTCCAGGAATCACGCTGACCGACGCCCATTGGAATCGCCAATGGTACGGCAACTAATCCAGCATACTGGCAGGCAAAAAATGCCTCGACAAATCCGCTACTGGTTTCGGCAATCAGCGCCACGCGATCGCCTTTTTTCAGGTTCAGCGATAGCAGCCGCTTTGCTCCTGTTTCGGCGCGCACTTTTAGTGTCTGATATTCCAATTTTTCTTCAAGTTGGCAACGCCTGTCATAAAAACTC
Organism: Escherichia sp. E14V7; assembly: GCF_004212225.1. Lineage (NCBI taxonomy): Bacteria > Pseudomonadati > Pseudomonadota > Gammaproteobacteria > Enterobacterales > Enterobacteriaceae > Escherichia > Escherichia sp. E14V7. The sequence goes on from NZ_RHJJ01000001.1 coordinate 308,654, forward strand.
ATTCCGGCGCTTCCCAGCGCGGCATAGTCCAAAGCATCAACAAGCGTTGGAAAATCGGCATAGCGCATAGGCAGGGAATGCGTAAAAATTTTATTGGACATATACACCACGAAAAAATTGGATATCAAAAATAAAGTGACAATAATGCGGTGGATTATATATGCATAAAAGATAAATGAGATAGTATTTTCATTGGTGTGATATTGAACATTGATTAAAATAATACTTTAAATCTTAACTCTGTTTATTGTGAATAATATTTAATTTATGAATATATTAAGATAATGCCCTGGCGGGTCGCATTAAGTCCACAATAGTCATGTTGATCGGCTAACGGTAGCTCTGGTTTATCGTAATTATTCATAAATATTATTTTATTTTTCCTTGCATTCACCGAATGGATTTTTAAGGTGCCGTCCGTTGCTGTTTATTTTCAGCATTAATTATTTGTTATCCACTAAGATATGGAATGCGATCTGCTGATGATTAAAATTGAAAAAGTAATAAATAAAAACGACTTAAAAGCATTTATCGCTTTTCCGTCGTCACTTTATCCCGATGATCCGAACTGGATCCCTCCTTTATTCATTGAACGCAGCGAGCATCTGTCAGCGAAAAATCCGGGGACGGACCATATCATCTGGCAGGCATGGGTGGCGAAAAAAGAAGGGCAGGTAGTAGGGCGCATTACCGCGCAAATCGATACCTTACACCGCGAGCGTTACGGCGAAGATACTGGTCATTTCGGCATGATTGACGCCATTGATGACTCGCAGGTTTTTGCCGCGTTGTTTGGCGCAGCGGAAGCGTGGTTGAAGTCACAAGGTGCAAGCAAGATCAGCGGACCTTTTAGCCTGAATATCAATCAGGAAAGTGGATTACTGATTGAAGGTTTCGATACACCGCCCTGTGCGATGATGCCGCACGGTAAACCGTGGTATGCCGCGCATATTGAACAACTGGGTTATCACAAAGGTATTGATTTACTGGCGTGGTGGATGCAGCGAACCGATCTCACTTTCTCTCCGGCGCTAAAAAAACTGATGGATCAGGTGCGCAAAAAGGTGACCATTCGCTGTATTAATCGTCAGCGGTTTGCCGAAGAGATGCAGATCCTGCGTGAGATTTTCAACTCCGGCTGGCAGCACAACTGGGGATTTGTGCCGTTTACCGAACATGAATTTGCGACCATGGGCGATCAACTTAAGTATCTGGTGCCGGACGATATGATCTACATCGCCGAGATTGATTCTGCACCCTGCGCGTTTATTGTCGGCTTACCGAACATCAACGAGGCGATTGCCGATCTGAACGGATCGCTCTTTCCCTTCGGCTGGGCAAAATTGCTGTGGCGCTTGAAAGTCAGCGGTGTGCGGACCGCGCGAGTGCCGCTAATGGGGGTTCGCGACGAGTATCAGTTCAGCCGCATCGGCCCGGTGATTGCTCTGTTATTGATTGAAGCCTTACATGATCCGTTTGCTCGCCGGAAGATCGATGCGCTGGAAATGTCATGGATCCTCGAAACCAATACAGGCATGAATAACATGCTGGAACGCATTGGGGCGGAGCCGTACAAGCGTTACCGCTTGTATGAAAAGCAGATTTAACTCCAGCTAACTCTGGTTCATTTCCAGCGGCACCGCCGAACGAATCAAATGGTGGCCTTCCAGTTCGATATCGTGGAGATTCTTTTTCACGGTCATCACATGATCGCGGGCGGCGCGCTGGGCGACATGCGGGAGTCGCTGCAACACCGCGTTATAGATCCGCGCATGCTGGCGATCGATCTGCTTTTTTTGCTGTGGTCGATGGTAGAGATTATTCACGCTGGCAAACACCGAATTAAACATTAGATCGGTCAATGATTGCAGCGTAAACACCAGCACCTGATTGTGGGAAGCCTGACAAATGGCGAGATGGAAAGCATGATCCAGCTGTGCATGTTCGATCAGCGAAAGCTCTTTGTTGTGCTCACTGGCGGCGAGCATTTTTTCATAACAGCGGGTTATCAAAACAAAATCAGCCTGGGTTCCCAGCGTAGCCGCCAACCTTGCCGATTCGCCTTCCAGCAATGCGCGAACATCAAGCAGATCGTACAGCGTTCGCGGCTGCGTGCTGAACAGATGAATTAGCGGGCTGGTGTCCTGCACCCGATTAAGCCGCGCGACCCGAGAATCGCGACCCTGCGCTGTTTCAATAATCCCGCGCCCGCGCAGCACGGTCAGTCCTTCACGCAGTGCGGAACGCGAGAAGCCGAGCTTTTCACACAGTCGACGTTCTGAAGGAAGCGGCTGCCCGACCTTCAGCACGCCGTCGATAATTAACCGTTCGATACTTTCAGCAACTACTTCGCAAATAGGGCGACGTTCATCTTTCATTCCCGGACCTCGTGCACAGGTAGGACCAATTTTTCTGTTCTTAACTCGCAAAACACGCACATCACGTAAGTGATTATGTTACATCAATTTAACATTAAGTTAACCAATGCGAAGTCACAGAGCTGGAAAAAAAATGGTCTGACCGGTAGCTAAAGAGATAGACGAAAACGAAAAGCCCGCTTAATAACTGTTCACAGAAGCAGCGCGCAAAAATCAGCTGCCACACAACACAACAAAGCGAACCCTACTCATGAGCATCTTGTACGAAGAGCGTCTTGATGGCGCTTTACCCGATGTCGACCGCACATCGGTACTGATGGCACTGCGTGAGCATGTCCCTGGACTGGAGATCCTGCATACCGATGAGGAGATCACTCCTTACGAGTGTGACGGGTTGAGCGCGTATCGCACGCGTCCATTACTGGTTGTTCTGCCTAAGCAGATGGAACAGGTGACGGCGATTCTGGCTGTTTGCCACCGCCTGCGTGTGCCGGTGGTGACCCGTGGCGCGGGCACCGGGCTTTCTGGCGGCGCGCTGCCGCTGGAAAAAGGTGTGTTGTTGGTGATGGCGCGCTTTAAAGAGATCCTCGACATTAACCCCGTCGGGCGCCGTGCGCGCGTGCAGCCGGGCGTGCGTAACCTGGCGATCTCCCAGGCCGTTGCGCCGCATAATCTCTATTATGCACCGGACCCTTCCTCGCAAATCGCCTGTTCGATTGGCGGCAATGTGGCGGAAAACGCGGGGGGCGTCCACTGCCTGAAATATGGTCTGACCGTACATAACCTGCTGAAAATTGAAGTGCAAACGCTGGAAGGCGAGGCGTTGACGCTGGGATCGGACGCGCTGGATTCGCCTGGTTTTGACCTGCTGGCGCTGTTCACCGGATCGGAAGGTATGCTCGGCGTGACCACCGAAGTGACGGTAAAACTGCTGCCGAAGCCGCCCGTGGCGCGTGTGTTGTTAGCCAGCTTTGACTCGGTAGAAAAAGCCGGACTTGCGGTTGGTGACATCATCGCCAATGGCATTATCCCCGGCGGGCTGGAGATGATGGATAACCTGTCGATCCGCGCGGCGGAAGATTTTATTCATGCCGGTTATCCCGTCGACGCCGAAGCGATTTTGTTATGCGAGCTGGACGGCGTGGAGTCTGATGTACAGGAAGACTGCGAGCGGGTTAACGACATCTTACTGAAAGCGGGCGCGACTGACGTCCGTCTGGCACAGGACGAAGCAGAGCGCGTACGTTTCTGGGCTGGCCGCAAGAACGCCTTTCCGGCGGTGGGGCGCATCTCTCCCGATTACTACTGCATGGACGGCACCATCCCACGCCGCGCGCTGCCTGGCGTACTGGAAGGCATTGCCCGTTTATCGCAGCAATATGATTTACGTGTTGCCAACGTCTTTCATGCCGGAGACGGCAACATGCACCCGTTAATCCTTTTCGATGCCAACGAACCCGGTGAATTTGCCCGTGCGGAAGAGCTGGGCGGGAAGATCCTCGAACTCTGCGTTGAAGTTGGCGGCAGCATCAGTGGGGAACATGGCATCGGGCGCGAAAAAATCAATCAAATGTGCGCCCAGTTCAACAGCGATGAAATCACGACCTTCCATGCAGTCAAGGCGGCGTTTGATCCCGATGGTTTGCTGAACCCAGGGAAAAACATTCCCACGCTACACCGCTGTGCTGAATTTGGTGCCATGCACGTGCATCACGGTCATTTACCTTTCCCCGAACTGGAGCGTTTCTGATGCTACGCGAGTGTGATTACAGCCAGGCGCTGCTGGAACAGGTGAATCAGGCGATTAGTAATAAAACGCCGCTGGTGATTCAGGGCAGCAATAGCAAAGCCTTTTTAGGCCGCCCTGTCACCGGGCAAACGCTGGATGTGCGTTGTCATCGCGGCATTGTTAATTACGACCCGACCGAGCTGGTGATAACCGCGCGTGCCGGAACGCCGCTGGTGGCGATTGAAGCGGCGCTGGAGAGCGCCGGGCAAATGCTCCCCTGCGAGCCGCCGCATTATGGTGAAGAAGCCACCTGGGGCGGGATGGTCGCCTGCGGGCTGGCGGGGCCGCGTCGCCCGTGGAGCGGTTCGGTCCGCGATTTTGTCCTCGGCACGCGCATCATTACCGGCACAGGAAAACATCTGCGTTTTGGTGGCGAAGTGATGAAAAACGTTGCCGGATACGATCTCTCGCGATTAATGGCCGGAAGCTACGGTTGTCTTGGCGTGCTCACTGAAATCTCAATGAAAGTGTTACCGCGACCGCGCGCCACCTTGAGCCTGCGTCGGGAAATCAGCCTGCAAGAAGCCATGGACGAAATCGCCCAGTGGCAACTTCAGCCGCTACCCATTAGTGGCTTATGTTACTTCGACAACGCGTTGTGGATCCGTCTTGAAGGCGGTGAAGGATCGGTAAAAGCAGCGCGTGAACTGCTGGGTGGCGAAGAGGTTGTGGGTCAGTTCTGGCAGCAATTGCGTGAACAACAACTGCCGTTCTTCTCGTTACCAGGTACCTTATGGCGCATTTCATTACCCAGCGATGCGCCGATGATGGATTTACCCGGCGAACAACTGATCGACTGGGGCGGGGCGTTACGCTGGCTGAAATCGACAGCCGATGACAATCAAATCCATCGCATCGCCCGCAACGCTGGCGGTCATGCGACCCGTTTTAGCACCGGAGATGGTGGCTTTGCCCCGTTACCGGCTCCTTTATTCCGCTATCACCAGCAGCTTAAACAGCAGCTCGATCCTTGCGGCGTGTTTAACCCCGGTCGCATGTACGCGGAACTTTGAGGAGCAGGCTATGCAAACCCGGTTAACCGAAGAGATGCGGCAGAACGCGCGGGCGCAGGAAGCCGACAGCATCCTGCGCGCCTGTGTTCACTGCGGATTTTGTACCGCAACCTGCCCAACCTATCAGCTATTGGGCGATGAACTGGACGGGCCGCGCGGGCGCATCTATCTGATTAAACAGGTACTGGAAGGCAACGAAGTCACGCTTAAAACACAGGAGCATCTCGATCGCTGTCTCACTTGCCGCAATTGTGAAACCACCTGTCCTTCTGGTGTGTGCTATCACAATTTGCTGGATATCGGGCGTGATATTGTCGAGCAGAAAGTGAAACGCCCACTGCCGGAGCGAATGCTGCGCGAAGGATTGCGCCAGGTAGTGCCGCGTCCGGCGGTCTTTCGCGCATTGACGCAGGTAGGGCTGGTGCTGCGACCGTTTTTGCCAGAACAGATAAGAGCAAAATTGCCCGCCGAAATGGTGAAAGCTAAACCGCGTCCACCGCTGCGCCATAAGCGTCGGGTTTTAATGCTGGAAGGTTGCGCCCAGCCTACGCTTTCGCCCAACACCAACGCGGCAACTGCGCGAGTGCTGGATCGTCTGGGGATCAGCGTCACGCCAGCTAATGAAGCAGGCTGTTGTGGCGCGGTGGACTATCATCTTAATGCGCAAGAGAAAGGGCTAGCGCGGGCGCGAAATAATATTGATGCCTGGTGGCCCGCGATTGAAGCAGGTGCCGAGGCAATTTTGCAGACTGCCAGCGGCTGCGGTGCGTTTGTCAAAGAGTACGGGCAGATGCTGAAAAACGATGCGCTGTATGCCGATAAAGCGCGTCAGGTCAGTGAGCTGGCGGTCGATTTAGTCGAACTTTTGCGCGAGGAACCGCTGGAAAAACTGGCAATTCGCGGCGATAAAAAACTGGCCTTCCACTGCCCGTGTACCCTGCAACATGCGCAAAAGCTCAATGGCGAAGTGGAAAAAGTGTTACTTCGCCTGGGATTTACCTTAACCGACGTTCCCGACAGCCATCTGTGCTGCGGGTCGGCGGGAACGTATGCATTAACGCATCCCGATCTGGCGCGCCAGCTGCGGGATAACAAAATGAATGCGCTGGAAAGCGGCAAACCGGAAATGATCGTCACCGCCAACATTGGTTGCCAGACGCATCTGGCGAGCGCCGGTCGAACCTCTGTGCGTCACTGGATTGAAATTGTAGAACAAGCCCTTGAAAAGGAATAACAAAATGAAAACTAAAGTCATTCTTAGCCAGCAAATGGCGAGTGCAATTATTGCCGCAGGTCAGGAAGAGGCGCAGAAAAATAACTGGTCTGTTTCCATTGCTGTTGCCGATGACGGCGGTCATCTGCTGGCGTTAAGTCGCATGGACGATTGCGCGCCGATTGCGGCTTACATCTCCCAGGAGAAAGCGCGTACCGCCGCGCTGGGGCGTCGTGAAACTAAGGGCTATGAAGAGATGGTGAACAACGGACGTACCGCGTTCGTGACTGCGCCGTTACTGACGTCGCTGGAAGGCGGCGTACCGGTTGTTGTTGATGGGCAAATTATTGGTGCCGTGGGCGTTTCTGGTTTAACCGGAGCACAGGATGCGCAGGTCGCGAAAGCGGCAGCAGCGGTGTTGGCGAAATAAGCGAAAACGAGGAGATAAACAATGAGTCAAACCATAACCCAGGGCCGTTTACGCATTGACGCCAATTTTAAACGTTTTGTGGATGAAGAAGTTTTACCGGGAACAGGGCTGGACGCTGCGGCGTTCTGGCGCAATTTTGATGAGATCGTTCACGATCTGGCGCCAGAAAATCGTCAGCTACTGGCAGAACGCGATCGCATTCAGGCGACGCTGGACGAATGGCATCGCAGCAATCCGGGTCCGGTAAAAGACAAAGCGGCCTATAAATCTTTCCTGCGGGAACTGGGCTATCTCGTGCCGCAGCCTGACCACGTTACGGTGGAAACCACGGGCATCGACAGTGAAATCACCAGTCAGGCGGGGCCACAACTGGTGGTTCCGGCGATGAACGCCCGCTACGCGCTGAACGCGGCAAACGCTCGCTGGGGCTCACTGTACGATGCGTTATACGGCAGCGACATCATCCCACAGGAAGGGGCGATGGTCAGCGGCTACGATCCGCAGCGCGGTGAGCAGGTTATCGCCTGGGTTCGGCGTTTCCTTGATGAATCTCTACCGCTGGAAAACGGCAGCTATCAGGATGTGGTGGCGTTTAAGGTGGTCGACAAACAATTACGCATCCAGTTGAAAAATGGTAAAGAAACCACGTTACGTACTCCGGCACAGTTTGTCGGTTACCGTGGCAATGCCGCTGCGCCGACCTGCATTTTGCTGAAAAATAACGGCCTGCATATTGAGCTGCAAATCGATGCCAACGGGCGGATTGGCAAAGACGATCCGGCGCACATCAACGATGTTATCGTCGAAGCGGCCATCAGTACCATTCTCGACTGTGAAGATTCGGTCGCGGCGGTTGATGCGGAAGATAAAATCCTGCTGTACCGCAACTTGCTGGGCCTGATGCAGGGGACTCTGCAAGAGAAAATGGAGAAAAACGGTCGGCAAATCGTGCGTAAACTGAATGACGATCGTCAGTACACCGCCGCCGATGGCTCTGAAATTTCTCTGCACGGGCGCTCGCTGCTGTTTATCCGTAACGTAGGTCATTTGATGACCATTCCCGTAATTTGGGACAGCGAAGGCAATGAAATTCCGGAAGGTATTCTTGATGGCGTCATGACTGGCGCGATTGCCCTCTATGATTTAAAAGTGCAGAAAAACTCGCGCACTGGCAGCGTCTATATTGTGAAGCCGAAAATGCACGGTCCGCAGGAAGTGGCGTTCGCCAACAAACTGTTTACCCGCGTTGAGGCAATGCTCGGTATGGCACCGAATACCCTGAAAATGGGCATTATGGATGAAGAACGCCGGACCTCGCTGAACTTGCGTAGCTGTATCGCTCAGGCGCGCAACCGCGTGGCGTTCATCAATACCGGTTTCCTCGACCGTACTGGCGATGAGATGCATTCGGTGATGGAAGCTGGCCCGATGCTGCGTAAAAACCAGATGAAATCGACGCCGTGGATCAAAGCCTACGAGCGCAATAACGTGCTTTCCGGTCTGTTCTGCGGGCTGCGCGGTAAAGCGCAAATCGGCAAAGGCATGTGGGCAATGCCGGACCTGATGGCAGACATGTACAGCCAGAAGGGCGACCAGTTACGTGCCGGGGCAAACACGGCCTGGGTTCCGTCGCCAACTGCCGCTACGCTCCATGCGCTGCACTACCACCAAACCAACGTGCAGAGCGTGCAAGCCAACATTGCCCAGACCGAGTTCAATGCTGAATTTGAACCGCTGCTGGACGATCTGCTGACTATTCCGGTTGCTGAAAATGCTAACTGGTCGGCGCAAGAGATCCAACAAGAGCTGGATAACAACGTGCAGGGGATTCTGGGCTACGTGGTGCGCTGGGTGGAGCAGGGGATTGGCTGTTCAAAAGTGCCGGATATTCACAATGTGGCGCTGATGGAAGACCGTGCAACGCTGCGCATCTCCAGCCAGCATATTGCCAACTGGTTACGCCACGGCATCCTGACCAAAGAGCAGGTGCAGGCGTCGCTAGAGAACATGGCGAAGGTGGTTGATCAGCAAAACGCTGGCGATCCGGCTTATCGTCCGATGGCGGGGAATTTCGCTAACTCGTGTGCTTTTAAAGCTGCCAGCGATTTGATCTTCCTCGGCGTGAAACAGCCAAACGGTTATACCGAACCGTTATTACACGCCTGGCGTTTACGCGAAAAAGAAAATCATTAATAGCGTCAAAAAAAGCCCCGGCAAGATTTATTGTCGGGGCTATTATAGTAACTGCGGTAGTACATTTATCCCGGAAATAACCGGAGCGATTATCAGGGGTTAACAATATTAAATACCCGTAGCGCATCACTAGCGGGATTAAAACAACAATATGGACATCTTAACGATACTCTGCACCTGCGTGTGCGGAACAGAACCCCTTACCCGATATACTTGTTATGCCAGAGGTAGCAATTGCGTTAGCAGCGTACTGTTGCTGTAAAGTATAACGCCTATATTTTACAGTTCAGTCCTCTTTTGCTTATTACAACCTTAATCATATCAAGCATATAAAGATAATAAGAGACTGAACAATATGGTTACCTGGACTCAAATGTATATGCCGATGGGAGGACTGGGGCTATCCGCTCTGGTTGCCCTGATCCCAATAATATTCTTCTTCGTTGCACTTGCGGTATTACGTCTGAAAGGACATGTCGCCGGAGCAATAACCCTTATATTATCTATCCTGATTGCGATATTCGCCTTTAAAATGCCGATTGATATGGCATTTGCTGCTGCGGGCTATGGCTTTATTTATGGATTATGGCCTATTGCCTGGATTATTGTCGCGGCGGTATTCCTGTATAAATTAACCGTTGCCAGCGGCCAGTTCGATATTATCCGCAGCTCGGTTATCTCCATCACCGACGATCAGCGTTTGCAGGTGTTACTGATTGGTTTCTCCTTTGGCGCGTTGCTGGAAGGGGCGGCTGGCTTTGGTGCTCCGGTGGCGATTACCGGTGCGCTGCTGGTGGGCTTGGGCTTCAAACCGCTATACGCGGCGGGGCTGTGTCTGATTGCCAACACTGCGCCGGTGGCGTTTGGTGCGTTGGGTGTGCCAATTCTGGTCGCCGGTCAGGTAACGGGAATCGATCCGTTCGACATTGGCGCAATGGCGGGACGTCAGTTACCGTTCCTGTCGGTTCTTGTACCGTTCTGGCTGGTAGCAATGATGGACGGCTGGAAAGGGGTGAAAGAGACGTGGCCAGCGGCGCTGGTTGCAGGGGGAAGCTTCGCTGTCACTCAGTTCTTTACCTCTAACTATATTGGTCCGGAACTGCCGGATATTACTTCGGCGCTAGTGAGTATCGTCTCACTCTCTTTATTCCTTAAAGTCTGGCGACCGAAAAATACCGAAACGGCAATCAGCATGGGGCAATCCGCTGGTGCGATGGTGGTAAATAAACCGTCTTCTGGCGGTCCCGTGCCTTCAGAATATAGTCTGGGGCAAATCATTCGTGCGTGGTCACCGTTTTTAATCTTAACGGTACTGGTCACCATCTGGACCATGAAACCGTTTAAAGCGTTATTTGCTCCGGGCGGCGCGTTTTATTCGCTGGTGATTAATTTCCAGATCCCTCATTTGCATCAACAAGTCTTGAAAGCGGCCCCCATTGTCGCCCAGCCGACGCCAATGGACGCGGTGTTTAAATTCGACCCGCTCTCTGCTGGCGGCACCGCTATTTTCATTGCAGCGATTATCTCTATCTTCATCCTCGGCGTGGGGATCAAGAAAGGTATTAGTGTCTTTGCCGAAACGCTAATTAGCCTGAAGTGGCCGATACTGTCGATTGGCATGGTGCTGGCATTTGCCTTCGTGACCAACTATTCCGGTATGTCTACCACGCTGGCGCTGGTACTGGCGGGTACTGGTGTGATGTTCCCGTTCTTTTCGCCATTCCTCGGCTGGCTGGGGGTATTCCTTACCGGCTCGGACACTTCCTCTAACGCCCTGTTTGGTTCACTGCAATCAACCACGGCGCAGCAAATCAACGTCTCTGACACTCTGCTGGTGGCAGCAAATACCAGCGGCGGCGTAACTGGCAAGATGATCTCCCCACAATCTATCGCCGTGGCCTGCGCCGCGACGGGCATGGTGGGCCGAGAATCTGAACTGTTCCGCTACACCGTGAAGCACAGTCTGATTTTTGCCAGCGTTATCGGCATTATCACGCTGTTGCAGGCGTATGTGTTTACCGGGATGTTAGTTTCGTAAGTCAATAATGCCGGATGATCGTCAATATCATCCGGCTTCTTTCTATTCTCGTTTCATTATCCTGGCTAAATAATTGCAAAATCATTTCGTGGTTTATTATCCATGTATAAATAATATTTTATGTTCAGATAACTCGCTAAATAATTAAGGGGTTGAGAATATCTATTTTTTTGTCACGCAAAACAAGTCTGTATTAATTGTGTTCGCTTGATGAGCAAACACCGTGCTATCTGTTGCTTTTGCAATCGCAATCGTTAAAACTATCAACAACTTGGGATAGTTACATTGTGAATAATTGTTACTTTTTTGTTTGTTGAATCATTTTATAAATACCCCGTCTGACATCGAATAGGGGATATTCTTATAAATTTCACCTGTTTCGTTATCAATAATGCAGTTTTTTTAAGAATGGAGGAAGTTATTAGAGAAGCTAAAACATAAAACTATTTCCCCAGTTACGAATTTTTTAACTATATTTTGTCACTTGCGTTATTAATGAATAAGAAATTTAAATATAAAAAATCGCTTTTAGCGGCTATTTTAAGCGCAACCTTATTAACCGGTTGTGACGGCGGCGGTTCAGGTTCTTCCTCCGATACTCCGCCTGTAGATTCTGGAACTGGGTCTTTGCCGGAAGTGAAACCCGATCCAACGCCAACCCCGGAGCCGATGCCGGACCCGGAACCTACGCCGGATCCGACACCTGATCCAGAGCCAACACCAGAACCGGAGCCAGAACCTGTTCCTACGAAAACCGGTTATCTGACCCTGGGCGGAAGCCAGCGGGTAATCGGTGCTACCTGTAATGGTGAATCCAGCGACGGCTTTACTTTTACACCTGGCGAGAACGTTACTTGCGTGGCAGGTAACACGACAATTGCCACCTTCAACACTCAGTCAGAAGCTGCGCGTAGCCTGCGTGCGGTTGAAAAAGTGTCGTTTAGCCTTGAGGATGCGCAAGAACTGGCGGGGTCTGATGACAAGAAAAGCAATGCCCTCTCGCTGGTAACCTCCATGAACAGTTGTCCGGCTAATACAGAACAGGTTTGTCTGACGTTCTCCTCGGTGATCGAGAGTAAACGCTTCGACTCGCTGTATAAGCAAATCGATCTGGCACCGGAAGAGTTCAAAAAGCTGGTCAATGAAGAGGTGGAAAACAATGCTGCGACTGATAAAGCGCCATCCACTCATACTTCACCGGTCGTGCCAGTCACCACACCGGGAACAAAACCGGATCTGAACGCTTCCTTCGTGTCGGCTAACGCGGAACAGTTTTATCAGTATCAACCTACGGAAATCATTCTCTCCGAAGGCCGACTGGTAGATAGCATGGGCAATGGTGTGGTTGGCGTAAATTACTACACCAGCTCAGGCCGTGGCGTAACTGGCGAAAACGGCAAATTCAACTTCAGCTGGGGCGAAACCATCTCCTTTGGTATCGACACCTTTGAACTGGGCTCAGTACGCGGCAATAAGTCGACCATTGCGTTGACTGAGCTGGGCGACGAAGTTCGCGGCGCGAATATTGATCAGCTTATTCATCGTTACTCCCAGGCCGGAAAAAATGATGAGCGTGAAGTGCCGGACGTAGTGCGTAAGGTCTTTGCCGAGTATCCCAACGTGATCAACGAGATTATTAATCTCTCGTTATCCAATGGCGAGGCGTTGAGCGAAGGCGATCAAACCTTTGAGCGGACAAACGAATTTCTTGAGCAGTTTGAATCCGGGCAGGCTAAAGAGATTGATACGGCGATTTGTGACTCCCTTGGGGGCTGCAACTCTCAGCGTTGGTTCTCGTTGACAGCACGCAATGTTAACGAAGGTCAGATTCAGGGCGTAATCAACAAGCTGTGGGGTGTGGATAAAGATTACAAATCTGTGACGAAATTCCACGTCTTCCATGACTCTACCAACTTCTATGGCAGCACCGGTAATGCGCGCGGTCAGGCAGTGGTGAATATCTCCAACGCGGCCTTCCCGATTCTGATGGCGCGTAATGATAAAAACTACTGGCTGGCCTTCGGCGAAAAACGCGCCTGGGATAAAAACGAGCTGGCGTACATTACTGAAGCGCCTTCTCTTGTGGTACCTGAAAACGTTACGCGCGATACCGCGACCTTCAACCTGCCATTTATCTCGCTGGGGCAAGTCGGCAAAGGTAAGCTGATGGTTATCGGTAACCCGCACTACAACAGCATTCTGCGTTGTCCGAATGGTTATAGCTGGGAAGGCGGTGTTGATAAAAGCGGTCAGTGTATGCGTAACAGTGATTCAAATGACATGAAGCACTTTATGCAGAACGTGTTGCGCTATCTGTCCGACGATAAATGGACGCCGGACGCGAAAGCCAGCATGACCGTAGGCACCAACCTGGATACCGTCTATTTCAAACGTCATGGTCAGGTTACAGGAAACAGTGCTGAGTTCGGCTTCCATCCGGATTTCGCGGGTATCTCCGTTGAGCATTTAAGTAGCTATGGCGATCTCGATCCGCAGAAAATGCCGCTGCTGATCCTTAACGGCTTTGAGTATGTGACTCAGGTGGGGGGCGATCCCTATGCAGTGCCTCTGCGTGCAGATACCAGCAAACCGAAGCTGACCCAGCAGGATGTGACCGATCTGATCGCCTATCTGAACAAAGGCGGTTCGGTGCTGATCATGGAAAACGTGATGAGCAATCTTAAGGAAGAGAGCGCGTCTGGCTTTGTGCGTCTACTGGATGCCGCGGGTCTGTCAATGGCACTGAACAAGTCGGTGGTGAATAACGATCCGCAGGGTTATCCGGATCGCGTTCGTCAGCAGCGCGAAAAAGGTATCTGGGTATATGAACGTTATCCGTTTGTCGATGGAAAACCGCCGTATACCATTGATGAAACAACGAAAGAAGTTATCTGGAAATACCAGCAAGACAACAAGCCTGATGACAAGCCGAAACTGGAAGTGGCCAGCTGGCTGGAAGATGTCGATGGCAAACAGGTCAAACGCTATGCCTTTATCGATGAGGCGGAGCATGAAACAAACGAATCTCTGGAGGCGGCCAAGGCAAAAATCATTAAGGCATTTCCTGGATTAGAGGTGTGTAAGGATCCTGACTACCACTACGAGGTCAACTGTCTGGAATACCGTCCTGGCACAAACGTTCCGGTTACTGGTGGCATGTATGTTCCGCGCTATACGCAACTGAATCTCAGCGCCGACACTGCGAAAGCGATGGTGCAGGCGGCGGATTTAGGCACCAACATTCAGCGTCTGTATCAGCATGAGCTCTACTTCCGGACCAATGGTCGCAAAGGTGAGCGTCTGAGCAGCGTCGATCTGGAACGTCTGTACCAGAACATGTCGGTCTGGCTGTGGAATGAAATTGAATACAGCTATGACAGCAGCAAGGATGACGAGCTGGGCTTTAAAACGTTCACCGAGTTCCTGAACTGCTACGCCAACGATGCTTACACCAAAGGTACGCTGTGCTCCGCAGAGCTGAAACAATCGCTGATCGATAACAAGATGATCTACGGTGAAGGCAGCAAAGCGGGCATGATGAACCCGAGCTATCCGCTCAACTATATGGAAAAACCGCTGACACGCCTGATGCTGGGTCGTTCCTGGTGGGATCTGAACATCAAAGTTGATGTCGAGAAGTATCCGGGAGCGGTATCGGCAGCGGGGCAGGAGGTTACTGAAAGCATCAGCCTGTACTCGAGTCCGACCAAATGGTTTGCGGGTAACATGCAGTCTACAGGCCTGTGGGCTCCGGCTCAGCAGGAAGTCAGCATTAAGTCCAATGCGAACGTTCCTGTGACTGTCACCGTGGCGCTGGCCGACGACCTGACCGGACGTGAGAAGCATGAAGTTGCTCTGAACCGTCCGCCAAAAGTGACGAAAACCTATGATCTGGATGCTCAAGGCACGGTGACCTTCAAGGTGCCTTACGGTGGTCTGATTTATATCAAGGGCAACAGCTCAAAGAATGAGTCAGCCAACTTCACCTTTACCGGTGTGGTAAAAGCGCCGTTCTATAAAGACGGCGAATGGAAAAACGATCTGAACTCCCCTGCGCCGCTGGGCGAACTGGAGTCTGCGTCGTTCGTCTATACCACGCCGAAGAAGAACCTGAATGCCAGCAATTACACGGGCGGCCTGAAACAATTCGCTAAAGATCTGGATACCTTTGCCAGCTCGATGAATGACTTCTACGGTCGCAATGAAACGAGCGGCAACCACCGGATGTTTACCTATGAAGCATTGACGGGTCATAAACATCGTTTCACCAACGATGTGCAGATCTCCATCGGTGATGCGCACTCTGGTTATCCGGTAATGAACAGCAGCTTCTCGACGAACAGCACCACGCTGCCGACGACGCCGCTGAACGACTGGCTGATCTGGCACGAAGTAGGGCACAACGCTGCAGAAACGCCGCTGACTGTTCCTGGCGCAACTGAAGTGGCGAACAACGTGTTGGCGCTGTACATGCAGGATCGCTATCTCGGCAAGATGAACCGTGTCGCTGACGATATTACCGTCGCGCCGGAATATCTGGACGAGAGCAACGGTCAGTCATGGGCGCGCGGCGGTGCGGGTGACCGTCTGCTGATGTACGCACAGTTGAAGGAATGGGCAGAGAAAAACTTTGATATCAAGAAATGGTATCCAGAGGGTACTCCTCTGCCAGAGTTCTACAGCGATCGTGAAGGGATGAAAGGCTGGAACCTGTTCCAGTTGATGCATCGTAAAGCACGCGGCGATGATGTTGGTGACAAGACCTTTGGTGGCAAGAATTACTGTGCTGAATCCAATGGTAACGCTGCCGACACGCTGATGCTGTGTGCCTCCTGGGTCGCTCAGACGGATCTTTCGGAGTTCTTTAAGAAATGGAATCCGGGTGCGAATGCTTACCAGTTGCCGGGAGCGAGCGAGATGAACTTCGAGGGCGGTGTGAGCCAGTCGGCTTACAAGACGCTGGCGTCGCTTGATCTGCCGAAACCGCAGCAAGGGCCGGAAACCATTAACAAGGTTACCGAGCATAAGATGTCTGCCGAGTAAGCCTGTATGCCGGATAAGGCGCTCGCGCCGCATCCGGCATGAAATAAGGCGCATTGGGTTAACACATTTGTCCGATGCGCAAGCTTATCGGGCCTACAGAGAGGGAAAGCCGCGATTATTTGCGTTAGCAGACACCCGTAGGCCGGATAAGGCGCTCGCGCCGCATCCGGCATGAAATAAGGCGCATCGGGTTAACACATATGCCCGATGCGCCAGCTTATCGGGCCTACAGACGGGGAAAGCCGCGATTATTTGCGTTGGCAGATACCTGTAGGCCGGATAAGGCGTTCACGCCGCATCCGGCATGAAATAAGGCGCACCGGGCCTGGAGGGAAAGCCGCGATTATTTGCGTTTGCAGTCACCCGTAGGCTGGATAAGGCGTTCACGCCGCATCCGGCAAGTTACAACAAATAACCTTTAACCATGCTTTTTGATGTGTTTCAGCAATACCCCGCGGCGATGCCCGTCCTGGCAACCGTCGGAGGATTAATCATCGGCAGTTTTTTGAATGTGGTGATTTGGCGTTACCCTATCATGCTGCGCCAACAAATGGCGGAGTTTCACGGTGAAATGCCGAGTGCGCAGTCAAAAATAAGCCTTGCGCTGCCGCGTTCGCACTGTCCGCATTGCCAGCAGACCATCCGGATACGTGACAACATTCCGCTGCTCTCCTGGCTGATGCTCAAAGGGCGCTGCCGCGACTGTCAGGCGAAAATCAGCAAGCGTTATCCGCTGGTCGAGTTATTGACGGCACTCGCTTTTTTGCTTGCGAGTCAGGTGTGGCCGGAAAGTGGATGGGGGCTGGCGGTGATGATATTATCCGCCTGGCTGATTGCCGCGAGTGTCATCGACCTCGATAACCAATGGCTCCCCGATGTTTTTACTCAGGGCGTATTGTGGACAGGACTGATTGCGGCATGGGCGCAGCAGAGTCCGTTAACGCTACAAGACGCAGTCACCGGCGTACTGGTGGGGTTTATCTCTTTTTACTCCCTGCGCTGGATAGCCGGAATAGTTCTGCGTAAAGAAGCATTAGGCATGGGCGATGTATTACTCTTCGCCGCTTTAGGTGGCTGGGTGGGGGCGTTGTCGCTGCCCAATGTTGCTTTAATCGCATCATGCTGCGGCCTGATATATGCCGTTATTACAAAGAAAGGATCAACGACGCTGCCTTTTGGACCGTGTTTAAGTCTGGGCGGTATAGCAACACTTTATCTACAGGCATTGCTTTAATGATAACAACGTCATTATCGAAGTGACATTTTTACTCTTATTAATAACCTTAGAGATTATTAACCATGTCGATAAAAAAGATGCCAGGGAGGGTATTAATATCGCTATTGTTGAGCGTTACAGGATTATTAAGTGGCTGCGCCAGCCATAATGAAAACGCCAGTTTACTGGCGAAAAAACAGGCGCAAAATATCAGTCAAAACCTGCCAATTAAATCTGCGGGATATACCTTAGTGCTGGCGCAAAGTAGTGGCACGACGGTAAAAATGACCATTATCAGCGAAGCGGGTACACAAACCACGCAGACGCCTGACGCCTTTTTAACCAGCTATCAACGACAAATGTGCGCTGACCCGACGGTGAAATTAATGATCACTGAGGGAATTAATTACAGCATAACGATTAATGATACACGTACAGGTAACCAGTATCAGCGGAAACTGGATCGTACCACCTGTGGAATAGTCAAAGCATAACGTCGGGTATATAAATTGGCGCGGGTTGTTTTTCGTGACGCACGAATTTATCTCATTCAATGGCTGACAAAAATTCGTCACACTCTTAGCCAGAGACAATCTTTTCATACAGACAAAGAGCATCTGCGCAAAATTGCACGCGGGATGTTCTGGCTGATGCTGCTTATTATTTCTGCAAAAATGGCGCATTCACTCTGGCGCTATATCTCCTTTTCTGCGGAATATACGGCGGTTTCTCCATCGGCGAATAAATCGACCCGTGCGGGTGCAAAACTATTCGATAAAAAAGATGTGCAATTAATCAGCCAGCAAAACTGGTTTGGCAAATATCAGCCCGTCGCCGCGCCGGTAAAACAACCCGAACCTGCGCCTGTGGCAGAAACGCGTCTTAACGTGGTGCTGCGCGGGATCGCCTTTGGTGCCAGACCCGGCGCGGTTATTGAAGAAGGCGGCAAACAGCAGGTCTATTTACAGGGGGAACGGCTTGGCTCTCACAACGCGGTGATTGAGGAAATCAACCGCGACCATGTGATGCTGCGCTATCAGGGAAAAATAGAGCGCCTGAGTCTGGCTGAAGAGGAGCGTTCCACCGTAGCCGTGACCAACAAAAAAGCCGCCAGTGACGAAGCAAAGCAAGCTGTTGCTGAGCCTGCTGTCAGTGCGCCCGTTGAGATCCCGGCTGCCGTGCGTCAGGCGCTGGCGAAAGATCCGCAGAAAATTTTTAACTATATCCAGCTTACGCCTGTGCGTAAGGAGGGGATTGTCGGTTATGCAGTGAAGCCGGGGGCAGATCGTTCTCTGTTCGATGCCAGCGGTTTCAAGGAAGGCGATATCGCCATTGCGCTAAATCAGCAGGATTTCACTGATCCACGAGCAATGATTGCTCTGATGCGGCAGTTACCTTCAATGGATTCCATTCAACTTACGGTTTTACGCAAGGGTGCGCGCTACGACATTTCCATCGCGCTGCGCTAACCGCATTTAATCCAGGAGAATCATTCATCGTGTTTTGGCGTGATATTACGTTGTCGGTCTGGCGTAAGAAGACAACTGGCCTCAAAACAAAAAAGCGTTTACTGCCGCTGGTGTTGGCAGCGGCATTATGTAGTTCACCGGTCTGGGCGGAAGAAGCCACTTTCACCGCTAATTTTAAAGATACCGACCTGAAATCGTTCATCGAAACCGTCGGCGCTAACCTTAATAAGACCATCATTATGGGGCCGGGCGTACAGGGGAAAGTGAGTATTCGCACCATGACCCCGCTCAATGAACGCCAGTATTACCAGCTATTCCTTAACCTGCTGGAAGCGCAGGGGTATGCCGTTGTGCCGATGGAAAACGACGTGCTGAAGGTGGTGAAATCCAGCGCCGCAAAAGTTGAGCCGCTGCCGCTGGTCGGTGAAGGCAACGACAACTACGCGGGCGATGAAATGGTCACCAAAGTAGTGCCGGTACGTAATGTGTCGGTACGCGAGCTGGCGCCGATTCTGCGCCAGATGATTGACAGTGCGGGGTCCGGCAACGTCGTCAATTACGATCCCTCCAACGTGATTATGCTTACCGGACGCGCTTCAGTCGTGGAGCGCCTGACGGAAGTGATCCAGCGCGTGGATCACGCAGGAAACCGCACCGAAGAGGTGATCCCGCTGGATAACGCCTCGGCTTCGGAAATCGCCCGTGTGCTGGAAAGCCTGACTAAAAATAGCGGCGAGAACCAGCCTGCAACGCTGAAATCACAGATTGTCGCTGATGAACGCACCAACAGCGTGATTGTCAGTGGTGACCCCGCCACGCGAGACAAAATGCGCCGCCTGATCCGTCGCCTGGACTCAGAAATGGAGCGCAGCGGCAACAGCCAGGTGTTCTATCTCAAATACAGCAAAGCCGAAGATTTGGTCGATGTGCTGAAGCAGGTCAGCGGCACGCTCACGGCGGCTAAAGAAGAGGCGGAAGGCACGGTCGGTAGCGGGCGTGAGGTTGTCTCCATCGCCGCCAGCAAACACAGTAATGCCCTGATTGTTACTGCGCCGCAGGACATCATGCAGTCGCTGCAAAGCGTGATTGAACAACTGGATATTCGCCGTGCTCAGGTGCATGTCGAGGCGTTGATCGTGGAAGTTGCCGAAGGCAGCAATATCAACTTCGGCGTGCAGTGGGCGTCGAAAGATGCCGGATTAATGCAGTTTGCTAACGGTACGCAGATCCCTATCGGTACGCTGGGGGCGGCGATTTCTCAGGCGAAACCGCAGAAAGGCTCCACGGTGATCAGCGAAAACGGTGCCACCACCATTAACCCGGATACCAACGGCGATCTCTCCACGCTCGCCCAGCTTCTTTCTGGCTTTAGCGGTACGGCGGTTGGCGTGGTGAAAGGCGACTGGATGGCGCTGGTACAGGCGGTCAAAAACGACTCCAGCTCGAACGTCCTCTCCACTCCGAGTATCACCACACTGGACAACCAGGAAGCCTTCTTCATGGTGGGCCAGGATGTTCCGGTATTAACCGGATCTACCGTTGGTTCCAATAACAGCAATCCTTTCAACACGGTAGAGAGGAAAAAAGTCGGCATCATGCTGAAAGTTACGCCGCAGATTAACGAAGGAAACGCGGTACAGATGGTGATTGAGCAGGAAGTCTCGAAGGTGGAAGGACAGACCAGCCTCGACGTCGTGTTTGGCGAGCGCAAACTGAAAACCACCGTGCTGGCTAACGATGGTGAGCTGATCGTGCTTGGCGGTCTGATGGATGACCAGGCGGGAGAAAGCGTGGCGAAAGTGCCGCTGCTGGGCGATATCCCATTGATTGGTAACCTGTTTAAATCGACGGCGGATAAAAAAGAAAAACGTAACCTGATGGTGTTTATCCGCCCGACCATTCTGCGTGACGGTATGGCGGCAGACGGTGTATCGCAGCGCAAATATAACTATATGCGTGCCGAACAGATCTATCGTGATGAGCAAGGCTTAAGCCTGATGCCGCACACTGCGCAGCCGGTACTGCCAGCGCAAAACCAGGCATTGCCGCCGGAAGTACGCGCGTTCCTCAATGCCGGGAGAACGCGTTAATGGTGCCTGAAGCACAGGAAACCACCGCTAACACCGTGCGTCTGCCCTACAGTTTCAGCCGTCGGTTTAGCCTAGTGGCATGGTGCGAAGCGTCGCTGGAGATCCTCCATGTTCATCCGTTGTCGCTCTCTGTGTTGCAGGAGCTGCAACGGGGGCTGAACGCGCCCTTTACGCTGCGGCAAATCGACGAGGCCGAATTTGAACAGCGGCTGAATGCGGTCTGGCAGCGGGACTCTTCCGAGGCCCGCCAGCTGATGGAAGATCTCGGTTCCGCCGAAGACTTCTTTACCCTCGCTGAAGAACTGCCAGAAACGGAAGATCTGCTGGAAAGTGACGACGATGCGCCGATCATCAAACTGATCAACGCCATGCTGGCAGAGGCGATTAAAGAAGGCGCTTCGGATATTCACATCGAGACATTTGAAAAGAGTCTGGTGATCCGTTTTCGTGTTGACGGCACATTACATGAAATGCTGCGCCCGGGGCGCAAACTGGCCTCGCTGCTGGTATCGCGTATCAAGGTGATGGCGCGGCTGGATATCGCCGAAAAGCGCGTACCGCAGGATGGACGCATTGCGCTGCTGCTGGGCGGTCGGGCGATTGACGTGCGTGTCTCCACTATGCCCTCTGCCTGGGGCGAGCGCGTGGTGCTGCGACTGCTGGACAAAAACCAGGCCCGCCTGACGCTGGAGCGTCTGGGTTTAAGTCAGCAACTGACAGTGCAGTTGCGCCAGCTGTTACACAAACCGCACGGCATCTTTCTGGTGACGGGGCCGACGGGTTCTGGCAAAAGCACCACGCTGTATGCCGGATTGCAGGAGCTGAACAACCATTCGCGCAACATTCTGACAGTTGAAGACCCCATCGAATACATGATTGAAGGGATCGGTCAGACGCAGGTCAACACCCGCGTCGGCATGACCTTCGCTCGTGGGCTGCGCGCGATTTTGCGTCAGGACCCGGATGTGGTGATGGTCGGTGAAATCCGCGATACCGAAACCGCAGAAATCGCCGTTCAGGCGTCATTGACCGGACACCTGGTACTTTCCACGCTGCATACCAACACGGCGGTGGGGGCGATCACGCGTTTGCAGGATATGGGCGTTGAGCCTTTCCTGCTCTCTTCCAGTTTGACGGGCGTGATGGCGCAGCGACTGGTTCGCACGTTGTGCACCGACTGCCGCCAGGCCCTGCCTGCCACTGACGAAGAAAAACGCCTGCTGGGGATTACCGACGCCCGTACCGTCACTCTGTACCATCCGCAGGGCTGCCCCGCCTGTAATCACAAAGGTTTTCGCGGACGTACCGCCATCCATGAGCTGATCGTGGTGGACGCCACATTGCGTGATTTGATCCACCGTCAGGCCGGGGAACTGGAGTTGGAACGTTATGTCCGGCAACACTCTGCGGGCATCCGCAGCAACGGCATTGAGAAAGTGCTCGCCGGAGAAACCTCACTCGATGAAGTGCTGCGGGTCACGATGGAGGCGTAATGGCACTGTTTTACTATCAGGCGCTGGAGCGTAATGGTCGCAAAACCAAAGGCATGATTGAGGCGGATTCCGCGCGTCATGCCCGTCAGTTGTTGCGCGCTAAAGAGCTTTTCCCCGTGCACATTGAAGCACGGATGAATGCTTCGACAGGGGGAATGTTGCAGCGTCGGCGACATGCACATCGACGCGTGGCGGCGGCAGATCTGGCGCTGTTCACGCGCCAACTGGCAACGCTGGTGCAGGCAGCAATGCCGCTGGAAACCTGCTTACAGGCGGTCAGTGAGCAAAGTGAAAAACTGCATGTAAAAAGCCTCGGAATGGCGCTGCGCAGCCGGATTCAGGAAGGTTATACCCTGTCGGACAGCCTGCGCGAACATCCTCGCGTCTTTGATTCTCTGTTTTGTTCGATGGTAGCTGCCGGAGAAAAATCCGGGCATCTCGATGTGGTGCTCAATCTCCTGGCAGATTACACCGAACAACGCCAGCGCCTGAAATCACGCCTGCTGCAGGCTATGCTCTATCCGTTGGTACTGCTGGTGGTGGCAACGGGCGTGGTCACTATTTTGCTGACGGCGGTGGTGCCGAAAATTATCGAACAGTTTGATCATCTCGGACACGCGCTGCCCGCCTCCACCCGCGCGCTTATCGCCATGAGTGACGCGTTACAGGCCAGCGGTGTTTACTGGCTGGCTGGTCTGCTGGGGCTTCTGGTGTTGGGGCAACGGCTACTCAAAAATCCTGCTATGCGCCTGCGCTGGGACAAAACCGTGCTGCGCCTGCCCGTGACGGGGCGTGTTGCGCGCGGGCTGAATACGGCGCGGTTTTCCCGCACATTAAGCATCCTCACCGCTAGCAGTGTTCCGCTACTGGAAGGCATTCAGACCGCTGCCGCTGTGTCGGCAAATCGCTATGTCGAGCAACAACTGCTGCTGGCGGCAGATCGCGTCCGCGAAGGAAGCAGTCTGCGCGCTGCGCTGGCGGAGTTGCGCCTGTTCCCGCCGATGATGCTGTACATGATCGCCTCCGGCGAACAGAGCGGCGAGCTGGAAACCATGCTTGAACAGGCCACAGTTAACCAGGAGCGGGAATTTGATACCCAGGTGGGGCTGGCGTTGGGGCTGTTTGAGCCTGCGCTGGTGGTGATGATGGCGGGCGTGGTGCTGTTTATCGTCATCGCCATCCTCGAGCCGATGCTGCAACTGAACAATATGGTTGGAATGTAATTTACGGAGTTATCACATGAATTCGTTATCCCGCACACAAAAACCACGGGCAGGTTTTACCCTGCTGGAAGTGATGGTAGTGATTGTTATTCTTGGCGTCCTGGCAAGTCTGGTGGTGCCTAACCTGTTGGGCAACAAAGAGAAAGCGGATCGGCAAAAAGCCATCAGCGATATCGTGGCGCTGGAAAACGCGCTGGATATGTACCGACTGGATAACGGGCGTTATCCGACTACCGAGCAGGGGCTTGAGGCGCTGATCCAGCAGCCAGCCAATATGGCGGATTCCCGCAACTACCGTACCGGTGGATACATCAAACGACTGCCAAAGGATCCGTGGGGCAATGATTATCAGTATCTCAGCCCGGGTGAAAAAGGACTGTTTGATGTTTATACCCTGGGGGCGGATGGTCAGGAAAACGGGGAAGGCGCTGGCGCAGATATCGGTAACTGGAATTTGCAGGAGTTTCAGTAATCAGTGCCTGAACGCGGATTCACTCTTCTGGAAATCATGCTGGTGATTTTTCTTATCGGCCTTGCCAGTGCGGGCGTGGTACAGACTTTTGCGACCGATTCTGAATCGCCCGCGAAAAAAGCGGCGCAGGATTTTCTGACTCGCTTTGCGCAGTTTAAGGACAGGGCAGTGATCGAAGGGAAAACACTCGGTGTGTTAATCGACCCGCCTGGCTATCAGTTTATGCAGCGTCGTCACGGGCAGTGGTTGCCCGTTTCTGCGACCCGGTTATCAGCACAGGTTACGGTGCCGAAACAGGTGCAGATGCTGTTACAACCCGGAAGTGATATCTGGCAGAAGGAATATACGCTGGAGCTGCAACGTCGCCGCCTGACGCTGCACGATATTGAACTGGAGCTGCAAAAAGAGGCGAAAAAGAAGACGCCGCAGATCCGTTTTTCGCCTTTTGAACCCGGTACGCCGTTTACTCTGCGCTTCTACTCGGCGGCGCAAAACGCATGTTGGGCGGTAAAACTGGCGCACGATGGCGCGTTATCCCTCAATCAATGTGATGAGAGGATGCCATGAAGCGCGGGTTTACCTTGCTGGAAGTGATGCTCGCGCTGGCGATTTTTGCGCTGGCTGCCACGGCGGTGTTACAGATCGCCAGCGGCGCGCTGAGTAATCAGCAAGTTCTTGAGGAGAAAACGGTAGCGGGCTGGGTAGCTGAAAACCAGACCGCGCTGCTCTACCTGATGACCCGCGAGCAGCGGGCGGTCAGGCACCAGGGCGAGAGCGATATGGCAGGAAGCCGCTGGTACTGGCGAACCACACCGTTGAATACAGGCAACGCGCTACTTCAGGCGGTGGATATTGAAGTCAGCCGTCACGAAGACTTTTCGTCGGTGATTCAGTCACGACGCGCCTGGTTTAGCGCCGTGGGAGGCCAACAGTGAGAGGGACTCGCGCTGGTTTCACGTTACTGGAAATGCTGGTGGCAATTGCCATTTTTGCCTCGCTGGCACTGATGGCGCAGCAGGTGACAAACGGCGTCACGCGCGTGAATAGCGCCGTCGCCGAACACGATCAAAAACTAAATCTCATGCAGCAAACGATGAGTTTTTTAAACCACGATCTGACCCAAATGATGCCGCGTCCGGTAAGAGGCGAACAGGGCCAGCGTGAACCAGCGTTACTGGCGGGCGCTGGCGTGCTGGCGTCTGAGAGTGAAGGGATGCGCTTTGTGCGCGGCGGCGTGGTCAATCCGTTGATGCGTCTGCCGCGCAGTAATCTGCTCACCGTCGGTTACCGCATTCATGATGGTTATCTCGAACGGTTGTCCTGGCCGCTGACCGATGCAGCAGGCAGCGTGAAGCCAACAACGCAAAAGTTGATTCCGGCGGATTCGCTCCGTTTGCAGTTCTATGATGGTACGCGCTGGCAGGAGAGCTGGTCGTCAGTACAGGCGATCCCTGTGGCGGTGCGTATGACCCTGCACTCGCCGCAATGGGGCGAGATTGAACGAATCTGGTTGTTACGCGGGCCGCAATTATCATGATCACCTCACCACCAAAACGCGGAATGGCACTGGTCGTGGTGCTGGTATTGCTGGCGGTTATGATGCTGGTAACTATCACGCTTTCAGGGCGGATGCAGCAACAACTTGGGCGAACGCGCAGCCAGCAGGAGTACCAGCAGGCGCTGTGGTACAGCGCCAGTGCAGAAAGCCTGGCGTTGAGCGCGCTCAGTCTGAGCCTGAAAAATGAAAAACGTGTGCATCTGGCACAGCCGTGGGCTTCCGGCCCTCGTTTTTTCCCACTGCCGCAGGGGCAAATCGCCGTCACTCTGCGTGACGCACAGGCCTGCTTTAACCTGAATGCCCTTGCTCAGCCGACAACGGCGTCGCGACCGCTCGCGGTGCAACAACTGATTGCCCTGATCTCGCGCCTCGATGTGCCTGCTTATCGGGCCGAACTGATAGCCGAAAGCCTGTGGGAGTTTATTGACGAGGACCGCAGCGTGCAGACGCGTCTGGGCCGTGAAGATAGCGAGTATCTCGCCCGTTCGGTGCCGTTCTACGCCGCGAATCAACCGCTGGCGGATATCAGTGAGATGCGCGTGGTACAGGGAATGGACGCCGGGCTTTATCAAAAACTGAAACCGCTGGTCTGTGCGCTGCCGATGACCCGCCAGCAAATCAACATCAATACATTAGACGTCACGCAAAGTGTGATTCTTGAGGCGCTGTTTGACCCGTGGTTAAGCCCTGTTCAGGCGCGGGCGTTATTACAACAACGTCCGGCGAAGGGCTGGGAAGATGTCGATCAGTTTCTTGCACAGCCGCTACTTGCTGACGTCGATGAGCGTACTAAAAAACAGCTAAAAACCGTCCTGAGCGTGGACAGCAATTACTTCTGGCTGCGTTCAGATATCACCGTGAATGAGATTGAACTGACGATGAACTCGTTAATTGTCCGCATGGGCCCACAACACTTTTCTGTTCTCTGGCATCAGACAGGAGAAAGTGAGTGAGTTCCATGCTTGAGATTTTTTTCCCGCTTTGCGCCTCCGACCCCATCCGTTGGCAGCACCGTACCGCCGATGTGGAGTACGGCACCTGGCCTGACGTTGCTGACGAACGTCTCCAGCAATGGCTGCAAACTGATGCGATTCGACTCTACATCCCCGGCGAATGGATCAGCGTCTGGCAGGTTGAACTGCCTGATGTTGCCCGCAAGCAGATACCGACTATTCTGCCCGCCTTACTGGAAGAAGAGCTGAATCAGGATATCGACGAACTGCATTTCGCCCCGTTGAAAATCGACCAGCAACTGGCAACCGTGGCAGTGATTCACCAACAGCATATGCGCAACATTACGCAGTGGTTGCAGGAAAACGGCATCACCCGCGCTACCGTCGCGCCAGACTGGATGTCTATTCCTTGTGGATTTATGGTTGGCGATGCGCAACGGGTTATCTGCCGCATCGATGAATGCCGGGGATGGAGCGCCGGGCGGGCGCTGGCTCCGGTCATGTTCCGCGCCCAGCTCAATGAGCAGGATTTACCGCTTTCGCTAACCGTGGTCGGTATTGCACCGGAAGAGCTATCTGCATGGTCTGGCGCAGACGCCGAACGCCTGACCGTTACGGCCCTGCCCGCCATTACCACTTATGGCGAACCGGAAGGGAACTTGCTGACAGGGCCATGGCAGCCTCGTGTCAGCTACCGAAAACAGTGGGCGCGCTGGCGGGTGATGATTCTGCCGATATTGCTGATTCTGGTTGCGCTGGCAGTGGAACGGGGCGTGACGTTATGGAGCGTCAGCGAACAGGTGGCGCAAAGTCGTGCTCAGGCAGAGAAACAGTTCTTAACGTTGTTCCCGGAGCAGAAGCGGATTGTGAATTTACGCTCTCAGGTGACGATGGCGCTGAAAAAATATCGCCCGCAGGCCGACGATACCCGGCTGCTCTCAGAATTGTCAGCGATCGCCAGCACCCTGAAAACGGCGTCACTTTCCGACATCGAGATGCGTGGTTTCACCTTTGATCAAAAACGTCAGACGCTTCACCTCCAGCTGCGGGCAGCGAGCTTTGCCAGTTTCGACAAACTGCGTAGCGCACTGGCGGCAGATTATGTTGTGAAACAGGACGCGTTACAGAAAGAGGGTGATGCGGTTTCCGGCGGCGTAACGTTGCGGAGGAAATAACATGTTACGCGATAAATTTATTCACTATTTTCAGCAATGGCGTGAACGCCAGTTAAGCCGTGGCGAACACTGGCTGACACAACACCTGGCGGGGCGTTCGCCGCGTGAAAAAGGCATGTTGCTGGCAGCGGCAGTGTTCCTGTTTAGCGCCGGATATTACGTCCTCATCTGGCAGCCTTTGAGCGAACGGATTGAGCAACAGGAGACGATGTTGCAACAGCTGGTGGCGATGAACTCCCGGATGAAGAGCGCCGCGCCGGATATTATTGCGGCGCGAAAATCCGCCACGACAACGCCTGCACAGGTATCGCGGGTCATCAGTGACAGTGCTTCCGCGCACTCGGTGGCCATCAAGCGGATAGCCGAACGCGGGGAGAATATTCAGGTCTGGATAGAACCGGTGGTGTTTAATGATCTGCTGAAATGGTTAAACGCGCTGGATGAAAAGTATGCGCTGCGGGTGACACAAATTGATGTCAGTGCAGATGAAAAGGCTGGAATGGTGAGCGTGCAGCGACTGGAGTTGATAAGAGGATAAGTGTTCCAGTAAATTCCCTGTGAAATTAAGCCCGAAAGGTGAGTGTATAATCTTCTTATCCGCTCACCGAATTGAATATTTTTGCAATAAGAAATATCCCATTCCTCTCATCACTGAATGTTCTGCAAAACAACAGATACGAGTTCTCTCCTGAAACAGCCCGGCGTCCTATAAATATGCTTACGTGTGGCAATACATCATGATTATTAATAGATGTAATAAATCATTGAGTGACAATTGATAGGTCAAAACATATAGGATAATTCTTGTGTGATCTGTATTTTGTGTAGCCTAGAAATTACTAAAATTCCTGGATACAATCAGAAGGGAAATTTTAAATAAGCAAAATAATTTCCACAGAAACTATCCGTCGATTTGAAACAATGTCTGCTCAGGTATATCTACTGAGGGATGGTGTTGGCTGTAATGCTGGTTAAAATAAACACACTAAATAATCAAGACATATATTTTAATCGACAACAATAATTGCTATCGGGATTATTTACGTGACTTAAATAACATCTTTTAAATGTGATGAAAATCACAAATATGGCCGCAAAGAGGGTGCTGAAGATATAAATAAGAAGTACATGAGTGAATTTTAAATAGGGAAATAGTTTCCTGGTAAACAATTTATTGGTAATAAATTACGTGCGTTCTGGTGTAAAACAGATTGCAGGTGCAGCTATGTATAAAATTTATAGGTGATATTATAACCCAGTAGTTAACAGTAAAGATAAAAATAATTTCTCGTGAAATTAACACTCATTTTAAATAAGTGTGTTCCGGAGTAATCCAGAATGCATGGTGCTTTACGTCTTTTTACCCATAGAGGCTAAGTAAAAAGAGTTACGCATAATTTCCTGAGAAATTAACTCTACATTCTAAAACGGCCAGTTTTCTGAAATTACCAGAAGACCGAATACATTCATGCCTGAAGAATGGATTAGAAGAAATGGGATGGAAATAGAACAATTTATCCCAGCAGAAATAATTTCTGCTGAAATTGTTTGCGGTTATTAAAAATAGCCCAACCGTCTGAACGAAATTTATCCAATTACAAACAAGTATTACCTCCAGTGTATTGGTAGCTGTTAAGCCAAGGGCGGTAGCGTACCTGAAGAGATTAGGATCACATCATCAAATGGCAAGAAGTGGATTTGAGGTCCAGAAAGTCACCGTAGAGGCATTATTTCTACGAGAAATACGAACACGCTTTGGTAAGTTTCGTCTGGGGTATTTGTGGGCGATTCTCGAACCCTCCGCGCATTTGCTGATACTGTTGGGTATTTTGGGGTACGTTATGCACCGCACGATGCCAGACATCTCGTTCCCGGTGTTTTTACTTAATGGCCTGATTCCCTTTTTTATCTTTAGCAGTATTAGCAAACGTTCTATTGGTGCTATTGAAGCGAACCAGGGGTTGTTTAATTATCGTCCAGTAAAACCTATCGATACGATCATTGCGCGCGCTCTGCTTGAGACGCTGATTTACGCTGCCGTTTATATTCTGCTTATGCTTATTGTCTGGATGGCAGGTGAATATTTCGAGATAACAAATTTTTTACAACTTGTAGGCGCTTGGGGTCTGCTAATCATACTTTCATGCAGCATTGGCTTAATATTTATGGTCGTTGGTAAAACCTTCCCTGAAATGCAAAAGGTCCTGCCGATACTGGTTAAGCCGCTGTATTTCATCTCCTGCATCATGTTCCCTCTACACTCGATTCCAAAGCAATACTGGTCATATCTACTTTGGAACCCATTGGTACATGTGGTGGAGCTAAGCCGCGAGGCCGTTATGCCTGGCTATATTAGCGAAGGCGTGAGTCTGAACTACCTGGCAATGTTCACATTGATAACTCTGTTCATTGGTCTGGCGTTATACCGAACTCGTGAGGAGGCAATGCTGACATCATGATTAAGATTGATAATTTGACGAAGTCTTATCGCACGCCCACGGGGCGGCATTATGTTTTTAAAAATTTGAATATTATTTTTCCTAAAGGATATAACATTGCCCTGATTGGTCAAAATGGAGCCGGTAAATCAACTTTACTTCGGATAATTGGTGGTATAGATCGTCCTGATAGTGGGAACATTATTACAGATCATAAAATTTCATGGCCCGTTGGATTGGCTGGTGGATTTCAGGGAAGTTTAACCGGTCGTGAAAATGTTAAATTTGTTGCCCGACTATATGCAAAACGCGATGAGTTAAATGAGAAGGTTGGTTTTGTTGAAGAGTTTTCCGAACTCGGAAAATATTTCGATATGCCCATTAAAACTTATTCTTCTGGCATGAGGTCGAGGTTAGCTTTTGGATTAAGTATGGCTTTTAAATTCGACTATTATCTTATTGATGAAGTCACTGCTGTTGGAGACGCAAAGTTTAAAAAGAAATGTTCAGACATATTCGATAAAATAAGAGAAAAATCTCATTTAATAATGGTGTCACATAGTGAACGAGCTTTAAAGGAGTATTGTGATGTTGCTTTTTATCTTAACAAAGAGGGACAAGGTAAATTTTATGGAAATGTTACGGAAGCCATTACTGATTACAAAAAAGACCTATAGTGGTTACATTCCAATATAATGCCTTGGCAATATTTAACTGAGACATATCATGAGTAAAAAGTTAATAATATTTGGTGCGGGTGGTTTTTCAAAATCTATAATTGACAGCTTAAATCATAAACATTATGAGTTAATAGGATTTATCGATAAATATAAAAGTGGTTATCATCAATCATATCCAATATTAGGTAATGATATTGCAGATATTGAGAATAAGGATAATTATTATTATTTTATTGGGATAGGCAAACCATCAACTAGGAAGCACTATTTAAACATCATAAAGAAACATAATCTACGCTTAATTAACATTATAGATAAAACGGCTATTCTATCACCAAATATCATATTGGGTGATGGGATTTTTATTGGTAAAATGTGTATACTCAACCGTGATACAAGAATACATGATGCCGTTGTAATAAATACTAGGAGTTTAATTGAACATGGTAATGAAATAGGCTGCTGTAGCAATATCTCTACTAATGTTGTACTTAATGGTGATGTTTCTGTCGGAGAAGAAACTTTTGTTGGTAGCTGTACTGTTGTAAATGGCCAGTTGAAGCTAGGTTCAAAAAGTATTATTGGTTCTGGGTCGGTTGTAATTAGAAATATACCAAGTAATGTTGTAGTTGCTGGGACTCCAACAAGATTAATTAGGGGGAATGAATGAGTAATATATATATCGTTGCTGAAATTGGTTGCAATCATAATGGTAGTGTTGATATTGCAAGAGAAATGATATTAAAAGCCAAAGAGGCTGGTGTTAATGCA
Source organism: Escherichia sp. E14V7 (assembly GCF_004212225.1). NCBI lineage: Bacteria > Pseudomonadati > Pseudomonadota > Gammaproteobacteria > Enterobacterales > Enterobacteriaceae > Escherichia > Escherichia sp. E14V7. Next base: position 340,289 of record NZ_RHJJ01000001.1, read on the forward strand.
GTAAAATTCCAAACATTTAAAGCTGATAAGTTAATTTCTGCTATTGCACCTAAGGCAGAGTATCAAATAAAAAACACAGGAGAATTAGAATCTCAGTTAGAAATGACAAAAAAGCTAGAAATGAAGTATGACGATTATATCCATCTAATGGAATATGCATCCAGTTTAAATTTAGATGTTTTTTCTACCCCTTTTGACGAAGACTCTATTGATTTTTTAGCATCTTTAAAACAAAAAATATGGAAAATCCCTTCAGGTGAGTTATTGAATTTACCGTACCTTGAAAAAATAGCCAAGCTTCCAATTCCTGATAAGGAAATAATAATATCAACAGGAATGGCAACTATTAATGAGATAAAACAGTCTGTTTCTATCTTTATAAATAATAAAGTTCCAGTTAATAATATTACAATATTACATTGCAATACTGAATATCCAACGCCCTTTGAAGATGTAAACCTTAATGCTATTAATGATTTGAAAAAACACTTTCCTATGAATAACATAGGCTTCTCTGATCATTCTAGCGGATTTTATGCAGCTATTGCGGCGGTGCCTTATGGAATAACTTTTATTGAAAAACATTTTACTTTAGATAAATCTATGCCTGGCCCAGATCATTTGGCCTCAATAGAACCTGATGAACTGAAACATCTATGTATTGGGGTCAGGTGTGTTGAAAAATCTTTAGGTTCAAATAGTAAAGTGGTTACAGCTTCAGAAAGGAAGAATAAAATCGTAGCAAGAAAGTCTATTATAGCTAAAACAGAGATAAAAAAAGGTGAGGTTTTTTCAGAAAAAAATATAACAACAAAAAGACCTGGTAATGGTATCAGTCCGATGGAGTGGTATAATTTATTGGGTAAAATAGCAGAGCAAGACTTTTTTCCAGATGAATTAATAATTCATAGCGAATTCAAAAATCAGGGGGAATAATGAGAACAAAAATTATTGCGATAATTCCAGCCCGTAGTGGATCTAAAGGGTTGATAAATAAAAATGCTTTGATGCTGATAGATAAACCTCTTCTTGCTTATACAATTGAGGCTGCCTTGCAGTCCGAAATGTTTGATAAAGTAATTGTGACAACTGACTCCGAACAGTATGGATCAATAGCAGAGTCATATGGTGCTGATTTTTTGCTGAGACCGGAAGAGCTAGCAACTGATAAAGCATCATCATTTGAATTTATAAAACATGCGTTAAGTATATATACTGATTATGAGAACTTTGCTTTATTACAACCAACTTCACCCTTTAGAGATTCTGCCCATATTATTGAAGCTGTAAAGTTATATCAAACTTCAGAAAAATACCAATGTGTTGTTTCTGTTACTAGAAGCAATAAACCATCACAAATAATTAGACCATTAGATGATTACTCGACATTGTCTTTTTTTGACCTTGATTATAGTAAATATAATCGAAACTCAATAGTAGAATATCATCCGAATGGAGCTATATTTATAGCTAATAAGCAGCATTATCTTCATACAAAGCATTTTTTTGGTAGGCATTCACTAGCTTATATTATGGATAAGGAAAGCTCTTTAGATATAGATGATAGAATGGATTTCGAACTTGCAATTACCATTCAGCAAAAAAAAAATAGACAGAAAATACTTCATCAAAACATACATAATAGAATCAATGAGAAACAAAATGAATTTGATAGTGTAAGTGATATAACTTTAATTGGACACTCGCTGTTTGATTATTGGGATATAAAAAAAATAAATGATAGAAAAGTTAATAACTTAGGTATCGCTGGTATAAACTCGAAGGAGTACTATGAGTATATTATTGAGAAAGAGCTGATTGTTAACTTCGGAGAGTTTGTTTTCATCTTTTTTGGAACTAATGATATAGTTGCTAGTGATTGGAAAAAAGAAGACACATTGTGGTATTTGAAGAAAACATGCCAGTATATAAACAAGAAAAATGCTGCATCAAAAATTTATTTATTGTCTGTTCCTCCTGTTTTTGGGCGTATTGACCGAGATAATAGAATAATTAATGATTTAAATTCTTATCTTCGAGAGAATGTAGATTTTGCGAAGTTTATTAGCTTGGATCACGTTTTAAAAGATTCTTATGGCAATCTAAATAAAATGTATACTTATGATGGGTTACATTTTAATAGTAATGGGTATACGGTATTAGAAAACGAAATAACGGAGATTGTTAAATGAAAAAAATATTATACGTAACAGGCTCTAGAGCTGAATATGGAATAGTTCGGAGACTTTTGACAATGCTAAGAGAAACTCCAGAAATACAGCTTGATTTGGCGGTTACAGGAATGCATTGTGATAATGCGTATGGGAATACAATACATATTATAGAACAAGATAATTTTAATATCATAAAGGTTGTGGATATAAATATCAATACAACTTCACATACTCACATTCTTCATTCAATGAGTGTTTGCCTCAATTCGTTTGGTGATTTTTTTTCAAATAACACATATGATGCGGTTATGGTTTTAGGCGATAGATATGAAATATTTTCAGTCGCTATCGCAGCATCAATGCATAATATTCCATTAATTCATATTCATGGTGGTGAAAAGACATTAGCTAATTATGATGAATTTATTAGGCATTCAATTACTAAAATGAGTAAACTCCATCTTACTTCTACAGAAGAGTACAAAAAACGAGTAATTCAGCTAGGTGAAAAGCCTGACTGTGTGTTTAATATTGGTTCTCTTGGTGCAGAAAATGCTCTTTCATTGCATTTACCAAACAAGCAGGAGTTGGAACTAAAATATGGTTCACTGTTAAAACGGTACTTTGTTGTAGTATTCCATCCTGAAACACTTTCCACGCAGTCGGTTAATGATCAAATAGATGAGTTATTAACAGCGATTTCTTTTTTTAAAAATACTCACGACTTTATTTTTATTGGCAGTAACGCTGACACTGGTTCTGATATAATTCAGAGGAGAGTAAAAGATTTTTGCAAAGAGTATAAGTTCAGATATCTGATTTCTATTCGTTCAGAAGATTATTTGGCAATGATTAAATACTCTTGTGGGCTAATTGGGAACTCCTCCTCTGGTTTAATTGAGGTTCCATCTTTAAAAGTTGCAACGATTAACATTGGTGATAGGCAAAAAGGTCGTGTTCGTGGAGCCAGTGTAATAGATGTACCTGTTGAAAAAAATGCAATCGTCAGAGGGATAAACATATCTCAAGATGAGAAATTTATTAGTGTTGTACAGTCATCTAGTAATCCTTATTTTAAAGAAAATGCTTTAATTAATGCTGTTAGAATTATTAAGGATTTTATTAAATCAGAAAATAAAGATTACAAAGATTTTTATGACATCCCAGAATGTACTACCAGTTATGACTAGAAAAAAAGTGCTTTGTTTTGTCTTTCGTTATGATTCTCATTTTTTAGCTTTGAAAAATATTTTTGAGCAGATAGATATTGATTCATATGATTTATTTTTTTGCTGCCTAGACAATTCGCTACAAGACTTTGTAAAAAAAAATTTAGATGAAAAGATAGTTGTATTCTATCCTGATGACTTTGTTTATTTTTTTACTTTCATTGATATTGATTTTATTTTTTGTTCAACCGGTGGGAGGGATCTTCATGAAATTGTTAATACTGTAAGAACGAAAAATACAATAATTATATCTTGTTTTCCTGGCATTGTCCTCACTTCTCAGATAGAAGCTTTTATTTCAAAATCTAATAGTCACTATTTGCTTATTAACTCCCCTAAAGATATTAAAACGTATAAAAAAATTTGTAAAATAATAGGGGTTCCTTTTAATGGAGTTCTTTTTGGTCCACCATGGATTAAAAATGTCAATATCAATGCAAAAAGTGAGAATGCTTGTCTTATCGTTGATCAAGTTAATGAGCCCTTGATGCCAATAAAGAGGATAGAATATGCTCGTTTTTTGATTAGAGTAATTAAGAAACATCCGCATATGAATTTTATTTTTAAATCTCGAAATCCTCTTATATCACCAGACTCAATTGTTTTTGATATTAAGGAATACATTGAACGCTTCGATTTGAAAAATATAACATTTAGTAATGATAATATTGATTCTTTAGTTTCTAAAGTTGAATGTTGTATTACAATATCTTCTTCGGCCGCAATATATTGTCTGGCTAATAAAATTAAGGTTTATTTAATAAATGGGTTTAATCATTCCTGTAATGGGCAATGTTATTTTTCAAGGTCTGGACTTATTGTTGACTATAATAAGTTTAATTTTAAACACATTCCACGCATTAAAAAAAAATGGATGAAGGAGAACCTTTATTACTCCAAGGATATTCAAAATAAGATTTTGAATGATATTTTAAAAATGCCGTCAAATGTTAAAGTTGAAACTGTTGAGATTAAAAGATCTACATTAATTATATTGTTTTTGATCTTTTTAAATTTCTTTTTATCATTAGGACCAAAAAAAATAAAAACATTGAAAAAAATCCATAAGGTTTTATTAAGGTATAAGAAAGATGATATTTGATGCTAATTTAAAGAAGTTGAGGAAATTATTTGTAAATCCAATTGGATTTTTCCGTGATTCATGGTTTTTTAACTCTAAAAATAAGACTGAAAAGCTACTATCACCGTTAAAAATAAAAAGTAAAAATATTTATATAATTAGTAATCTAGGGCAATTAAAAAAAGCGGAGTCATTTGTACAAAAATTTAGTAAGAGAAGTAATTATCTTATTATTTTGGCGACTGAAAAAAATACTGAGATGCCAAGAATTATTGTTGAGCAAATAAATAATAAATTATTTTCTTCATACAAGGTACTATTTATTCCAACTTTCCCAAATGTTTTTTCACTTAAAAAGGTTATATGGTTTTATAACGTATATAATTATTTGGTTTTAAATTCAAAAGCTAAAGATGCTTATTTTATGAGCTATGCGCAACATTATGCAATCTTCGTATATTTGTTCAAAAAAAATAATATAAGATGTTCATTAATTGAAGAGGGGACAGGGACTTATAAAACCGAAAAAGAAAACCCATTAGTAAATATTAATTTTTATTCGGAGATTATTAATTCAATTATCTTGTTCCATTATCCAGATTTGAAATTTGAAAATGTATACGGTACATATCCAATTTTGCTTAAGAAAAAATTTAATGCGAAAAAATTTGTTGAGTTTAAAGGTGCTCCATCAGTTAAATCATCAACTAGAATAGATAATGTTATCCATAAATATTCTATAACTAGAAATGATATAATATATGCAAATCAAAAATATTTGATTGAACATACCTTGTTTGCGGATTCGTTAATTTCTATCTTACTTAGAATAGATAAGCCTGATAATGCAAGAATATTTATAAAACCGCACCCTAAAGAGCCTAAAAAAAATATTAATGCAATTCAAAAGGCAATAAAAAAAGCAAAGTGTCGTGACATAGTTCTTATAACAGAACCAGACTTTTTAATAGAACCAGTAATAAAAAAAACAAAAATAAAACACTTAATTGGATTAACATCATCTTCTTTGGTATATGCACCTTTAGTTTCTAAAAGATGTCAGTCTTATTCAATAGCACCTCTTATGATAAAATTGTGTAATAATGACAAATCCCAAAAAGGTATTAATACACTACGTCTTCATTTTGATATTTTAAAGAATTTTGATAATGTTAAAATATTATCTGATGATATAACATCTCCCTCTTTGCATGATAAAAGGATTTTCTTGGGGGAGTAATAAAAAGCTGACTTTTATATTCCATTACAGTATCAGCTGTAAAATAAAATTTTAAAGTAATCTGTTTTATTATCGTTATGTTGTTTTTTTTGAAGAGGATGTAAATGTCGTTTTAAGCTACTTAAACTTCAAAAAATATTGACTTGAAATTTAATACATATTCTGTTCACGGTTGGTTGTGTTATCCCCATAATAAACCCCATTAACCTGCGTCTTAACCAATAAATACCCCCGAAACTTCTTAAACAGTTTCATATCTGGTTTAAAATCGGCCTGCCAGAACTGGTGCAAATGCCCTTGATACGTCAATCCCTTGATGTCGTACAGGGCATTGCCCATCACTTTGAGTGGTTTGTTATGAATCAGCGCAGAGATCCCCGCCGTACTGTTAATCGTCACCACCGCTTTTGCGTGGCGTAATAATTCCGGCATCGGGAGATCGTGCACGTATATGACTCGCTCACCTAAGCCATATTCCTTACTCAACCGCTTAATTAATGGTCGATAGAGTCTGTGACCACGATCCATCGGATGATGTTTGATCACCAAATAACTTTCTTTCGGCGCTTTACGTGAAAATGAGTACATGACTTCATTAATATAGTCACGCACATCGTTATAATTGCTGTGGTTGCGAATCTGGCTATCGTTATACACCTGCAAAACGGCAAGATAATAACGCTGGTCCAGCTCGTTCATTAACCTCGGCAATACCTTACGCTGTGTTACCTTGTAAAGTTGCTTGCGCCAGTATGCACGAACCCAGCAACGAGCCTCATACCAGGGGGAAAACGATTTGTGGTGGCGGTAGCGAGGGAACTCATGACGGTAATGCCAACCCATCAGGTAATACCACATCGCATGGCCAATACGTTTCATCGTTGAAGGTTTTAAATTCTCAACGTGCGGCGCAGGCATATCTGGCAACTTACGATAAAAATCTGGATCGCGCGGTAGCGATGAATATGCGTTCACTCCGCCTTCTTCCACGGTTATAAATTGCGGGCGTAAATATCCTTCTTCAAATGCCAGAAAGCGGATCCCTTTCGACTTTGCCCAGCGTTTTGCTTCTTTGTGCAATGGGCGGCAGTCACCAAAGCAGAGGATGGTATCAAAGTCATATTGTCGGTGGAGATCTCGCAACCAACCGGGAAACTCTTTCGGCGTTTGGTAGTAAGCCAGGTATTGTCGATGGCGGCAGTAAAAACGATCCCCGCCGTTGAAGACAACATTCACAGCGTTACGGCCTAATGACTCTAACCATTCGGCGACGTCATTGAAAAAAGGTCCCATCGGTCCCTGCAAAAGCAGATATTTTTTACCCGATAATAAAATGGTTAGTGCGTTGTCTTGCATAAATAATTTGCGTAATAGTCAACTATGAAATTGTTTAGCCAAATCTGACCTTGCAGAACATAATTAATTTGCGGTAATAGCGTATGACTCGCCCCGCTTTTTTTCGGGTAATAAACATCGGCTTGCGCGGCGTCTGGATTAAATATTCCGCAGCTTCTTCAACCGTAATAGGTTGTAACCGTGTTGGGTGAATGTATGTTGGATAAACAATCAACGCCTGATAGATCAAGTCTGCTAGCGTTAATCTGCGCTCGCGGCGCGGGCAGTGATGTTCATCAACGGTTAAACCCCAACCGGCGTAGAAGGGCAGGCCGTAACAATGAACTTGCTTGCCATGTAATAACGCTTCAAACCCGGACAATGATGTCATGGTGTGCACTTCATCTGCGCGCTGAATGCATTGAATAATATCTGCGTCCAGTGCCTGATAATCAGCTAGTTCAGCAGTCAGTTCTGCCGGAATATCGCCCTTACGATTCCCCACTAATACATCCGGGTGCGGTTTATAAATAATGTAGGCGTGCGGATTACGCTCGCGCACTGTGCGTAATAACTCAAGGTTGCTCTTAATCGAGACAGTGCCAGTTTTAATAGAGGCATCGTCTTCTACCTGACCCGGCACCAGGATAACTTTTTTACCTTTGGCTTCGGCTGGTAGAGAGAAATCGGCCCCCAGGTTGTATTTGCTCAGTTTGCTTTCAACTAGCCGCTGGCGTAATTTTTCAGCTCGCATCTGCTGCGCCAGCGTTAACTGGCTGTGATTAAGCAGTACTTCCAGGTCGCTGGGGCGCGTGGCGTCATAGTAGATCCCGCGTTTATCTAGCACCAACGATAGCGGCGGCAACAGGTCAGAGCCAAGTCCGGATGAACGCAGAAAACCATCTTCCATTCGCCATAATGGCAGTGATTTTCGCTGCGCTTCGGCCTGCCATTGCTGTTCTCCTTTTACACCCCATACCACGCAAGCGGTGGCGGCAGTACAGCGACGTGTAAAACTCAGTCGGTTTGTCGCTGTTCGCAAGAAAGGTTTCAGGATCGCCGACTTCCACAGCGTTAAGCCTGGCGCCCATAAATTGCCGTTACGCTGTTGCAGATGTCGACGTTGTAATTGTAGCCATTGCAGCACGGTAAACAGATCGCTCGCGGCCCCCGTTTGCGGGTCTATATAGCGACAGTAACGCAGGTATGCTGCGGCAAAAAGTTCTTCCCGCGTGGCAGAACCGCGTCGGGCAGATAACAAAGCGGATTGCGGATGACGATCGTCGGTTAAGCCCCAGCCTGCATACCAGGGCTGACCGAAGCATGTCACTGGTTTTCCTGCCAGCAAGGCTTCAAAGCCGTATTGGGATGTCACGACGTAAACCCGGAAAACGTGTCGCAACAGCGACTGCGGGCTGACATTCTCGGCAATCAAACGTACTCGTTGCGTGGCGCGCAGATCGGCGAAATAACCTGTTTTCTTTCCTTCAAGTACATCTGGGTGCACCTTCACCCAAATTTCGGCTTGAGGATTTTCCGTAATCGCGGCTTCCAGCATGGCGGCAAACTCATTCTGACCCGCATTACCATACGTCACTGACATATCATTAAATGTCTGATCGACAACCAGAACGATGTCTGCACGTTCTGACTCATCAGCCACAAACGCAGGCGCCAGGTTATATTTCGACAAATCCCCGGTCACGATGGTGTGCATCGCTTCTCTGGCCTGGCTTATCAGCGCTGTATTTCCGGCTCTATCCTGTACCAGTTTCTCCAGCGCCGAAGGCTTGCTGGCATCGTAGTAAATGCCGCAATCATCCACCACCAGAGAAAGCGGCGGCGCACCATTGACGCCAAGATCCAGCGAGCGCACAAATCCATCTTCCAGACGGATGACCGGTTTTCCCGCGGCTTTGGCGATTGCCACTGGTTTCGCCGCGCTGGGGCGATGCCCCCACACGGCGATAGCATCGACGTTTTGCGGAACAGGACGCAGCAGAGAAAGTTTCTGGCACGGTTGCGCCAGAAATTTCTCCAGATGCGGAATACGCCAGATGCCAGGCGAGTAAATGCCAATCATGCGTTTTCAGCCAGTTCCTGTGCCATCAGGGCGCGCACCTTTTCAAGGCATGCCGGGGTGTCAACGCCCGGCCCGGTTGCGGCAACCTCAAATGTGCGAATGTTGATCCCCGCGTTCATCAACCGTAGCTGCTCCAGTGATTCCGCCTGCTCCGGCATGGACTCCGGTAACTGACTGTAGTTTTGCAGCACATCGCGACGATAAGCGTAAATACCGACGTGTTTCAGGTAGCGAGCTTTTTCAGCATTACGCGGATACGGAATCGGCGAACGGCTGAAATAAAGTGCATCCTGGCGGGTATTTACCACCACTTTTACCGTGCTTGGCTCGGTCGCTTCTTCGGCAGAAATCGCGTGGCATAGCGTTGCCACTGGCAACGCGGGGTCATCACGCATTCCTTGCAGCAGCGTTTCTACATCCTGCGGACGAATCATTGGTTCATCGCCCTGCAAGTTAATGTAGATATCTGCATCGACTTTATGCATCACCTCGACCAGCCGATCGGTGCCGGATTCATGATCGTTGCGCGTCATGATGGCTTTCCCACCAAACGCCTGCACGGCCTGTTCAACGCGCGGGTCGTCTGTTGCCACCCAAACTTCCGCAACGCCTGCCACCTGTAACGCACGCTCGTAAACGTGCTGGATCATCGGTTTGCCAACAATATCGAGCAGTGGCTTACCCGGCAGGCGCGAGGAGCCGTAGCGGGCCGGAATGACAATAACTGCTTTGCTCATTTCAATTCCTTACAAAGACAGAATCACTTTTGCACCCACCGCCAGCTGATAGAGGATGGTGGAAATACCACGGGTAACTTCAATGTTTTTCGATTCATATTTCGGCAGAACCATAATCTCATCGCCCGGCTTGAGTGAATCCACATCTTCCGCGTTGACGGCAGCACCGTTCTGACGAATGACGATAATTCTGGCGTTACCCGATTTTTGCGTCAGGCCACCGCATTTCTCGATGTAATCCTCGGTGGTCATTCCCTTCTGCCAGCTCACCGCGTTCGGGAACAGCACCTCGCCATGAACCATAACCAGCGATGTTTTCTCCGGAATATTGATGACGTCGCCATCTTCCAGCAGAACAGAATCAATATTGGACTCGTTGAGGATCACTTCACCTTTCGGAACCACGGTGCGCGCTTTCGCCACAAAGCGGCTGATCAGTTGTGCTTCCTGCATTCGCAGGCTGGCTTCTTCTTTGGTGGAAGACTGGGCGGAAAGAGATGCTTCCTCCAGCTTTTGCAGCGAGAGATTCAGCATCTCTTTCTGACGCTGGGCCACTGATGGGCGATAAAGCTGAACCGCGTTCATCTGCGACATACTGTTCGGGCGGACTTTTTCCAGAACCGCACGCATGGTGGAGCCATATGGCAGCACCATGGCATGTTCGCCAGAGTGCGCGCCTTCAACCCGCACCTGAATGGTGCCGGCATAGCGGTCAGTGCTGACGATTAAGGTATCGCCATTTTGCAACATACGGCCTGGCGCTGAGCTTATCGGATAGTATTCGCTACGTTTTTGCAGTCCCTGTTTACGCATAATCGTAATGTGAGTCGCGCCAGGCTTAGGGCGCGCCCAGCTCAATGCTTCCGTTACGGGAATGCTGCTTTCGCGGAACTCAAAGTCGTAGCTGTTAAAGACATCGCCCTGGACGCTGAACGTATGTTGACGAGGCCCAACGATGATGGTGTCACCATCGGCGAACTGCGAAAGCCCCAGTTTACCGTTCAGCAGGAAGTCATACAGGTTGACATTGGAACGCACGCGGTTGCCGCGCTTGACCACAATATCAACGTAACTTCCGCGCTCTGGATCAACGCCGCCAGCCTTGATCAGATAATTGAGTAACGAATCAGACGTCACACCGCCATACAGACCAGGATTACGCACAAATCCGGTCACGTACACTTTTACTGGCTGCGCCTGTAATAAGGAGGCGTAGACGTTGACGTTGGACTGGTACACTTCCTTCACTTTGGATGTGACCAGGGTATTTAACTGACTATTACTGACGCCAGCAACTTTCACCGGACCAACGTTCGGCAGGAAAATATTACCTTTGGGATCAACCTGTAACGCACCATCAAAGGTGAACGCACCCCACAAGCGAACCTGAATGCTATCGCCCGGATTCAGAATATAGTCAGGGTTGAATCCCACCGTCGCACCGCTATCCGCGCTGGTGCCGTTGAAAAGTTGAGCACCAAACATACGGCTCATTACCACCGGCGGTGCGGGCGGCGGGGTATTGTCGAAGCCGCTCATGTTTTGCGTATCCGACTTTTGTCCGCTCAGAATACCGGGCAGTGGTGCGGCTCCTGTCAGGTTTGGGTCAGCGTTAATATCAATGGCCGCGCTGGCCTGCGCCGCGTGACAGGCGGCAATCAGTAAAATTGATTTAAATAATTTCATCACAAACTCATTCAGCGACAGCGTTAATCTCGGTGATCTTCAATAACAGCCAGCAACAGTTTCAGGGTGCCGAACAGCAGGCAGCACACCAGTAACCAACAGGCGATCAAATAAGGGATGTTTGGAAAAGAGGATTCCTGCGGCAACTGTGGCGAACTGATCACAGACAGCACCTTGAGCTTACGAGCCGCTTCTACACGGGTCTTTTCAATGGAGGTCAGCGTCAGTTTGTAGAGCTCGGTGTTGAACTCTACTTTTGATTTGATTTCCTCAAAATCCACCGCCATACGGTTTAGCTTGTCACCCTGTGGCGCTGTGATTTTGCTTTTTTCTTCATCGATTTGTGCCTGCAATGACTGAATCGCATTACGTGCACTCACAACTTGCGGGGCGTCCTCGCGCAGATACGTCAGCAAGTTCCGCAGGTCCGCTTCCATCTGGATCTTCTGGCCCATCAGCGTATTCACTAACGTGCTCGCTGCCTGCGCCTGTGCCTGTGGATCCAGAACGTTGTTGTTGTCCTGATAAGAGAGCAGTTCCGCTTTGCTGGCGTCCAGACGCTGGCGTGCCTTTTCCATTTCCGTTTCCGCAAAGGCAAGCTGGTCACGCGCAATGCGATGTGACATCTCATTGATAAAGCGCTCTGACTCTTTCAGCACGGTCTGGTTAAACTTAAGCGCAAACTCCGGGCTAAAGCCCTGCGTCTGAATATTGAGCAATCCGGTTTTATCGTCATACGAAACGTTGATACGGTCCTTGTAGTACTTCAGGAAGCCTTCTGCGGTTTCATCCTTGCTAAGATGATTAAGAAAATCGAGCCCGCTGTGGCTAAACGCTTCGCGAAAATTCAGTTGCTTATCTAACGCTGCCAGCATATCTGGAGAGTTGATGTACTCTTTCAGATATAACGCATCCTCTGCGGAACTCGGGTTAGAGGCACCCAATAGCAGACCAAAATTTAAGCTGCCACTGTTTAAATCATCTGAGCGTTTAATGGCGACTTTCGACTCGCTCATATAGCGAGGCTGGCTGAAAATAGCCAGATAGATCAGCAGCACTGCCATCGGTGCCAGAATGATGATTTTCGCCAGGTGTTTTTGGATATCTGCCAGTGAGATGGCAGACAAACGAGCACGCATCCAGGATACGGCAGACTTCACTTTCATCAACATGTAACGATTATCAGAGTTTCAGTGGGGCGCAAATTCAATGAGAGAGTTAACTCTCGCGCCCTGTTGCTTAATTAGTCGAAAATGCGCACAAGACCAGTGACTTTGTTCGCCTTGTTGGTCACCAATAACGTCGAGACGCGGTGTTTTTGCATCTTTTCTTCCGCTTCGATGATCATGGTTTCTTCTGGCAACGTCAGCGGTTTACGCGTCATCATCTGCGCCGCCGTGGCGGATGTCAGAGAATCTTCTTTTTCCATAAAGCGACGCAGGTCACCGTCGGTGATAATGCCCGCCAGCTCGCCTTCTGCGTCTTCTACCATCACCATTCCCTGGCAACCGCTGGTGATACGTTGAATCACCGTTTTAAAGGGGGCATCCAGATGAACCGAAGGGACATCATGTTGCATGACATCCGCAACGCGGGTCAGCAGGCGACGGCCTAATGAACCGCCCGGGTGATAGCGCGCAAAATCATTCGGCATAAATTTGCGTTGGTGGATCATGGCAATCGCCAATGCATCGCCGATCGCCATGGTCAGCGTGGTAGACGTTGTTGGTGCAAGATTATTCGGGCAGGTTTCATTCGCCATGTGGAGTTCCAGCACGGCATCGGCATTTTTCGCCAGCGTGGAATTTCCATTATTGGTAATGGCGATAATTCGGTTGCCGAAATTCTTCAGTGACGGGACGAGCTTCAGGATTTCATCTGTTTCGCCGCTGGCAGAAATAAGGATCAGAAGATCGTAAGGCGTAATCATGCCCAGATCGCCATGGAAAGCTTCTGCGGGATGAATAAAGAAACTCGGCGTACCCGTAGAGGCCAGAGTCGCAGACATTTTTCGACCAACATGCCCTGATTTACCCATTCCCGAAAGAATAACGTGTCCTTTACAATTAATTATCAATTCAAGAGCACGCTGGTACTGAGTGGAATCCAACTGTTTGGACAAGTTTTGTAATGCAGCACCTTGTTCTGCCAGAGTCTGGCAAACCGAGGTAATTAAATATGGATCGATAGTACTGCTCTGGTCATCAGGGAAATGTCTTTCAGACATATCAACTCCTTTGCTCGGAAATAATGCCATAGTCACAACAAACCCGAACCAACAATAAATTATTGATATTAAATCAATTGCTTATAACAAAGTGTTTTAATGAATATAAAACCATGGTCAGCCCATGTGCTTATGTTGGGCTTATCACCTTCTTATTAAGTCGCAATGTCTCGTGGAAGTGCGAAGATGCTGCAATATTACAGGCGAGAAGGGGGAACCAAATTTTGCCCACCTATTTAACACACCCCTACATTATGAACAAGGAATTTAGGATTTTTATCAATCATTAAAATGTTTCGCGATTAACTATTAAGTCGAAAAACAATTTAGTGATTGATTGTTTGCTTATAAAAAAAGAACGTATGTCACTGTTATCAATAAATAAAACACGTCAGTAATGGCGATGATATTTTGTGATTAACTATTTAAGCTGAATATAATAAACAGGCTTACAATCCCCCTGTAAAGCAGAAGAGAATAACAAATTTTTTGCGGTGAATATTGACCAGCATGATAGTTTTGCGATTGATTATTTATGGCGATAAATATGTTTTTAAATCAAACAGGGGTGCATTTATCACCGTATATATTTTCCGTGGAAACTATTATTAAATTAAAAAATAATGACTGGGATTATCATTCGCTAACTAATAACTGTGCACACTGATAAGGAAGTGCCTCGCTTGAAGGCACTTCCAACAACCAACGAGCCCACTCTGGATTCAGAGTGGTTTGTTAATCGCGTCATAAAGATGGTTCAACGTTGTTAAGCGCTTTCTGTATATTTCTCTCAGGCAGGGTTTGTCACTGCCACAGCGGCGTCGTTCTGTCAGCCACTGTGCCTGTGATTCTTTTAGTTCCCCGGCGGCACCCATTGCGTAAAGCCCGTGGAGAAATTTGTATTTAACGCTCATCTCCACATCCATGTCATTGAGGGTACGCGATGCACAAATCGCTTTTTCATCCGCACTGCGGGCCAGCCGACAGTCAAAACTGGCTGCCGTGACAGAGAAAGCAGGCAACGTAATGATGAGAAATGCCGTAAGTATATTTTTCACTGGTTGGCTCCTTCAGATCGGATAACTGGCCCAGGAGCCATGGTCAGGACTCTGTTTCTCGTCAGCCTGAATCCTGTTGCTTCCCCGGTTTTTACTGACAGTTGACATTCGTAGTGAAACGGCGTCCAGCTAATCCCCCTACGGTACTGGCCATTGCCTGTCAGTAGTGCAGGTGAGATCAGTCGCTGCATATTATGTTTTCCCTGATCGAAAATAACCTTATCTACGTCGGGGTACTGCTTCTGCAGCTCTTTTAGTGCGAGCGGTCGGCAAATAAATTCGGCTACGCGCTGAGCTTCAGTCCAGTTGTTATTGACAAAATTACGGTCATTCTTCCCTTTTACCTCACGATTGATAACGCTATTCAGATGTTTTACCTGGACAGAGTTCAATGTGACGTTCGTTGCAAATGCAAATCCGGTATACATACAGGATATCGCAGTAATAACAACCAAATACTTACTAATCCGAAATACGCCATTACGCATAAGTACCTACTTTTACTGTGCAATTACAATGTCTATGTGAATATAAGTGGTGAAAATAAATAATTTGCTGCGCTGCATCAATGTTTATGCTTAATCAGAGTATTCCTGAAGGTGCTTCTGGATGCAAAAATGCAAAATTCCGATTACCTGAAATAAAAATATTAATAAGTAAATCTTCTTTCTACGGTATTTAACCTAATAGAAACTGGTTTGACTTTAAGCTGGAGCGTGCAAAGAGGAAATGCCAGTGCATGGTGAATATTCACGGTTTACTATAGTAATAGATTTTATATACAAACGAATTACTTCGATATTACATCGCAAAAACACTCAGGGCTGCCGCCTGAGGATCATGAAGAATGTTGTTATATAATAAGTCAGCATTTCGCACTTCGTATAATCTGGGTTAGGGTATAAAAAATAATGTAGTTACGTAATGAAAATATAATTCAGAACATGTATAAAGTCGTTTTTTAATTGCTTGATATGTCTAAAATTATTCTTGTTTTTTGGCATATTTCTTATTGTTTTTTATATTCAATTTATTGATCTATATTGTTTTTTTTAAATTGATATTGCCCTAGTATCCGGTTAAGGAAATATTGTTGTTAATTTGACTTTAACTGAATTACGTGAGGGAACTATGAGTGACAGCTTCCAGCGGGAGATCCCGAAGGCCCGTATTAATCTAAAATTAGAACTGCATACAGGTGGCGCAAGCAAAAAAATGGAATTACCCCTTAAGCTACTTATTGCGGGTGATTTTAGTAATGGTCAGGAATCCGCGCCATTATCAGAGCGTAAAAAAGTTAATCTTAACAAAAATAACTTTGACGCAGTCCTTTTTGATTATTCCCCAAAAGTAAATCTTATCGTTAAAAATACGCTTGCTGATGACGATAGCGAAGACAGCATCAAACTGACATTCCGCAGTATAAAGGATTTTTCCCCGGAACAAGTCTCCCGGCAAATACCACAGCTGAAGGCCATGCTTTCCATGCGTAATTTACTGCGTGATTTAAAAGCAAATCTTCTGGATAACCAGGCTTTCCGCAAAGAACTGGAAAATATTCTGCTGGACCCGGCATTAAGCGCAGAACTCAGAGCCGAACTCTCAGCCCTGGCCCCAAAACAGCCATAACGATCATGACGATTTAACGGATTAATAAGGAATATGTTGATGTCTGTAAATAATGAGAATGCCACTGCTGGCGAGAGTGTGGTCCTTGAACGTCCTGTGGCAAGTGGAGTTTATGCGTCCCTGTTTGAAAAAATTAATCTGAGTCCAGTCTCAGAGTTGAGTGCACTGGATATTTGGCAGGATGCACAGGCGATGTCGGATGCAACCGCGGATGAACGTTTAACGGCCGGGATGCAAGTGTTCCTGGAATGTCTGACTAAATCCGGCTCTAAAGTTGAAAAGCTCGACAAAAATTTGATTGACCACCATATCGCTGAACTGGATTACCAGATAAGTCGTCAACTTGATGCAGTTATGCATCATGAGGCCTTTCAGGCGGTAGAAAGCCTGTGGCGGGGCGTGAAATCGTTGGTTGATAAAACCGATTTCCGCCAGAACGTGAAAGTTGAACTGCTGGATATCTCTAAAGAAGACCTGCGCCAGGATTTTGAAGATAGCCCGGAAATTATCCAGAGTGGTTTGTACAAACACACATACATCGATGAGTATGACACGCCGGGCGGCGAGCCGATTGCCGCGCTGATTTCCTCTTACGAGTTTGATGCTTCTGCGCAGGACGTGGCGCTGATGCGTAATTTGTCAAAAGTGTCTGCTGCGGCACATATGCCCTTTATCGGTTCTGCGGGGCCGAAATTTTTCCTGAAAGAGTCAATGGAAGAGGTCGCAGCCATCAAAGATATTGGTAACTACTTTGACCGCGCCGAGTACATTAAATGGAAAAGTTTCAGGGATACGGACGACTCCCGATACATGGGGCTGGTCATGCCTCGCGTGCTCGGCCGTTTGCCGTATGGCCCGGACACAGTACCGGTACGTAGTTTTAACTATGTTGAAGAAGTGAAAGGCCCGGATCACGATAAATACCTGTGGACCAATGCCTCCTTCGCTTTTGCGGCCAACATGGTGAAAAGCTTCATCAACAACGGCTGGTGCGTGCAAATCCGTGGCCCACAGGCCGGTGGTGCAGTGCAGGACTTGCCCATTCATCTGTATGATCTCGGCACGGGTAATCAGGTAAAAATTCCGTCAGAGGTGATGATCCCGGAAACCCGCGAATTTGAATTCGCAAATCTTGGATTTATTCCCCTGTCGTACTACAAAAACCGCGATTATGCCTGTTTCTTCTCGGCGAACTCCACGCAAAAACCTGCGCTCTACGACACTGCTGATGCCACTGCTAATAGCCGCATCAATGCGCGTTTGCCGTACATCTTCCTGCTGTCGCGAATCGCTCATTACCTGAAGCTGATTCAACGGGAAAACATTGGTACAACCAAGGATCGTCGTCTGCTGGAACTGGAGCTTAATACCTGGGTTCGTGGTCTTGTGACAGAAATGACCGATCCGGGCGATGACTTGCAGGCTTCTCACCCGCTGCGTGACGCGAAAGTGCTGGTGGAAGATATCGGGGATAACCCAGGCTTCTTCCGCGTGAAACTCTTTGCTATCCCCCACTTCCAGGTGGAAGGGATGGACATCAACCTATCACTGGTTTCCCAGATGCCAAAAGCCAAGTCGTAAGGCGAGGGGAAATCAAGGATGAAAATTTTTCGCCCACTTTGGGAGGACGGGGCTGCGCTGGCCCCGCAACAGTTCCAGCAGCAGGCCCGCTGGAATGCGCACATTGCCGATACCGTTGCAAGGATGGGGATTTCCCATCCCTGGGGCGTGGTGAATGCTGAATTTGACACCGCTGCCCTGGCGCTGTCACGGCTAAATGCTACCCGTCTGGTGGTACGTTTCCAGGATGGCACGATCGTTGATACCGACCTGGCGGATAATCTTCCTCCGGTTTGTGATTTATCCGTCGCAATGTCGGCGACCACCTTGCCTTATACCACCATCTTACTGACACACCGGCAGAACCTAAACTCCAGGCCCAACAGCGTCTGCGCGCTGATGGTGCACTGCTGGATGACTGGTATCGTCGCGGTGAGCCTGTGCGTTATCGCCTCGGACTGTATCAGGGACTGCGTCTTGTACCTGTTATTGAAGCCGTCATGAACGACCTGGCACCACCGCCGCTCTCTTCACCTGTTATCCAAAAAATCGTCCCGGGGCAGAAGATTATCCGCCTCGACAGTATGTCGCTATTTGATTCCGGCAAATCGGTGCTGAAGGCCGGGTCCACCAAAATGTTGGTTAATTCACTGGTGGGAGTCAGAGCAAAACCGGGCTGGTTGATTGTGGTCCCTGACCACACGGATAACACCGGGAACGCACAACTAAATCAGACGCTTTCTCTGAAACGTGCCGAAGCGGTGCGCGGCTGGATGCATGAAACCGGTGACGTACCGGAAAGCTGTTTTGCGGTACAGGGCTATGGCGAAAGCCGTCCGATCGCAACCAATGACACCCCGGAGGGCCGTGCGCTCAACCGGCGTGTCGAAATCAGTCTGGTACCGCAGGCTAATGCCTGTCAGATACCTGGACACACCCTGGCGTCATCGCAGGATGATGGCGCATCACAACATAATGGAGAGTAATTCCATGGCAATACCTGTTTATCTTTGGCTGAAGGACGATGGCGGCGCGGACATCAAAGGGTCTGTGGACGTTCAGGATCGTGAAGGCAGCATCGAAGTCGTGGCTCAGGAACACAACCTGTACATCCCGACTGATAACAACACAGGCAAACTGACCGGCACCCGTATCCATACCCCGTTCCTGTTCACCAAGGAAATCGACTCCTCCAGCCCGTACTTGTACAAGGCAGTGACCACCGGTCAGACCCTCAAGTCTGCCGAATTCAAGTGGTACAAAATCAACGACGCAGGCCAGGAAGTGGAGTACTTCAACACCAAACTTGAGAACGTGAAAGTGGTGAAGGTGAATCCTGAAATGTATGACATCAAGGATCCTTCTAAAGAGAAGCACAACCACCTTGAGCGCATTGAACTGCGTTACGAAAAAATCACCTGGACCTACAAAGACGGCAACATCATTCATTCCGATTCCTGGAACGAACGCGCCACCGCCTAAGCCACGAGCGGACAGAGTTTCTCTGTCCGTTTTTTGTTTTTGCTGAACGTCTGAAGCCAACGGGCTTTCAGCAAAAACTCCACAATCTGTCAGCACGACCGTATGCGCTTTGGTCTTCCTCACGGAAAACAGCGAGGGGCGGTAGTGTGTTCAGAAACCGACAAAGAGAGATATTCATGGAAAATCCAGCCATTTTGCTGCGACGTCTGAATCCTTATTGCGCCCGTGCGATGGAAGGCGCGGCTTCACTCTGTCAGATTCGCGCGCATGCGGAAATTTTGCCAGAGCACTGGCTGCTGAAACTTCTTGAGCAGGGCGAGGGGGATCTCACAGTGCTGGCACGCCGCTACGAGTGGGACATGGACACTCTCTGGCAAGATTTACTTGCCTGGCTCGACAAACAACCGCGCTCGGTGCGCCATCGCCCGCAGCTTTCAGAAAATATCCAGGTATTGATGCAACAAGCCTGGCTGATTGCCTCACTGGCGGGAGAAGAACAGATTCGAAGTCACCACCTGCTGATGGCGCTGGTGGCTAAACAGAAGCTGGTGCGCTGCGATGGTCTGTGGCCATTGCTGACTCTGAGCCAGAGCCAGTTGGAGTGCCTGCGCCCGCTACTGGATGCTCAGTC
The DNA here is from genome assembly GCF_004212225.1 of Escherichia sp. E14V7. NCBI lineage: Bacteria > Pseudomonadati > Pseudomonadota > Gammaproteobacteria > Enterobacterales > Enterobacteriaceae > Escherichia > Escherichia sp. E14V7. The sequence goes on from NZ_RHJJ01000001.1 coordinate 360,441, forward strand.
AGACGAGCGTGCGCAGGTACAGCAGGAAGCCGAACTCACGGGGAGCCATGGTGGGGACGTGGAGTTTATCGGGCGTCCAGCAGGGAGTGAGATGAAAGAAGGGGAACTGAGTCCGGCGCTGCAGAATGCGCTGGATAAATTCACCCATGACGTCACCGCCCAGGCGCGTGAAGGTAAAATTGATCCGGTATTTGGCCGCGATAGTGAAATCCGCCAGATGGTGGACATTCTTTCTCGTCGCCGAAAAAATAACCCAATCCTGGTCGGTGAGCCAGGTGTCGGGAAAACCGCACTGGTAGAAGGTCTGGCGCTCAGAATCTCTGACGGTAATGTCCCTGAATCCCTCAAACCGGTGGTGCTACGCACCCTTGACCTCGGGCTGCTGCAGGCGGGGGCGGGAGTGAAGGGGGAGTTTGAGCAGCGCCTGAAAAACGTGATTAATGCTGTACAGCAGTCTCCGGTACCCATCTTGCTGTTTATCGATGAGGCCCATACCATCATCGGCGCAGGTAACCAGGCGGGTGGTGCTGATGCTGCCAATCTGCTGAAACCAGCCCTGGCGCGCGGTGAGTTACGTACCATCGCCGCGACGACCTGGTCTGAGTATAAACAATACTTTGAGCGCGATGCCGCACTCGAACGCCGCTTCCAGATGGTGAAAGTTGACGAGCCGGACGACGACACGGCTTGTCTGATGTTGCGTGGCCTGAAATCCCGTTATGCCGAACATCATAATGTGCACATCACTGATGATGCGGTGTGCGCTGCCGTTACGTTATCCCGACGTTATCTGACAGGCCGTCAACTCCCGGACAAAGCCGTTGACCTGCTCGACACTGCAAGCGCTCGCGTGCGTATGAGTCTCGACACCGTACCCGAACAGTTGACCCGTATCCGTTCCCGGATTACCTCTCTTGAAATGGAGAGACAAGCGCTACAGGAAGATATTACCGTCGGTAATCAAAACCACGGTGAACGCTTGACGGCAATCGAACAGGAAGAGAAAAACGTCATCGTTGAACTCCACGAACTTGAAACCCAGTACGGCCAGGAACTGAAACTTACTGAACAACTACGGGAAAGCCGCCAGGACATTTCCCGTCAGAGCGAAACGCATGCCCTGCAACAGGAGCTGGACGGTTTACAGCAGGGCAATCCGTTGTTGTCGGTGGATGTGGATGTGCGCACTGTTGCAACAGTGATTGCCGACTGGACCGGCGTGCCGCTTTCTTCGCTGATGAAAGACGAACAGACTGAACTGCTTACCCTGGAAAATGAAATCGGCAAACGTGTAGTCGGTCAGAATGTAGCACTTGAAGCCATCGCCCGGCGCCTGCGCGCCGCTAAAACCGGCCTCACCTCTGAGAACGGTCCACAGGGTGTATTCCTGCTGGTTGGCCCAAGTGGTGTAGGAAAAACTGAAACCGCGCTGGCACTGGCGGATGCGCTGTACGGTGGCGAAAAATCACTGATTACCATTAACCTGTCGGAATACCAGGAGCCACACACAGTTTCCCAGTTGAAAGGTTCTCCACCTGGTTACGTCGGCTACGGCCAGGGCGGCATTCTTACTGAAGCTGTACGTAAGCGTCCGTACAGTGTGGTGCTGCTCGATGAAGTCGAAAAAGCGCACCGTGACGTGATGAATCTGTTCTATCAGGTATTCGATCGTGGTTTTATGCGCGACGGCGAAGGGCGAGAAATCGACTTCCGTAATACCGTTATTTTGATGACCTCCAACCTTGGTAGCGACCACCTGATGCAGTTGCTGAACGAACAACCGGAAGCCACCGAGGCAGACCTGCACGAACTGCTGCGCCCGATACTGCGCGACCACTTCCAGCCCGCGTTGCTCGCCCGTTTCCAGACCGTGATTTACCGTCCGCTGGCAGAAGCAGCCATGCACACGATTGTGGAGATGAAACTCTCCCAGGTCAGCCAGCGCTTACAGCGCCACTACGGCCTGACCACGCTGATTGACGAGAGTTTGTACGACGCGCTGACCGCAGCCTGCCTGTTACCGGACACCGGGGCGCGCAATGTCGACAGCTTACTCAACCAACAAATTCTGCCGGTGCTGAGTCAGCAATTGCTGGTTCATATGGCGGCGAAACAAAAGCCAGCGTCGTTGACACTGGGGTGGAATGATGAAGAAGGGGTTGTGCTGGAGTTTAAATATGACTGAAGGAACCTTATGAGTCTGACAGGTACCATCTTCAGTACGGCGAAAGTGGCAGTGACAGACCCGGTCGCCAGCACGAACCGTGATGCAGCGGAGGTCAATTGATGAGCACGTTAAATGCCCTGGTTAGCGCCTGTCAGACAGAGCCGACAACACTCCTTGACGCGACCCGTGAGCGAGTAGCGCAGTGGAACAATTGGCTGCAGCCGTTACCCGGAGAGTCATCAGTGGGAGATGACCCAGGTTATGACGATGGCTTCCAGCAAATGCGCGAGGAGGTCAACAAACTTTCCGGGGCGGATACTGAGCTTATCTGCCAGTTGGCGGAGAAAGTGCTCACCACCACTGCTAAAGACATTCGTGTGGCGACGTATTACTGCTGGGCCAGGTTGCATCGTGAAGGCGAGCAGGGGCTGGCAGAGGGACTCGAACTGCTGGCGGGTCTGATAGACCGTTTCGGTGTGCAACTGCATCCACAGCGCAACCGCAGCCGTAAGGCAGCACTGGAGTGGCTGGCAGGTTCACGCATGACGGATTCTCTTTCACTGTATCCGGAAGTGGTCAGGGAAGATGCGCTGCGCACCATCGGTGCGCTGCTGCTGATAGCGCAGCTCACCGAAAATGAGCCGGATGAAACCCGCCCAGAACTTAACGCGCTGTATGGTGCGCTGGAAAACCGCCTGCAGAAAGCGGGCGGTGTGGATGCCGTTGTACCGCAGAACGCCAGTACTACTGAGACACTTTCCACGGCGAGTCACAGCGATGCTCCAGCTATCGGGAGAATCACTTCCGGTCAGGATTTGCTGGCGCAGGCGCGCACACTCAGCGAATACCTGCGCGAACAGCCCGACGGTTGGTTGTCGGCGCACCATCTGATGAAAAGTCTGCGTCACGATACCCTGCAGGCTATTCCGGCTCCAGATGCACAGGGGCGAACTCGCATCGAACCCCCAAGAGCAGACCAGCGAGCGCTGCTCAAACGTCTGTACCTGCAGCAAAACTGGGCTGAAATTCTGGAAACGGCAGACAGTACCTTTTCCCGCGGTGCTAACCACCTGTGGCTGGATCTGCAATGGTATATCCACCAGGCGCTGACGAAGTCCGGTAAGGAGATAGTGGCTGACATTATTGCCGCTGATCTGAAGGGGCTACTGACCCGACTATCCGGGCTGGAGACGCTGGCATTCAGTGACGGTACCCCGTTTGCTGATGAAGTGACGCTTAACTGGATCCAGCAGAGCGTACTGGATACTACTGCCGGGTGGGGCAATGAAACGCCTTCCGCCCGTATGGCCGAAGTGAACGACGACATTCTGGCACTGGAGCCGGAGGCCGTGGCGCTGGCGGACAGCGAAAGCCCGGATGCGGCACTGAGCTGGTTACAACATCGACCGGGCATCGCCACTGCGCGGCAGCAGTGGCTGCTGCGCCTGCTAATGGGGCGTATTGCAGAACAGTACGGAAAAAATGAGCTCGCGGTGCACCTGTTTGCAGAGCTGGGTGAGCGTGCCACAGAAGTGGCCCTTAGCGACTGGGAACCCGAGCTGCTGTTTGAGGTACAGGCCCGTCATCTGAAACTCCTCAGACTGAAAGCCAGTCGCAGTGAGGCTGACAAGATTCGCCTCGGGCCTGCTATGGAAAAATTGCTAGGCGGGCTGATTCAGCTCGATCCGGCGCGGGCCGCGGTGTTATGTGGTTAGAGAAAGTTATTGGCTGGATAAAAGGAGGATGAATAAGTGTGGCTCATAATTTATAGCAAGGTACTTTCTCACATTTTTTTATCTGGTCAGTCATTCAGAAAAATAACTACTGAATTTGAGATTTTAAATGAGGAGATAAAACCTATGTCTCTCTCTGACTACTCGCGAAGTGGTGAGATAACTTCCACTTTTGGGGAGGAAAACATTGTTTCCTATATTTTGAGTAACTATTTTATGGAAGATTTAACCCTGCGTTATTACGACGCAGAAATGCGCTACCTGCGTGAAGCCGCGAAAGAGTTTGCACACAATCATCCGGACCGGGCAGCGATGTTAGACCTGGATAAGGCCGGCACTCCGGATCAGGTGAATAACACCTGGCGGATCATGTTGAGTCGTGACGACCTTGACCCGGACTCAGCCAGAATCATTGAAGCAGGGAGTGAACGGTTGACTCTGAAGGCGTTGAAAGATGAATGACACTCCGCGTCCGTCGCTATATGAAACCCTGTTTGGGAATTTTACCGGAGGTCTGGATCTGAATCAGGTTAGCGAGCAGAACCAGATAATCCTTTCAGTACTGGACAATATGCAGCGCATTCTTAACTGTCGTGCCGGCACGCTGGCGCATCTGCCGGACTATGGGCTACCGGATATGACCAAAATTCTCCAGGGAATGCCGGGGACGGCGCATGAAATGATGGGGACGTTATCTACCGTACTGCTCAAATATGAGCCGCGCCTGAAAAAAATAACCGTTGTTCTGCTGGAACAGGCAGTCCCTGGCGAGCTGTGCTATGCCATTGACGCTGAACTCAAAGATGTTGGTCTGGTGCGTTATGGCACTGAATTTATGCCTGAAGGGCGAGTCCTGTTGAGACACCTGAAACAGCAGTATCTCGACACGGCAGCTCGTATTTAAGGCCTGGTTTTAGCGTTTCTCCCTAACCCCGTCAGTATCTGCTACGCCCTGAATATGCAGAACACGAAGCTGCATAAACAATCATCTTCTATAACCGCAAGTACGTCAGATGGATAACTGGTCATGAATGACATTACCCCACGTAGAATCAAAACCGGCGGTGACCCGCGAAGGCTACCGGATTATGCCGCTTTGTGTGATGAACTCAATAAGCTAACGCATCCGGCTCGTCCTGATGTGAATTGGCGTTATGCTGAAAAACTGTGTCTCTCACTGTTTGAGCAAAATGGTGTTGAGCTGCAGACTGCGGCCTGGTATACGCTGGCCCGTACGCAGCTGGCCGGATTGTTTGGTCTGAATGAAGGGCTGGCAATACTGGAGGCTCTGATAAGCCATCAGTGGGGCGTGCTTTGGCCACAGCCTGTCCATGTTCGGATCGAGATCCTCAGTAATCTGAGCCAGCGTTTGCAACAACGGATGCGCTCACTCCCGCTGAAATACAGCGACCTTAGCCAACTGTATCGGGCAGAGCAACTGCTTATCCGTTTGGGGGCAGTTTTACAGCGCCTGGAACTCAGACATCTCAGTCAGCTGGATACATTGCGTACCCTGGTACATAACAACGCTGTCAGGCTGGAGAACAGCGATGACACAATCTGTACAGGGGCGACAATTCAGTCGGGTATCGTTTCGCATGATCCGGTCATGAATGACGTGGGTATAACAACAGGTTCCCATACTGGTCGTTCGTTTGAAGATATCCGGACGCCAGACAGTGCAGTGCAATGGGTGTACGTTACGCAGCCGAACGTGGAGGTACTGTCGGCAATACCTGAGCCAGTAAAAAAATGGAAATCTTTTGTCGGTGGGATGTGTACCATGCTGGTGATAGGTGCAGCAACGCTATGGACGTGGCAGTTTTTGCATCGGCCGGACCCGTTACAAACCCAGTTTACTGCCTCTCTGGCACCGTTACCCGCCGTACTCACGCCTGAACAATTGGATTTATTGCGTCAGCAATCGCCGTTGCCACAAGCTTTAATTACGCAAACACAACAGCAGCTTACGCTTCTGGACAAGCTACCGCCGGACTGGCTCATAACCCGGGAAAGGCAGCTTGTCGAACAGGCCCGGGTGATATGGCCGGAGCGCGCAAAGCCCCTGATACAGCAGTGGCAGCAACAATTTAATGTCGCTGCGTTGCCGACAGAAAATTTGAATGGCTGGCATCAGGGAATGGTTACGCTACAGAAACTGAGTGAACGACTGAACGGACTGGATGAGCATAAGGGGAAATACATGACGGTCAGCGAGCTGAAGTCAGTGGTGTTTTCAACGATACAGTCTTTTAATCAATCCATACCGGCTGAAGAGCAACTGCGGATACTGGAACAGTCGTCGGCGGGACAACCACTTCCTCCTGCCGCAGGGGCTGAGGCAGAGATGCATCTGAAACAGCTCATCGCCAGATATGCCGACATTCGACAGAATGCTTTGAAATTAAAAGGTGTTAACGATTACGAATGACCTGTAGCAACGATCTGAAATTTACCGTAGCCAGAAAAAGAAAAAGCCCCGCTTTGTAGCGAGGCCTTATAAATTTGGTGCCCGGACTCGGAATCGAACCAAGGACACGGGGATTTTCAATCCCCTGCTCTACCGACTGAGCTATCCGGGCAACGGGGCGCATTAAACCTGATTCGCCTCGTCTCGTCAATCAAATTTCTTCAATTTACGGCAGACTGCACAATCTATCATCAGTTTGCCGTTATCGCTCGTAATGTCAGGCAAACCAGGTGGTCCAGGCGGCGGAAAGCGGCATTGCCAGAAGGAGGGCAGGAAGCATATTGACCACCGGGAACATTTTTATGCCGCAGATGCGTAAGCCGGTTGCCAGCAGCAATAAACCACCTACGGCGCTGAAGTCCGCCATCATCGACGGTGTGGTCAGCGGTAATATCAGCGCAGCAGCCCACGCCAGCGTTAACTGGATGATGAGCAATGGAATACTAATCACCGATACCGCAATGCCAAGTGAACAGGCGAAGATCATCGCTGTAAAGAAATCAAGAAATGACTTGGCGATTAAAATACTCGGATCGCCTGTCATCCCTTCATTCATCGCGCCGAAGATCCCGGTGCCGCTGGCACAAAACAGGACAATAATCGCGACAAAATTCTGAATAAAAGATTCATGCGCAGGTTTCTTGCTCGAGTGACGAAACAGATTCTGCGCTTTAGCGACCGCAGTATTGACGCCTTTTTCCAGCAGACAAATTTCGCCGATTAATGCCCCGAGTAGCGTAGCTAAAACCATCGCCGGAAGGTTGGCACATTTCACCACCAGTAAAATACCAATTCCCAGCGATGCCAGACCAAAAATCGATGTCATAGAGACTCGGATGTGTTCCGGTAAGCGTTGGCTAAGCAGTGCGCCGAGGACGCCACCCAGTAATACTGCACTTGCGTTGATAAAGGGGCCGATGACCACAAGAGTTCCTGTTAATTGTGTTGTTTGATGTTTTTATTATGAACTTTTTGCCCCGTCGATTGCTTGTCTGGTCGCAAAGTCCTGGCTTGCGCGCGTTAGCGAAAAGTGCCATGATTGCGCGAATTTTCTCCTTCCTGTACGGAGCTTGCCTGATGCATGCCGCCTCCTTACATTCTTTCGCTTATCGCCGTTTCGCGCGAAATGTCTCCTGTTCTGTGACGCTGCTTTTTATGCGGTGACGTTAACGTATGCTCACTGCAGGGCAACAGTAAAATCAGAGCGTTTCTGCTTTTACTGATGTCTGGCGGTCGGAGCTGATGACCAGTTTGACCCACATCTCATGGGGCAGGGGGTTCCACCTTGCCCGGTATTTTTACTTCCCCGAAACGGGTTTTGCGCTTATGAAATCAATGAGTATTGCCGCCAGTGGTGAACTGGTTTCCCGACTTTCTACCCATCGCCGCGTGGTGGCGCTGGAAGATACTGATTTTACGGACGTCGCGGCAGTCGTCATTACCGCTGCGGATAGTCGTAGCGGCATCCTTGCGTTACTTAAGCGCACCGGTTTTCATCTGCCGGTGTTTTTGTATTCTGAAGATGCGGTTGAATTACCCGCGGGCGTTACGGCTATCATCAACGGCAATGAGCAGCAGTGGCTGGAGCTGGAATCCGCAGCCTGTCAGTATGAAGAGAATTTGCTGCCGCCATTTTATGACACGCTGACCCAGTACGTTGAGATGGGCAATAGCACCTTTGCTTGTCCTGGGCATCAACATGGTGCGTTCTTTAAAAAGCATCCTGCCGGACGCCATTTTTACGATTTCTTTGGTGAGAACGTCTTTCGCGCCGATATGTGTAACGCTGACGTAAAATTGGGCGATCTGCTTATTCATGAAGGTTCCGCAAAGGATGCGCAGAAATTCGCCGCCAAAGTTTTTCATGCCGATAAAACCTATTTTGTGCTGAACGGCACATCGGCAGCGAATAAAGTGGTGACGAATGCGCTGTTAACGCGTGGTGATCTGGTGCTCTTCGACCGTAACAACCATAAGTCGAATCATCACGGTGCGCTGATTCAGGCGGGGGCGACGCCGGTGTATCTGGAAGCCTCACGCAACCCATTCGGTTTCATTGGCGGGATTGATGCGCACTGTTTTAATGAAGAGTATCTGCGCCAGCAAATTCGCGACGTTGCGCCAGAAAAAGCCGAATTGCCGCGCCCGTTCCGCCTGGCGATTATTCAGCTGGGAACCTATGACGGCACTATCTACAACGCCCGCCAGGTGATCGATACCATTGGGCATCTGTGTGATTACATTCTGTTTGATTCCGCGTGGGTCGGGTACGAACAGTTTATCCCGATGATGGCGGATTGCTCACCGCTGCTGTTAGAACTTAACGAAAACGATCCGGGGATCTTTGTGACTCAGTCGGTGCACAAACAGCAGGCGGGATTCTCACAGACGTCGCAGATCCATAAAAAAGATAACCATATCCGCGGACAGTCGCGTTTTTGCCCGCATAAGCGGTTGAATAACGCTTTTATGCTCCATGCTTCTACCAGCCCGTTTTACCCGCTGTTTGCCGCGCTGGACGTTAACGCCAAAATTCATGAAGGGGAGAGTGGGCGTCGGCTGTGGGCTGAGTGCGTTGAGATAGGGATTGAAGCGCGGAAAGCGATTCTTGCGCGCTGTAAGCTGTTCCGCCCGTTTATCCCGCCCGTTGTTGATGGCAAATTGTGGCAGGATTATCCGACATCAGTGTTAGCCAGCGACCGCCGTTTTTTCAGTTTTGAGCCGGGGGCGAAGTGGCACGGCTTTGAAGGATATGCCGCGGATCAGTATTTTGTTGATCCGTGCAAGCTGTTACTCACCACGCCGGGTATCGATGCCGAAATCGGCGAATATAGCGATTTTGGCGTTCTAGCGACGATTCTGGCGCACTATCTGCGTGAGAACGGCATTGTGCCGGAGAAGTGCGATCTCAACTCCATTCTGTTCTTATTAACTCCGGCGGAAAGCCACGAGAAGCTGGCACAGCTGGTGGCGATGCTGGTGCAGTTTGAACAACATATTGAGGATGATTCGCCGCTGTCTGAAGTGTTGCCGAGCGTTTATAACAAATACCCGGTGCGCTATCGCGACTATACCCTGCGCCAGTTGTGTCAGGAGATGCATGATCTGTATGTCAGTTTTGACGTCAAAGACCTGCAAAAAGCGATGTTCCGCCAGCAGAGCTTCCCGCCAGTGGTGATGAATCCCCAGGACGCGCATAGCGCTTATATTCGTGGTGAAGTGGAGTTGGTGCGCATTCGTGATGCCGAAGGGCGAATTGCGGCGGAAGGCGCGCTGCCGTATCCACCTGGCGTGCTTTGCGTGGTGCCAGGAGAAATGTGGGGCGGAGCGGTCCAGCGTTATTTCCTTGCGCTGGAAGAAGGCGTGAATTTGCTGCCGGGATTTTCGCCGGAGCTACAAGGTGTCTATAGCGAAACCGATGCGGATGGAATGAAACGGTTATACGGTTATGTGTTGAAGTAAGAATAAAAAACGGGGCACCTTCTGGCGCCCCGTTTTTCTTTGCGTAATTAGTGGTTAACAGTTTGTGTACCGGCAGGGACACGAACGTGTTTGTATTTAAACATCGCCATGAATGCGAAGGCCAGAATCACGGAGTAACCTGCGAAAATCAGCCATACGGTCTGCCAGTCGGTAATGCCGTTTTGGGTGTACATCTCAACCACTTTACCGCTCACGATGCCACCGAGGATACAGCCGAAGCCGTTGGTCATCATCAGGAACATCCCTTGCGCACTGGCGCGAATCGCCGGGCTAACTTCTTTTTCGACAAACACCGAACCAGAGATGTTGAAGAAGTCGAACGCACAGCCGTAAACAATCATCGACAGAACCAGCAGTACGGTACCGAACGGAGTCGGGTCGCCGTAAGCAAACAGCGCAAAACGCAGGATCCACGCCACGATACTGATCATCATTACGTTCTTAATGCCGTAGCGGCTTAAGAAGAACGGGATGGTCAGAATGAACAGGGTTTCAGAGATCTGCGAAATCGACATGATGATTGACGCATGCTGCACAATAAAGCTGCTGGCAAACATCGGATCTTTGTCGAAGCTGTGCAGGAAGGTATTACCGAACATGTTGGTAATCTGCAGTTCCGCGCCCAGCAGCATCGAGAAGATGAAGAAAATCGCCATACGCTTGTTTTTAAACAGCGCGAATGCATCGAGGCCGAGCAGCGTCGTCCAGCTCTGATTAGCTTGCTGTTTAGCAACCGGAATATACGGCAGCGTAAAGGTGAACAGCACCAGAACGGCGGAGAGTGCTGCGCCAATATATAGCTGCATGTGGCTCAATTCAAAGCCAGACAGGCTCACTACCCACATCGCCATGATAAAGCCGATGGTGCCCCAGATACGGATTGGCGGGAAATCAGTCACGATATCCATTCCGGCATTTTGCAGGCGATAGTAGGAGATGGTGTTGATTAACCCAAGCGTTGGCATATAAGCAAACGAGTTAATCAGGATCACGAGGAACATCGCCTCCGGAGTGGTAACTTGTGCCGCCATGAAGAGGGTGATTGCGCCGATGGTGTGACAAATAGCATACACCCATTTCGCACTTAACCATTTGTCGGCCACAATCCCCAGCAAAGCAGGCATAAAGACCGCAGCGATACCCAGTGAGCTATAAACAGCGCCAATGGAAGCACCGTCGAACTTCAGGGTAACGAACATATATGAGCCGAGGGTCGTCAGCCAACTTCCCCACAGACAGAACTGCAGAAAAGAGAGGATTTTCAGCTGCAGCTTAAGATTCATGTTAATTTCCTCACATCATAATGCGGATGAGTGTTTTAAAAAGCACATTTGACCGTGCAAGATGATGCGATTCTATCAACTTCGCGGACTGTTTTTTTGTTACCCGTGGCAAATAATTGCAAATAATATCGTTTTGCAAAACATAATTGTGATGTAGATAACACTTTTGCCCCTGAACATCGTCAAGGGGCAATAAGTGCAATTATCGGCGACGGTAAGATTTTTGCGCCGTGTTCACTTTATAAAGATAACGGCGAGATTCCGCAGAGGGATGGCGGGTCGTCAGCGTCTGATAAACATCGCCCGGCGTCATGGTGTTAATAATATTGGCAGCCTGAATCTTGTCATTCGAAAAGACTCGCAGCACGCTGCCTGCACCACCGTTATAGGCGGTGATGACGGCATAACGCCGCGACGTTGGATTATCAATTCCGCCGAGATAAACATTATTCAGCATCGCCAGATACGCGGTGCCGGTATCAATATTGCTGGCAGGATCAAACAAGAAACTGCGGCTTGGCGTGCCGGATTTCCCCTGTGAGCGGAACACATCTTTCCCGGCAGTATGTTGTACCACCTGCATTAATCCCAGCGCGTCGGAACGGCTGACCGCATACGGGTTAAAGGAAGATTCGGTCTGCATAATTGCCAGAATCAGCGACTCATCAACGCCATATTTCCGTGACGCCTGGCGGACCATGCCGAGATATTTGTGCGCACGTTTATCAAGGTGGTTCGGCACCATGTTAATGGTGACGCTGTAGATGATACGCAGTCCGTTGCTGCGGCTTTTGAGGCGGTTTTTCAGCAGATAATCCGCGAAGTTACTCGCACGGCCTTCCCAGCGAATCGGCTGCCCGGTGTTATCCACCACCTGACCGTAAAGGAAAGGTTCTTTCGAAATCGTAATATCATCAACGTCGGAATAGAGATCGACCGAACTCGGATCGTCACCCATCAGCAACGTTTTGATAATTGCCCGGCGCAGATGCGCGGCAGGTTCTGTCCCGGCGATGGTTTCGATAGTAATCGTGCCGTCATCAAAGTTGATGTGGCTGCGGGTCTGATATTGATCGGTGTATTTCACGTAGTCCTTAGGACCGGCGATCACCACCTCTTTGAATCCCCAGATGTTCTCAATATTGTGGGCAAATTGCCCCATCAGAATATCAAAACCGTTGGTATCTTTGACCCAGGCTTCATTATAGGTATCGCCTTTTTTGGTCGTCGAACAGGAGATGAGCAACGGCGCAATCAAAGCCAGCGCGAGATATTTTTTCATCATTCCGGGTGCGTGTTGTGTTTGTTTTTATGCAAGTTGCCGGAGGCGTGCTCCGGCACTGTTTTTATTTTTTATCTTCCGGCGTATAGCCCTCGATATGCACCTCTTTACCCTCGAACAGGAAGTTGACCATCTCCTGCTCCAGCAGCTTGCGGTGCTCGGCATTCATCATGTTGAGTTTCTTTTCATTAATCAGCATGGTTTGTTTGTGCTGCCACTGCGCCCAGGCTTCTTTGGAGATCTCGTTATAGATGCGTTTTCCCAGTTCGCCGGGGTACAGCTGAAAATCCTGACCTTCTGCTTCACGTTGCAGGAAAGTACAAAAAATCGTTCTGCTCATAAATCATCCTCTTTATCGACTCACGCGCTAAACCGGCGCGCCAGTGCGTAACTGCTGTAACAAACGCTCCACGGGAGCCGCCAGGCCAACTGACGGCGGTTGCGCTAAGTTATACCAGAGCGCATTGCCTTCATCCATGCAGTCGGTGAATGACGACACGGGAAGCCACATAGGCACAATATCTAAATGGAAATGGCTGAAGGTATGGCGAAACGCGGTCAGTTGCGTCAGGTTATCGGCAGCAATCTGCCGTTGCGCCAGCCATTGCCGCAAACTTTCTTCGTTGGCAAACTGCGGGAAACAGTATAAACCGCCCCACAATCCGCTCGGCGGGCGCTGCGCCAGCAATACTTCATCTTCGTGCTGTAACAGCAGAAAGTAGCCGGTGCGCTCCGGCAGCGTCTGTTTCGGTTTTTTGCCCGGATAAAGCGACCAGCTATTGTTGGCGGCGGCAATACATTCGTTTTGTAGCGGACAGAGCGAGCATTTCGGCTTCGAACGCGTACAAATCATCGCGCCCAAATCCATCATCGCCTGATTAAACCGCTCCACGCCAACCGCGGGCGTCACCTGCTCGCTCAAACTCCATAGTTTATTCTCTACCTCTTTTTTCCCTGGCCAGCCGCTTACAGCATAGCAGCGCGCCAGCACGCGTTTGACGTTACCGTCGAGAATCGGAAAGTGCTTACCCAGAGAAAGCGAGAGAATTGCGCCCGCAGTGGAACGCCCGACGCCCGGTAACGCCGCAACTTCCTCAAAGGTTTCCGGGAATTTACCGCCGTGTAAGGTGGCAACTTGCTGTGCAGCTTTATGCAGATTGCGCGCGCGGGCGTAATAGCCAAGCCCGGTCCACAAGTGGAGAACTTCGTCCAGTGGCGCATTGGCGAGATCGGTCACCGTCGGGAAGTGCGCCATAAAGCGTTCAAAATAGGGGATAACGGTCGCAACCTGAGTTTGTTGCAACATCACTTCTGAGAGCCATACTTTGTAGGGCGTCTTGTCAATTTGCCAGGGCAGCGTTTTCCGCCCGTATTTATCGTACCAGTCCAGAACCTGGGCTGAAAATTGCGACGCTTGCATGGTCACCGAATTCACTGTTGTTGGGGGCAAGATTGCAGCACAGCCGCGGCGGGGTGTAAACCGGAACTTTCCGCAGCTACGGCCTTATCATGCTTGCATCCGGCAACTAACTTTGGATAATGCCCGTTTTCAGAACACTTTCACAAGCGACTAAATCTTTATGAAAAACGACGTCATCTCACCGGAATTTGATGAAAACGGCCGCCCACTGCGCCGTATCCGTAGTTTTGTGCGCCGCCAGGGGCGACTGACCAAAGGCCAGGAACATGCGCTGGAAAACTACTGGCCGGTGATGGGCGTTGAGTTCAGCGAAGATATGCTGGATTTCCCTGCGCTTTTTGGCCGTGAAGCGCCAGTGACGCTTGAGATTGGTTTTGGCATGGGCGCGTCGCTGGTGGCAATGGCCAAAGATCGCCCTGAGCAGGACTTCCTCGGCATTGAAGTGCATTCCCCGGGCGTGGGTGCGTGCCTGGCTTCTGCGCATGAAGAGGGCTTAAGCAACCTGCGCGTGATGTGTCATGACGCGGTTGAAGTGCTGCATAAAATGATTCCTGACAATTCATTGCGCATGGTGCAGCTCTTTTTCCCTGACCCGTGGCACAAAGCGCGCCATAATAAACGCCGTATCGTTCAGGTGCCGTTTGCCGAACTGGTAAAAAGCAAACTGCAGCTGGGGGGCGTATTCCATATGGCGACCGACTGGGAACCTTATGCGGAACATATGCTTGAAGTGATGTCTTCTATTGACGGTTATAAAAACCTGTCAGAGAGCAATGATTACGTACCGCGTCCGGCATCACGTCCGGTGACGAAATTTGAACAACGTGGTCATCGTCTTGGTCACGGAGTATGGGACTTAATGTTCGAGAGGGTGAAATAATGGCAAAGAACCGTAGCCGTCGTCTGCGTAAAAAAATGCACATCGACGAATTCCAGGAATTAGGATTTTCGGTGGCATGGCGATTCCCGGAAGGTACATCGGAAGAGCAGATTGATAAAACCGTTGATGACTTTATTAACGAGGTTATCGAACCGAACAAACTGGCCTTTGACGGCAGCGGTTATCTGGCCTGGGAAGGTCTGATCTGCATGCAGGAAATCGGCAAATGCACCGAAGAACATCAGGCGATTGTGCGTAAGTGGCTGGAAGAGCGCAAACTGGATGAGGTACGCACCAGCGAACTTTTCGACGTTTGGTGGGACTAATAAAGCATACGGGCGATGACAAATGCAAAACTGCCTGATGCGCTACGCTTATCAGGCCTACAAAGATGCACGATCGAGTAGGCCGGATAAAGCATTTACGCCGCATCCGGCATGGACAACGTGTACATTGTTATCAATCTGGGGCCAGCAAATGCTGGCCTGATTTGTTCTTGAGGGAAGACTATGATGCGCAAAATGCTGCTGGCGGCAGCACTTTCAGTGACGGCAATGACCGCTCACGCCGACTACCAGTGCAGCGTCACGCCGCGTGACGATGTGATTGTCAGCCCGCAAACCGTGCAGGTGAAGGGCGAAAACGGCAATCTGGTGATCACGCCAGACGGCAATGTGATGTACAACGGCAAGCAATATTCACTGAACGCCGCCCAGCGCGAGCAGGCGAAGGATTATCAGGCGGAACTGCGCAGCACGCTGCCGTGGATTGATGAAGGCGCGAAAAGCCGCGTAGAGAAAGCACGCGTTGCGCTGGATAAAATTATCGTTCAGGAGATGGGCGAAAGCAGCAAAATGCGCAGCCGTCTGACCAAACTTGATGCGCAGCTGAAAGAACAGATGAATCGCATTATCGAAACGCGCAGCGATGGCCTGACATTTCACTATAAAGCCATTGATCAGGTTCGCGCCGAAGGTCAGCAGTTAGTGAATCAGGCGATGGGCGGAATTTTGCAGGACAGCATTAACGAAATGGGCGCGAAAGCGGTGCTGAAAAGCGGCGGCAACCCGTTACAGAATGTGCTGGGAAGCCTGGGGGGACTGCAATCCTCAATCCAGACCGAGTGGAAAAAGCAGGAAAAAGATTTCCAGCAATTTGGCAAAGATGTTTGTAGCCGTGTTGTGACTCTGGAAGACAGCCGTAAAGCCCTGGTCGGGAATTTGAAATAATCCTCTAGTTTAAGACGGCATAATGCTTTTTTATGCCGTTTAATTCTTCATTTTGTTACCTGCCTCTAACTTTATAGATCTCCAAAATCTATTCACAAAGTAAATTGTTTAACGTCAAATTTCCTATACAAAGCTAAGGGATAATGCGTAGCGTTCACGTAACTGGAGGAATGAAATGGAGTTTTTCAAAAAGACGGCACTTGCCGCACTGGTTATGGGTTTTAGTGGTGCAGCATTGGCATTACCCAATATCACCATTTTAGCGACTGGCGGGACGATTGCCGGTGGTGGTGACTCCGCAACCAAATCTAACTACACAGCGGGTAAAGTTGGCGTAGAAAATCTGGTCAATGCGGTGCCGCAACTGAAGGACATTGCGAACGTTAAAGGCGAGCAGGTCGTTAATATCGGCTCCCAGGATATGAACGATGATGTCTGGCTGACACTGGCGAAAAAAATTAACACCGACTGTGATAAGACTGACGGCTTCGTTATTACCCACGGTACCGACACGATGGAAGAGACTGCTTACTTCCTCGACCTGACGGTGAAATGCGACAAGCCCGTGGTGATGGTTGGCGCAATGCGTCCGTCCACGTCCATGAGCGCAGACGGTCCATTCAACCTGTATAACGCGGTAGTAACTGCGGCAGATAAAGCCTCCGCCAACCGTGGCGTGCTGGTAGTGATGAACGACACCGTGCTTGATGGCCGTGACGTCACCAAAACCAACACCACCGACGTTGCGACCTTTAAGTCTGTTAACTACGGCCCTCTGGGTTACATTCACAACGGTAAGATTGACTATCAGCGTACCCCGGCACGTAAGCATACCAGCGACACGCCGTTCGATGTCTCTAAGCTGAATGAACTGCCGAAAGTCGGCATTGTTTATAACTACGCTAACGCATCCGATCTTCCGGCTAAAGCCCTGGTAGATGCGGGCTATGATGGCATCGTGAGCGCTGGTGTGGGTAACGGCAACCTGTATAAATCCGTGTTTGACACTCTGGCAACCGCCGCGAAAAACGGCACTGCGGTAGTGCGTTCTTCCCGCGTACCGACGGGCGCTACCACTCAGGATGCCGAAGTGGATGATGCGAAATACGGCTTCGTCGCCTCTGGCACGCTGAACCCGCAAAAAGCGCGCGTTCTGCTGCAACTGGCTCTGACGCAAACCAAAGATCCGCAGCAGATCCAGCAGATCTTCAATCAGTACTAATCACCTCGCCCCGGTATCGCGCCGGGGCTTATTCACTTCAGACTCACGTCCATTGCCAATTTTCATTACCCTAATGATAATCACTGGAATAAATTATTCCGCGCGAGGGTTTTCGGGTGAAAAAGCAATGGATTGTTGGCACGGCGCTGCTTATGTTGATGACTGGTAATGTCTGGGCCGATGGCGAACCGCCAACTGAAAATGTCTTAAAAGATCAATTCAAAAAGCAGTATCACGGCATTCTCAAGCTTGATGCCATCAGCTTAAAAAATCTTGATGCTAAGGGTAATCAGGCCACCTGGTCAGCGGAAGGCGATGTCTCTTCCAATGACGATCTCTATACCTGGGTCGGTCAGTTGGCAGATTACGAACTGCTCGAACAGACCTGGACGAAAGATAAACCAGTAAAATTCTCGGCGATGTTAACCAGTAAAGGAACGCCCGCGTCTGGCTGGACGGTGAACTTTTACTCTTTTCAGGCGGCAGCCAGCGATAGTGGGCGGGCGGTCGACGATATTAAAACGAATAATAAGTACCTGATTGTGAATAGCGAAGATTTCAATTATCGCTTTAGTCAGCTTGAATCAGCGTTGAATACCCAGAAGAACTCGATTCCTGCGCTGGAAAAGGATGTAAAAGCGCTTGATAAGCAAATGGTGGCGGCGAAGAAAGCAGCAGATGCATATTGGGGAAAAGATGCAAATGGCAAGCAAATGACTCGCGAAGACGCCTTTAAAAAAATTCACCAACAGCGTGATGAGTTTAATAAACAGAATGATAGCGAGGCGTTCGCGGTTAAATATGACAAAGAGGTTTATCAACCGGCGATTGCGGCATGTCATAAACAGAGTGAAGAGTGTTATGAAGTGCCGATTCAGCAGAAGCGAGATTTTGATATCAACGAACAACGGCGACAGACTTTTCTGCAATCACAAAAACTTAGCCGTAAATTGCAGGATGACTGGATAACGCTCGAAAAAGGGCAATATCCGTTAACGATGAAAGTTTCAGAAATAAACAGTAAAAAAGTCGCGATTTTGATGAAAATTGACGATATCAACCAGGCTAATGAACGCTGGAAAAAAGATACCGAACAACTGCGGCGCAATGGGGTGATTAAGTAATTTTTGATATAGCGCACGATTTGTAGCAGGATGCGGCGTTGACCCCGCATCCGGCAATCAACGTCTGATGCGACGCTAGCGCGTCTTATCAGACCTACAACCGCTGCCACATGTCGGCTGAGGCGCTCACGCCGCATCCGGCAATCAACGTCTGATGCGACGCTTGCGCGTCTTATCAGACCTACAACCGTTGCCACATGTAGGCTGGATAAGGCGTTCACGCCGCATCCGGCAATACAAGTTTACTCAGCTAGAAAAAGCTCCAGCAGCGAATTTAAAAACAACTTCCCATGTTCCGTTATCTGCCAGTAATCCGCACATTCTGTGAGATAGCCCTGAGCGATAGCCTCGTCTAACTGAGAGCGAATAACTTCTTCAGAAAGGCCAGTAAACTGGCTAAACTCCACGCGCGGCGCGGCCTCCAGCAGACGGAAGCGATTCATAAAGAACTCAAACGGCTTATCTGCGGCTTCGACATCACGCTGGCTTTCCAGATACCTTCCTTGCATAAAACCACGCGGATGACGCGTTTTGGTGGTACGCAGAATGCGCCCATCCGGGAAGGTCACTTTGCCGTGCGCGCCGCAGCCGATGCCGATGTAGTCGCCAAATCGCCAGTAGTTGAGATTGTGCTGGCACTGATAACCGGGCTTGGCGTAAGCGGAAGTTTCATATTGCTGATAACCTGCCGCGGTTAACAACAGATGCCCCTGTTCGAAAATATCCCATAACGCATCATCGTCCGGCAGTACGGGAGGGCGCGAGCCAAACAGCGTATTGGGTTCGATGGTCAGTTGATACCAGGAAAGATGCGGCGGATTCAGTTCAATGGCCTGGCGCAGATCGCCTAGCGCCTCTTCCAGTGATTGATCCGGCAGCCCGTGCATCAAATCGAGGTTAAAGCTACGCAGCCCCAGTCCACTTGCCAGTTTTGCTGCACGTTTCGCTTCTTGCGGGCCATGAATGCGCCCGAGCCGTTTCAGCTTTTCTTCGCTAAAACTCTGCACACCAATAGAGATGCGGTTCACGCCAGCACGCTGATAATCGACAAAGCGATCGGCTTCAACCGTACCAGGGTTCGCTTCCATAGTAATTTCTGCATCCGCTGCCAGCGGCAAACGCGCACGTACGCCGTCCAGCAGCGTTTGCATCGCCGGGCCGGAAAGCAGGCTCGGCGTACCGCCGCCAATAAAGATTGTCTGCACTTCACGGCCCTGAGCGTAAGCCACATCGTTGTCCAGATCGCAAAGCAGATGCTGAACATAATCGTCATGCGGCACTTCCCCTTTCAACGCGTGAGAGTTGAAATCGCAGTACGGGCATTTCTGCACGCACCACGGGATGTGAATGTAGAGACTCAGCGGCGGTAATTTAACCATTACGTAAAGCGTCCAGCAGCAGTTTCAACGCCCGACCACGGTGAGAAATGGCGCTCTTTTCTTCGCGGGTCAGTTCGGCAGCGGTTTTCCCTTCGGAAGGCACGAAGAAGATTGGATCATAACCAAAGCCGCCAGTACCCGCTGGTTCACGAGTAATCACGCCCGGCCAGCTACCGTGGCACACCAGCGGAGTGGGATCTTCCGCGTGACGCAGATATACCAGCACGCAGTGGAAACGCGCCTGACGTTGGTCGTCCGGTACGTCTTTCAGTGTTTCCAGCAGTTTTTGCAGATTCTTTTGATCGGTCGCGTCTTCACCGGAATAACGCGCGGAGTAAATCCCTGGCGCGCCGCCCAGCGCATCTACCGCCAGACCGGAGTCGTCGGCAATTGCCGGTAAACCGGTCACTTTTGCCGCATGGCGCGCTTTCAGAATCGCGTTTTCGATAAAGGTCAGGCCGGTTTCTTCAGCGGAATCTACGCCGAGGTCTGTTTGGGCCACGATATCAAGACCGAAGTCGCTAAGCAGCGACGCCAGCTCACGCACTTTACCGGCATTGCCGGTTGCGAGGACAACTTTTTGCATAGGATACCTAATTAATTAACGCCGCGATTTCTGGCGGGATTTGTTGCGGATTAATGATTTTAATTTGTTTGTGGCGGCCAAGTTCGCCTTTCTCAATCACCACCTGGCTTTTGGCTACCCGGAATTGTTTACCGAGAAACTTTACCAGATGGCTGTTGGCCTGGCCGTCAACCGGCGGCGCGGTAATGGCGACTTTTACCTCGTCGCCATGTAAACCGACAATTGAATCACGGCTGGCTTTCGGCTGAATATAGAGCCGTAAAACCAGACCGTCATCATTAACTGTTACGGCACTCATAACGCCATCCACAGCCCCGGCAGCAGCATATTTCCGGTTGCCTGCAGCACTTCTGCGACGCCCATATTGATGACATACAGCAGTAGAACGAGGATCATCGGCGAGAAATCAATCCCACCCATTGCCGGTAGCAAGCGGCGAATCGGGCGCAGCAGCGGATCGGCCAGCTGAATCAGCACGTATTCAATTGGGCTACGACCCTGGCTTACCCAGCTCATAATCGCCATCACCAGCAGGACCCAGAAAATCAGCAGACCGATGGTTTTCAGCAGAATCAATAAACCGGCAATCCAGATGATTGGCAGGAAGGTCACCACTTTAAACAGCACGATGGCTTTGATAAAACTCAAAATGTAAGCGACCAGCAGTGAGGCGCTGTCAATTGGCCCCATTGCCGGAATAACGCGGCGCAGTGGCCCGATAATCGGTTGTGTCACCTTCACTACAAACTGTGAGAAAGGGTTATAAAAATCACAATGAGCCCACTGCATCCAGATGCGTAATAACAGCACCATGGTATACAGCTCAATGACCGTTGAAAGCAGGAAAGTCAACGTATTCATGGCGTTCTTAAGATTCCTTATTTTTTAGAGTAATCACGTGCACCAAAGATGGCAGTGCCGATACGAACCATCGTGCTACCTGCCGCAATGGCGGCTTCCATATCGTCCGACATTCCCAGAGAGAGCGTGTCGATATGCGGGTAGCGCGTTTTCAGTCCGGCAAATGCTACAGCCATTTGGCGTGCAACTTCAAACTGCCTTACATATTCTGACTCAGGCGCCGGGATTGCCATCAGCCCGCGTAGACGTAAACGCGGTAGTTCAGCGACCGCAGCTGCCAGCTCGTCCAGTTCCGCCAGTTGAATCCCTGACTTGCTGTTTTCATCGCTAATATTGATTTGAATCAGCACGTTAAGAGGGGGAAGTTCTGCCGGTCGCTGGTCGTTCAGGCGGGTAGCGATGCGCAAACGGTCGATGGTATGACACCAGTCGAAATGCTCTGCTACCAGGCGGCTTTTATTAGACTGCAACGGGCCAATAAAATGCCATTCTAATCCTGTTACGCCCAGCTCCTGAAAGTGGCGAATTTTATCTACCCCTTCCTGAACGTAGTTTTCACCAAATTGACGCTGCCCGGCATCAATGGCTTCTGCGATGGCGCTCGCAGGTTTTGTTTTACTGACTGCAAGCAGCGTAATTTCTTCTGGAGAACGGCCGCAACGCGTTGCAGCCGCTGAGATTTTGTCCCGGACCTGTGCCAGGTTATGCGCAATATCGTTCATTTTCCGAGGATCTTAGTATGAATATGGAAGAAATTGTGGCCCTTAGTGTAAAGCATAACGTCTCTGATCTACACCTGTGCAGCGCCTGGCCCGCACGATGGCGCATTCGCGGCAGAATGGAAGCTGCGCCGTTTGATGCGCCGGACGTCGAAGAGCTACTGCGGGAGTGGCTGGATGACGATCAGCGGGCAATATTGCTGGAGAATGGTCAGCTGGATTTTGCCGTGTCGCTGGCGGAAAACCAGCGATTGCGCGGCAGTGCGTTCGCGCAGCGGCAAGGCATATCTCTGGCGTTACGGTTGTTACCTTCGCACTGCCCGCAGCTCGAACAGCTTGGCGCACCACCGGTATTGCCGGAATTACTCAAGAGCGAGAATGGCCTGATTCTGGTGACGGGGGCGACGGGGAGTGGCAAATCCACCACGCTGGCGGCAATGGTTGGCTATCTCAATCAACATGCCGATGCGCATATTCTGACGCTGGAAGATCCTGTTGAATATCTCTATGCCAGCCAGCGATGTTTGATCCAGCAGCGGGAGATTGGTTTGCATTGTATGACGTTCGCATCGGGATTGCGGGCCGCATTGCGGGAGGATCCTGATGTGATTTTGCTTGGAGAGCTGCGTGACAGCGAGACAATACGTCTGGCGCTAACGGCGGCAGAAACCGGGCATCTGGTGCTGGCGACATTACACACGCGCGGCGCAGCGCAGGCAGTTGAGCGACTGGTGGATTCGTTTCCGGCTCAGGAAAAAGATCCCGTGCGTAATCAACTGGCAGGTAGTTTACGGGCAGTGTTGTCACAAAAGCTGGAAGTAGATAAACAGGAAGGACGCGTGGCGCTGTTTGAATTACTGATTAACACACCTGCGGTGGGGAATTTGATTCGCGAAGGGAAAACCCACCAGTTACCACATGTTATTCAAACCGGGCAGCAGGTGGGGATGTTAACGTTTCAGCAGAGTTATCAGCAGCGGGTGGGGGAAGGGCGTTTGTGACGTTGCTGTGCCTGATACGAATTGTAAACATGCCCGATGCGCAAGCTTATCGGGCCTACAAAGGCAATAAACGTCTGATGCGACGCTTGCGCGTCTTATCAGACCTACAACCGCTGCCACATGTAGGCCGGATAAGGCGTTCACGCCGCATCCGGCAATAAGGCGTAAGGCGTAAGGCGCGATGATATTATTTACACTCCAGCTGGCTTTTAAATCGCCTTAATACCCCTGCTCGAAATAGCTTTCGAGAATAATAACCGCAGAGGCAGAGTCGACTTTGCCTTTGTTGAGCGCCCGATAGCCGCCCTGTTCAAACAGACCGGAACGTGCTTCCACGGTGCTAAGACGCTCGTCATGGAGCTTTACTTCAACACCAAAACGGCCATGAATACGGTTGGCAAATTTACGCGCTCTGGCAGTCAATGGTTGCTCGGTGCCGTCCATATTCAGCGGCAAACCGACGATGATTTCGTCTGGTTGCCACTCTTTCAGTAAATGCTCGATGAGGTTCCAGTCCGGCGTACCGTCCTGTGCTTTAATTGCGGGCAGCGGGCGAGCGGTGCCGGTAATGCGTTGGCCGACCGCTACGCCAATGCTTTTGGTGCCGAAGTCGAAGGCGAGTAATGTTCCGCTCATCAGGCATGCCCTGCCACACCAGGCATGGTGAGAATATCAACACCAATCAGCCTTGCCGCATCGCGCCAGCGGTCGGCTATCGGTGTTTTGAACAGAATATTCAGATCTGCCGGGGCGGTTAACCACGCATTATCGAGAATTTCTTGCTCCAGTTGGCCTTTATCCCAGGAGGAGTAACCAAGGGCTACCATCACGTCAGCAGGTTGTTTATCGGTGCCGAGTGTTTCCAGCACATCGCGGGAAGTGGTCATCACCGTGTTATCTGAAATGCGAATGCTGGACGCAAAATTGGATGGCGGGGTATGCAAAATAAACCCGCGATCTTCAGCCAGCGGACCGCCAAGCATAACCGGTTTGTCCAGACGGACAGATTCATCACGCGGCTCCGGCGTGATCTTCAGCTTTTCCAGAATCCCTTCAATTTTGAGATTTTCCAGTGGCTTGTTAATGATGATCCCCATTGCTCCATTGGTATTATGTTCGCAAATGTAGACCACGGAACGACGGAAAATCGGATCCTGGAGAGCAGGCATGGCAATAAGAAAGTGATGCTGTAAATTCATTGTCAGAGGTTCTGTTTCCTGGTTCAAAAAAGCAACAGCGCCCAGTATGCGTGGAAAGTATGGCGCTGTCACTCATAGTCTCAACGAGATCCCTCTCGCTAAACAGGGTTACTGCTGCTGTAATCGTGCTTCAATAGCATCCATTAACATTCCGGTGATAGACACCGGAAACTCTGCTTCAATCTCACGAATACAGGTTGGGCTGGTGACGTTAATTTCAGTCAGGCGGTCACCGATAATATCCAGACCAACAAAAATCAGCCCTTTTTCTTTCAGCGTCGGTCCTACCTGACGGGCGATTTTCCAGTCGCTTTCCGTTAGCGGACGAGGTTCGCCACGACCACCGGCAGCCAGATTGCCACGGGTTTCGCCGCCCTGTGGAATACGCGCCAGACAGTACGGTACTGGTTCGCCATCCACCACCAGCACACGCTTGTCACCATCTTTAATCGCTGGCAGATAATTTTGTGCCATGCAGTAGCGAGTGCCGTGCTCAGTCAAGGTTTCGGCAATCACACCAAGGTTCGGATCGCCTTCTTTCACGCGGAAAATCGACGCGCCACCCATACCGTCCAGCGGCTTGAGGATGATATCGCTGTGTTTTTCCCAGAACGCTTTCAACTGCGCTTTATTGCGCGTGACCAGTGTTTCTGGCGTTAAGTCAGAGAACCAGGCGGTAAACAGCTTCTCGTTACAGTCGCGCAGGCTCTGCGGCTTGTTAACAATCAGCGTTCCTTTCTCTTCGGCGCGTTCCAGAATATAGGTCGCGTAGATAAACTCGGTATCAAACGGCGGATCTTTACGCATCAGAATCACGTCGAGATCGGCCAGTTGCAGATCCTGCTCACCCGTGAACTCGTACCATTTATCGTAGTTCTGTTCGACGCTCAAAGTACGGGTACGAGCGCGAGCCTCACCATTGATCAAATAGAGATCGGCCATCTCCATATAGTGAAGTTCGTAACCACGACGCTGTGCTTCCAGCAACATAGCGAAACTGGAATCTTTCTTGATGTTGATGCTTGCGATGGGGTCCATCACGATGCCGAGCTTGATCATTATTCTTCTCCGTTAGCCCAGATCGCCAAAACGCACTTGTAGCGCGGTAATGGCGGTGAGCGCAGTTGTCTCAGTACGCAGAACGCGAGGTCCCAACAGGATATCAGTAAATTGATAGCGGGCAGTCATGGCAATTTCATCTGCCGACAAACCGCCTTCCGGGCCAATCAGCAGGCGGACGCGTTCGACTGGTAACGGCAATGTATTGATGCTGTTACTGGCGCGCGGGTGAAGATTGAGTTTCAAGCCTTCATCTTGCTCTGCACACCAGGCTTCCAGATCCATCGCCGGACGGATTTCTGGTACCCGATTACGACCACACTGCTCGCAGGCGGCAATTGCAATTTTCTGCCACTGCTGGAGCTTCTTGTTCAGACGTTCACTATCCAGTTTAACGCCGCAGCGTTCAGAAAAAAGTGGCGTAATGAGGCTTACGCCAAGTTCTATCGATTTCTGGATAGTGAATTCCATTTTTTCTCCGCGCGACATCACCTGACCAAGGTGAATATGCAAGGGAGATTCACGATCGTCTACCTGGCCTTCCAGCACTTTAACTTCCACGCTTTTTTTGCTGGCGCTGGTGATTTCTGCGTCAAAGACCTGGTTGCTGCCGTCAAATAACTGTAATGCCTGACCTGGCCCCATACGCAGGACGCGCCCGATATGGTTAGCGGCATCTTCACAAAGCGCGATCTGCGAATTGCTGGTGAGTGGTTCAGGATGATAAATGCGGGGGATACGCATGGTTAAATATCCGCGTCGTCTCCCCACGCGGTTGCGCGCGTGGGGTAGGGTTAACAAAAAGAATTTCGCTAGTGTAGGTTAGCTCTTTCGCGCCTGGCAAGCGCGTTGCACATACGGGTTGTGATTGCCTTGCACCTTCGCGATGCGCTCGTCACGCTCACACTCCCAGTCGGTGACCGGATACATTTTGTTCCAGGCGTTAAACAGCTGCGTTTGCTGGCGTGAGAGTGTCAGGTTGTACTGGTCACGCATGTAGAAGTAAATCCGCGCAATGGAACCACGGGCATGAGCGGGCGGTTCAGCAACTTTTTCTTTGAAATCAATCTTCATAGCGCACTGCCCATACTGCCCCTCGCCGCCATTCCACTGGCTGTACATAAAGTTGCCGCGATCGCCGTTCACTTCACCTATCGCGGGCTGCAGGTTATGCATATCGCTTTCCATTTGGCGATAAACCGGATCTTTAGCGCAGTTTTTACGACCGCCTTCCTGCCAGCACTGACGCTGGTGGCCGAACTGCCAGGCGGGAACAACATGTTCCCACTCTACGCGGCTGGCGCGGTTTTCATTTTTGCGCACCTGATACCCGCACGACTCCAGATCCACGATGCCTTTTTTACCCTGCCAGTTGATTTTACATCCACAGTAAAATGTTCCCGGCACATCAGCGTAGACTTTTACCGCTGCTGTTTTCGCCTGGGAAAAACTATTGATGCCTTCGGCTAACGCCGTGCCGGATAATGCTGCGCTCAGTACCACCGCAGCCACAGACAAATTACGGTACATCACTTACTCCGTGTTAAAACGAGCGAGCAACGTAGCGAAAGTTGTTTTGGTATGCAATCAGCCAGATCAGTAAAATTCCTGATAGTTCTGCTGGTTATTGGGCAACCAGTTGTTCACCGCAGTGAACGCAGCGATAGACGGCTTCGCCTCGTACCACGCGGTTATGACGACGTACGGTGAGCTGATGCTCCTGGCATTTGCAACGGTAGGAGAAAGTGTTACGGCGCACGGATTGCAGTTCAAACTGATGCGTACGGCGGGCGGGAACGCCCAGCACGCTTTCCATCATCCACTTCCACTCTTTGCCATGTGGCGCTACGCGACCGAAGTGCTTCCACACCAGCAGATGCGCCAGTTCGTGTGGCACCACTTCTTCTATAAAAGCCTCGCTGTTTTCCATCAGCAACACCGGATTGAGGCGAATTTCATAGCTTTCCAGCCAGGCCGTTCCGGCGGA
Organism: Escherichia sp. E14V7; assembly: GCF_004212225.1. NCBI lineage: Bacteria > Pseudomonadati > Pseudomonadota > Gammaproteobacteria > Enterobacterales > Enterobacteriaceae > Escherichia > Escherichia sp. E14V7. The sequence goes on from NZ_RHJJ01000001.1 coordinate 387,525, forward strand.
TGTGCCACGCTGGGTATAAGAGAGTTTTGGCTCCGGATAGTTACGCCCCAGCTTCAGGTTGGCCTGGGCGAGTTTTTCCCGCAGGCGACGCATAACAGCCTGTTGGATGGCGATAGGGAGACGGGATGTTTTCATAGCGGCAGAGGATAGAGCGAAGAAAAGATGACTGCAAGAGGTGGCTTCCTCCGCGACGGGAGGAAGCCTGAGGAGATTAATCGTGAGCGCCGATTTCGCGCAGTTTACGACCTTTCATCAGATTACGTTCAATGTGTTCCAGCGAAACGTGTTTGGTTTCCGGCACCAGCCACAGTGTCAGCAGGATAAACAGCACGTTCAGACCTGCGTAAACCCAGAAGGTATTGGCGTTGCCCAGCGTGTTGAGCATGGTCAGGAAGGTTGCGCCGACAATCATGTTGGCAATCCAGTTGGTGGCGGTGGAGCAGGTGATACCGAAGTCGCGGCCTTTCAGCGGCTGGATTTCAGAACACAGTACCCAAATCAACGGACCCGCGCTCATGGCAAAACCGACAATAAACATCAGCAGCATGGCGATGGCGAAATATTGCGCCGACGGTGAGTGAATACCGATATGCATCATTGTACCCAGTACGCCCATGCCCACAGCCATCACCATGAAGCCCAGCGTCAACGTTGGTTTACGTCCCCAACGGTCAACAAGACCGATTGCGATAAAGGTGGCAAGTACGTTGGTCAGGCCGACAATCACGGTCCCCCACATTTGCTCTGTGGTGTTGGTATAACCCGCCAGTTCGAAGATTTTCGGCGCGTAGTACATGATGACGTTCATCCCGGTGAATTGCTGCATCACCTGCAACAGTACACCCAGGAACACCGCGCGACGGAAGTTACTGTTCTCTTTAAACAATGCCCAACCGCTCTGTTTAACCTGCAAACTTTCACGGATTTCATCCAGTTCGCGTTTGGCTTCCGCGCTGGTGTCGCGCAGGCGCAGTAGCACGCGTTCGGCATCAACAAAGCGGCGTTTAGCGGCAAACCAACGTGGGCTGTCTGGCAGGAAGAAGACACCAATCAGTAGCAGAATTGCCGGGATGATAATCACACCCAGCATCCAGCGCCATGCACCGGTGTAGCTGAAGGCGGTATCAGAAAGATACGCGCCGAGGATCCCGATAGTGATCATCAACTGATACATCGAGATCATACTGCCGCGAATTTTCTCTGGCGCAATTTCAGAGAGGTACAGCGGCGCGGTATAAGAGGCTACACCTACCGCCAGACCCAGCAGAACGCGGGAAAGAATCAGTACTTCAACGTTTGGCGCAGCCGCAGAGAACAGCGAACCGGCAACAAACAGGATTGCGCCGATCATCAGGCTCTTTTTGCGCCCGAGTTTAAAGGAGAGCCAGCCGCTGCCCACCGCACCGACTGCCGCACCGAACATCATGGAGCTTACGACCCATTCTTGTGTGTGCGAGGTAATCTGGAATTCATCTGCAATAAACGGCAGTGCGCCAGCAATTACACCGATATCCAGGCCAAAGAGTAATCCCGCCAGAGCAGCAAGGAAGCAGACGAAAAACGTCATTGCCTTGTTTGACCGCCCCTGTTTTTTTGCGTCAGGCATGATGCCCTCCAATATGGTTATTTTTTATTGTGAATTAAGATAGGTGAGTACGACGTAAAAAGATGTGAAGCAAATCACATCAGTGTAATCGCTTACACTAATATTCATTATGGTTATAATTTAAGTGTATGAAATTAATTGAGTTATATCATCATAGGTTAAACACAGTTATCTGCAATTAAGACTTTACTGAAAAGAAATGTAACGATTATGAAAAATGAATCATACGATGAAAATATTGTGAATATTTGCTCTGTGTTGCTGGTGTAATCGGTTTCAGTCGTGATGATGATTTGCGGGTAAAACGTGTTCAGGAAGAATGATGTCATTTCGCGGGCGGCTTTTTGCCGGATGCGGCGTGAACGCCTATCCACCGCGGAGAGGTAAAAGAAAAAGGCCAGCGCGAGGCTGGCCTTTGAAAGCAGGTGAAGAAAGATTACTTCAGACCGGCAGCTTCACGCAGCAGTTGCGCTTTGTCGGTTTTTTCCCACGGGAAATGTTCGCGACCAAAGTGACCGTATGCTGCGGTTTCTTTGTAGATCGGGTGCAGCAGATCCAGCATCTGAATCAGACCGTATGGACGCAGGTCGAAGAACTCACGTACCAGCAGGGTCAGCTGTTCAGAAGGCACTTTCTCGGTACCGAAAGTTTCCACCATGATGGAGGTCGGTTCAGCCACGCCAATTGCGTAGGAAACCTGAATTTCGCAACGGTCAGCCAGGCCAGCAGCCACGATGTTTTTCGCGACATAACGTGCTGCGTAGGCTGCGGAACGGTCCACTTTTGATGGATCTTTACCGGAGAACGCACCGCCACCGTGACGCGCCATGCCGCCGTAGGTATCAACGATAATTTTACGACCAGTCAGACCGCAGTCACCCATCGGGCCACCGATAACAAAACGTCCGGTCGGGTTGATGAAGAATTTGGTGGCGGAAGTCAGCCATTCAGCGGGCAGAATCGGCTTAATGATCTCTTCCATTACCGCTTCTTGCAGCGATTTCTGGTCGATATCTTCAGAGTGCTGAGTGGAAAGCACGACAGCATCGATGCCGACGATTTTGCCGTCGTCATACTGGAAAGTTACCTGGCTTTTCGCGTCCGGGCGCAGCCACGGCAGAGTGCCGTTTTTACGCACTTCAGCCTGACGCTGTACCAGACGGTGTGCATAGGTGATAGGTGCTGGCATCAGCACGTCGGTTTCGTTGGTTGCGTAGCCAAACATCAGACCCTGGTCGCCCGCGCCCTGTTCCAGCGGATCGGCACGGTCAACGCCCTGGTTGATGTCAGGAGATTGTTTGCCGATAGCGCTCAGGACCGCACAGGAGTTAGCGTCAAAGCCCATGTCGGAATGTACATAGCCAATTTCGCGAACGGTGTTACGGGTGATCTCTTCGATGTCTACCCAGGCGCTGGTGGTGATTTCACCGCCAACTAAAACCATGCCGGTTTTTACGTAGGTTTCGCAAGCAACGCGTGCTTTCGGATCCTGTTCGAGGATCGCGTCTAAAACGGCATCAGAGATTTGGTCAGCAATTTTGTCAGGATGCCCTTCAGAGACGGACTCGGACGTAAAAAGGTGTTTTGCCATATTTAATATCACCTAAAGAGAATTTGGTTAGCTCAAACTGTTGTGTGGATTTTCTGTGGTAGCGGATCCTACCACGACTCGACAGGTTAAAAACACTGGCAGTCTGAGTGTTAATCAGTATGGATGGATTAACATCTGGATGGCTATTTTAGGTCAATCCTTCACCCGATTTCCACTTTTTTTTGAATCGTGTCTCATTCTGTTAGAAACGTGGCTGGAAATTTTTCCTGACAATGCTGGCATTCTGCGTATTTATCTTTTGCAATTTTCTGCCATTGTGGGGTATAAAACGCGGCGCGCGGCTTAAATAAAAAGCACACGACGTTTCTTTCGTGTTGCCACTTCCAGCCGGGTTGAAATCAGAGTTTTGGCTTGTGGGTTCGTCTTAACGGGCGGCCGTGGAGGTGATACGAAATAATGAACCGTTGTCTGCTGCTTAACCTGTCTCACCGTTCTGGTGAAGATTCGTTCCCCGCACTCTGCATCTCTGCTTTGCATACCTGCCGATGTTATACCCATCTCGGCGCTTCTCAGGATTCAAGAGCTGGTTACAGTTACTGAGGACTGAACAAGGGCGCTCTTGTAAAAACAAGAGTTTTCTCGTGGTTTCGCCGAACAGTCACACTTACGTTCGGTTATGTGCTTAATAATGTTATGAAAAAGAAACCGATTGCGCAGTCGGAGCGTCAGCATACACTGCTGGAAAATCCATGTGCTTATGGGTTGTTATCGCAGTTTCAGGCTGCGATAGTGGTTAACTGTTTTACACTTAATAAAATAATTTGAGGTTCGCTATGTCTGACGACATGTCTATGAGTTTGCCTTCGTCAGCGGGCGAACACGGTGTACTACGCTCCATGCAGGAGGTTGCAATGAGCTCCCAGGAAGCCAGCAAGATGCTGCGTACTTACAATATTGCCTGGTGGGGCAATAACTACTATGACGTTAACGAACTGGGCCACATCAGCGTGTGCCCGGACCCGGACGTCCCGGAAGCTCGCGTCGATCTCGCGCAGTTGGTGAAAACCCGCGAAGCACAGGGCCAGCGTCTGCCTGCACTGTTCTGTTTCCCGCAGATCCTGCAGCACCGTTTGCGTTCCATAAACGCCGCGTTTAAACGTGCGCGGGAATCCTACGGCTATAACGGCGATTACTTCCTCGTTTATCCAATTAAAGTTAACCAGCACCGCCGCGTGATTGAGTCCCTGATTCATTCTGGCGAACCGTTGGGGCTGGAAGCAGGCTCGAAAGCAGAGTTGATGGCGGTGCTGGCGCATGCTGGCATGACCCGCAGCGTCATCGTCTGTAATGGTTATAAAGACCGCGAATATATCCGCCTGGCATTAATTGGCGAGAAGATGGGCCACAAGGTCTATCTGGTCATTGAGAAGATGTCAGAAATCGCCATTGTGTTGGATGAAGCAGAACGTCTGAATGTCGTTCCTCGTCTGGGCGTGCGTGCACGTCTGGCTTCGCAGGGCTCGGGGAAATGGCAGTCCTCCGGCGGGGAAAAATCGAAGTTCGGCCTGGCTGCGACTCAGGTACTGCAACTGGTTGAAACGTTGCGTGAAGCCGGGCGTCTCGACAGCCTGCAACTGCTGCACTTCCACCTTGGTTCGCAGATGGCGAATATTCGCGATATCGCCACGGGCGTTCGTGAATCCGCGCGTTTCTATGTGGAACTGCACAAGCTGGGCGTCAATATTCAGTGCTTCGACGTCGGCGGCGGTCTGGGCGTGGATTATGAAGGTACTCGTTCGCAGTCCGACTGTTCGGTGAACTACGGCCTCAATGAATACGCCAACAACATCATCTGGGCGATTGGCGATGCGTGTGAAGAAAATGGTCTGCCGCATCCGACGGTAATCACCGAATCGGGTCGTGCGGTGACTGCGCATCACACCGTGCTGGTGTCGAATATCATCGGCGTGGAACGTAACGAATACACGGTGCCGACCGCGCCCGCAGAAGATGCGCCGCGCGCGCTGCAAAGCATGTGGGAAACCTGGCAGGAGATGCACGAACCGGGAACTCGCCGTTCTCTGCGTGAGTGGTTGCATGACAGCCAGATGGATCTGCACGACATTCATATCGGCTACTCTTCCGGCACCTTTAGCCTGCAAGAACGCGCATGGGCTGAGCAGCTTTATTTGAGCATTTGCCATGAAGTGCAGAAGCAGCTGGATCCGCAAAACCGTGCTCATCGTCCGATTATCGACGAGCTGCAGGAACGTATGGCGGACAAAATGTACGTCAACTTCTCGCTGTTCCAGTCGATGCCGGACGCATGGGGGATCGACCAGTTGTTCCCGGTTCTGCCGCTGGAAGGGCTGGATCAAGTGCCGGAACGCCGCGCTGTGCTGCTGGATATTACCTGTGACTCTGACGGTGCTATCGACCACTATATCGATGGTGACGGTATTGCCACGACAATGCCAATGCCGGAGTACGATCCGGAGAATCCGCCGATGCTCGGTTTCTTTATGGTCGGCGCATATCAGGAGATCCTTGGCAACATGCACAACCTGTTCGGTGATACCGAAGCGGTTGACGTGTTCGTGTTCCCTGACGGTAGTGTAGAAGTGGAACTGTCTGACGAAGGCGATACCGTGGCGGACATGCTGCAATATGTACAGCTAGATCCGAAAACGCTGTTAACCCAGTTCCGCGATCAAGTGAAGAAAACCGATCTTGATGCTGAACTGCAACAACAGTTCCTGGAAGAGTTCGAGGCAGGTTTGTACGGTTATACCTATCTTGAAGATGAATAATTAAGATTATTCCGCTGGCAGGTCGATTTATTTACGTAAATCGACCCGCTTTCTTTTTATATATTCTTAAAAATAATTTAGCTGCTTTTCTTATTAAATAATCTCCCTACAATCGCTGCATTAATTAAATGCAGAGGGAACGGTTATGAAAAAATGGAAAGTATGTAGCGCGTTGGTGGCATTAATCGTGCTGCTGGCCGGTTGTTCCAGTAATGCGCAGTATAATAGCAGTGCATCTGGCAATGTCGGCACCGCCTGGGGTGGGGATGTGCACTCAACGGTTCAGGGCGTATCTGCTGAGCGAGCCTGGCGCGATCCGGCGGAGATGATCGTTATTAGTTATTCGACTAATGTTCCTTCCGGCTACGACCGCGTTTATAGCATTCGTATTAACGAACTGGAATATGCTATTCGCGATAGTAATTTTAATTCTCTACCTATTACGCGGGTTTATGATTCATCAAATAATGAACCACGCTATATTGTCTATGCCAGAGTAGGAATGAATTATCAATTATATGTCCGCAATTACAGTCGTAACACCAACTACGAGATCGTTGCTACGGCTGATGGCCTGGATGTTCTGAATGGTAAACAAGGTTCGCTGAATAACAACGGTTATATTGTGAATGCCGGAGATTCGTTAGCGATTAAAGGATTCCGCAAAGATAAACATACCGAAGCGGCTTTTCAGTTCGCCAACGTTGCTGATTCCTACGCAGCCAATTCGGCGCAAGGCGATGTGCGTAATACCGGTGTAATCGGCTTTGCCGCCTTTGAATTACAAGGCCCGGCGCAAAACGCGCTGCCGCCGTGCTCTGGACAAGCCTTTCCGGCAGACAACAATGGCTATGCGCCGCCACCGTGTCGGAAATAGCAACCTCGCTTGATGCCTCGCCCATTTAAGGCGATAATTAGCACAAACTTGTGTTTCGCAAATCCAACCCTTCCTCGTCGGGCCTAACGACGCGGAAGGGTTTTTTTATATCGACTTTGTAATAGGAGTCCATCCATGAGCACCTTAGGTCATCAATACGATAACTCACTGGTTTCCAACGCCTTTGGTTTTTTACGCCTGCCGATGAACTTCCAGCCGTATGACAGCGATGCTGACTGGGTGATTACTGGCGTGCCGTTCGATATGGCCACTTCTGGTCGTGCGGGTGGTCGCCACGGTCCGGCAGCTATCCGTCAGGTTTCGACGAATCTGGCCTGGGAACACAACCGCTTCCCGTGGAATTTCGACATGCGTGAGCGTCTGAACGTGGTGGACTGCGGTGATCTGGTATATGCCTTTGGCGATGCCCGTGAGATGAGCGAGAAGCTGCAGGCGCACGCCGAGAAGCTGCTGGCTGCTGGTAAGCGTATGCTCTCCTTCGGTGGTGACCATTTTGTTACGCTGCCGCTGCTGCGTGCACATGCGAAGCATTTCGGCAAAATGGCGTTGGTACACTTTGACGCCCACACCGATACCTACGCGAACGGTTGTGAATTTGACCACGGCACCATGTTCTATACCGCGCCGAAAGAAGGTCTGATCGACCCGAATCATTCCGTGCAGATTGGTATTCGTACCGAGTTTGATAAAGACAACGGCTTTACCGTGCTGGACGCCTGCCAGGTGAACGATCGCAGCGTGGATGACGTTATCGCCCAGGTGAAACAGATTGTGGGTGATATGCCGGTTTACCTGACCTTTGATATCGACTGCCTGGACCCTGCTTTCGCGCCGGGAACCGGTACGCCGGTGATTGGCGGTCTGACCTCCGATCGCGCCATTAAACTGGTACGCGGCCTGAAAGATCTCAACATCGTTGGGATGGACGTAGTGGAAGTGGCTCCGGCATACGATCAGTCGGAAATCACCGCTCTGGCAGCGGCGACGCTGGCGCTGGAGATGCTGTATATTCAGGCGGCGAAAAAGGGCGAGTAATGCGCACGGGGTAACAAATGTGCCATTAATGTCAGATGCGGCGTGAACGCCTTATCCGACCTGGGTTCGGCACCCGTAGGCCGGATAAGATGCGCCAGCATCGCATCCGGCAATGCGCACGGGTAAAACGTGCCATTAATGTCGGATGTGGCGTGAACGCCTTATCCGACCTGGGTTCGGCGCCCGTAGGCCGGATAAGATGCGCCAGCATCGCATCCGGCAATGCGCACAGGGTAACAAATGTGCCATTAATGTCGGATGCGGCGTGAACGTCTTATCCGACCTACGCTCGGCACCCGTAAGCCGGATAAGATGCGTCAGGCATCGCATCCGGCAATGCGCACGGGGTAACAAATGTGCCATTAATGTCAGATGCGGTGTGAACGCCTTATCTGACCAGGGTTCGGCACCACCAGGCCTTACTTAACTCCATCCGCGCTCATACGATCGCGAATATGCTGGGCGCGCTCGGCGGATGCCGGATGGTCGTCAAACATTGAGCTTTGGCGGCCTTCTTCCAGTTTCGCCAGTTTTTCAAAGCTGGTGGCAAGACCTGCCGGGCTGATGCCGCGTTGGCGCAGAAGATCGTAAGAATAATCATCGGCTTCTGCTTCCTGGCGCTGGGAGAATTGCGAATTGACTAATTTCTCGCCCAGATCACCAAGTTGTGATTGAGATAAACTGCCGACAATCCCGCCCGCAGAGGCCGCAGCTACTCGCACGGCATTTGTACCAAGTGCCACCTGCATCCCTTTCTTCACATGGCCTAACGCCACGTGCCCCATCTCGTGACCGATCACCGCTTCGACTTCGTTATCCGTCATCATATCCATTAAGCCGCTATAGACGCGGATACAGCCGTTAGCCATTGCAAAGGCGTTCACATCCTTCGCCATATACACTTTGTAATTTACCGGCTGGCCGTTGATGTTATTTCCCAGCGCATTAGCAATGGTGGTCAGACGTTTAGCGTATTCACTACCGTCTGGCGCAATCGTCGCCTTGCTGTCCATCTCCTGGCACGCCTGATCGCTCAGGGCTTTCACCTGCGCATCGCTCAAACTGTAAGCCTGAAAAGCTTCTGCTCCTGATGAGAGCAGTCCACTGGAGTCCATATTCTGGCAACCGGTCAACACCGTTGCCACGCTCATTGCTACCAATAAGGCGCGAATTTTCATGTTTTCTCTTCCGCACAAGGTCAGGATTATTCTAAAAATGCGCCGTTTGCAGGTGAATCGACGCTCGTCCTAAGTATAAGAAAAAGCGCAGCGGACGGGCGAGCAGATTGCGCAACATGCGAGCATGATCCAGAGATTTCTGAAACGGCAAAAGGATGTTCCATGTACATGACGCGCGGCTTGCGGTAAATTGTTGGCAAATTTTCCGGCGTAGCCCAAAACGCGCTGTCGTCAAGTCGTTAAGGGCGTGCCCTTCATCATCCGATCTGGAGTCAAAATGTCCTCACGTAAAGAGCTTGCCAATGCTATTCGTGCGCTGAGCATGGACGCAGTACAGAAAGCCAAATCCGGTCACCCGGGCGCCCCGATGGGTATGGCTGACATTGCCGAAGTCCTGTGGCGTGATTTCCTGAAACACAACCCGCAGAATCCGTCCTGGGCTGACCGTGACCGCTTCGTGCTGTCCAACGGCCACGGCTCCATGCTGATCTACAGCCTGCTGCACCTCACCGGTTACGATCTGCCGATGGAAGAACTGAAAAACTTCCGTCAGCTGCACTCTAAAACTCCGGGCCACCCGGAAGTGGGTTACACCGCTGGTGTGGAAACCACCACTGGTCCGCTGGGGCAGGGTATTGCCAACGCAGTCGGTATGGCGATTGCAGAAAAAACGCTGGCGGCGCAGTTTAACCGTCCGGGTCACGACATTGTCGACCACTACACCTACGCCTTCATGGGCGACGGCTGCATGATGGAAGGCATCTCCCACGAAGTTTGCTCTCTGGCGGGTACGCTGAAGCTGGGTAAACTGATTGCGTTCTACGATGACAACGGTATTTCTATCGATGGTCACGTTGAAGGCTGGTTCACCGACGATACCGCAATGCGTTTCGAAGCCTACGGCTGGCACGTTATTCGCGACATCGACGGTCATGACGCAGCATCCATCAAACGCGCAGTAGAAGAAGCGCGCGCAGTGACCGACAAACCGTCCCTGCTGATGTGCAAAACCGTCATCGGTTTCGGTTCCCCGAACAAAGCCGGTACCCACGACTCCCACGGTGCGCCGCTGGGCGACGCTGAAATTGCCCTGACCCGCGAACAGCTGGGCTGGAAATATGCACCGTTCGAAATCCCGTCTGAAATCTATGCTCAGTGGGATGCGAAAGAAGCAGGCCAGGCGAAAGAATCCGCATGGAACGAGAAATTCGCTGCTTACGCGAAAGCTTATCCGCAGGAAGCCGCTGAATTTATCCGCCGTATGAAAGGCGAAATGCCGTCTGACTTCGACGCCAAAGCGAAAGAGTTTATCGCTAAACTGCAGGCTAACCCGGCGAAAATCGCCAGCCGTAAAGCGTCGCAGAATGCTATCGAAGCATTCGGTCCGCTGTTGCCGGAATTCCTCGGCGGCTCTGCTGACCTGGCGCCGTCTAACCTGACCCTGTGGTCTGGTTCTAAAGCAATCAACGAAGATGCTGCGGGTAACTACATCCACTACGGTGTTCGCGAGTTCGGTATGACTGCGATTGCTAACGGCATCTCTCTGCACGGTGGTTTCCTGCCGTACACCTCCACCTTCCTGATGTTCGTGGAATACGCACGTAACGCCGTACGTATGGCTGCGCTGATGAAACAGCGTCAGGTGATGGTTTACACCCACGACTCCATCGGTCTGGGCGAAGATGGCCCGACTCACCAGCCGGTAGAACAGATCGCTTCTCTGCGCGTGACCCCGAACATGTCTACATGGCGTCCGTGTGACCAGGTTGAATCCGCAGTAGCGTGGAAATACGGCGTTGAGCGTCAGGACGGCCCGACTGCGCTTATCCTCTCCCGTCAGAACCTGGCGCAGCAGGAACGTACTGAAGAGCAGCTGGCAAACATCGCGCGCGGTGGTTATGTGCTGAAAGACTGTGCTGGTCAGCCGGAACTGATTTTCATCGCTACCGGTTCTGAAGTTGAACTGGCGGTTGCTGCCTACGAAAAACTGACTGCCGAAGGCGTGAAAGCGCGCGTGGTTTCCATGCCGTCTACCGACGCATTCGACAAGCAGGACGCGGCTTACCGCGAATCTGTACTGCCGAAAGCGGTTACTGCTCGTGTTGCAGTAGAAGCAGGCATTGCTGACTACTGGTACAAGTATGTTGGCCTGAACGGTGCTATCGTCGGTATGACCACCTTCGGTGAATCTGCTCCGGCTGAGCTGCTGTTTGAAGAGTTCGGCTTCACCGTTGACAACGTTGTTGCGAAAGCAAAAGCGTTGCTGTAATCGGTAAGATGCTTTGTGAGAAGGGCCGCGAAAGCGGCCCTTCAGATTGTTGGCAAAGTGCGCGTTGTTCATGTCGGATGCGGCGTGAACGCCTTATCCGACCTACAAGATCGTGCAAATTCAATATATTGCAGGAAGTATGTAGGCCTGATAAGCGTAGCGCATCAGGTAGTTTTGCCTTTGCCATTACTCTTAAGGGCCGCGAAAGCGGCCCTTTTTTTACTTAGTAGAGATAAACGGAACTGTGCTGCCGGGGATCATGGTATCGGGCAGCTTACCGTCCCAACGTTCGGCGGTGGTGAGGGCTACAAGGCCGGGATTATCCCGCAGAGCTTCACCGCGCAGGCGGATAGCTTCTGCTTCAGCCGCACTTTTTAAACGAATAGTTTCAGCCTCTGCCGCGCCTCTTACGCGAATAGTCTCAGCTTCTGCTTTGGCTGCCGCCAGTTTACTGTCTGCTTCTGCCTGGGCCTGAGTTACCGCAATTTGCGCCTGGATTTTCTCTGTTTCCAGATTTTGCTTACGAGTGGCAATGGCGACTTCCGCTTTCATTCGATCTTCAATCGACTTTTCATAAGCGTCAGAAAAATCAATATTCTCAATCTGGACCCCGTCAATTACCACTGGCCCAACAACGGCTTTGCGCATGGCATTTTGCAGATCCTGAACCAGTTTCGTGCGATCCTGTACCGCGCTGATGGCGGTATATTGACCGAAAACGTTCTCCAGTTGGGTTGGCAACTGGCGAACAATCAGGCGATCTTTTAATGCTTCAATGGTGTTGTAGGTGGTATAAACCGCGCCTGCTTCTGAAGGTTTAATGTGGAAGCTGACTGATACTGTCATTTGTGCAGGTTGCTGGTCGCGGCTGTATGCCTGTAATCCCTGATAGACCACGGCCTGATTACGCGTAGAAATTTTCTCCACGCTTTCCATAAACGGGATCTTAAAACCCAGGCCCGGCTCGGCGACTTTTACTATTTTTCCGTAGCGCAGCAAAATGCCGCGTTCACCTTCATTAACGGTGTAATACGAGAGAAATGGCAGCACAACCACGGCAAGCACGCCAATGGCGATAGCAATAGATTTTTGTGGGCGAAATGAGGTTATAGAAACAGGTGCTTTCATGACAATCTTCCTTGAGTAAAGTGTGGGAATATGTCACATGAGGTGAGGGGAAAACAGCCGACAGGTGAGAATTCAGAATCTATAAAGGGGTATAGCGAAAAAACATTGCATTAGAAAAGTATGTTTTCGAACATTCAATAAATAAATAGAGATATGCATCACAAATACAATAACAAACAAAATATTGATTTTGTGATAAACATAACAAATACAAAGTTGACTTTAAAAATATTAATTTCATCTTGTTGTTATTTAAGGTTTTATTATTTTGGTTTATGGGGTTTTTCTTCTCGCGTACCCAATTGCTTTCATTAAACCGCACGAGTATTTTATTTTTACCGCCGGACGGTACCGTAAAAATAAAATAAGGATAATTTATGCGGCTTAGTGATTATTTTCCAGAATCATCAATCTCAGTTATACATTCTGCAAAAGACTGGCAGGAAGCTATCGATTTCTCGATGGTATCATTGCTGGATAAAAACTATATCAGCGATAATTACATTCAGGCAATTAAAGATTCCACCATTAACAATGGCCCTTATTATATTCTCGCAACAGGCGTGGCAATGCCTCATGCGCGACCGGAATGTGGGGCGCTTAAAACCGGGATGTCTTTGACGTTACTTAAACAAGGCGTTTATTTTCCGGGAAATGACGAACCGATTAAATTACTCATCGGACTCTCTGCTGCCGATGCCGATTCGCACATTGGCGCTATTCAGGCGTTAAGTGAATTACTGTGCGAAGAAGAAATACTCGAACAACTCTTAACAGCATCATCAGAAAAACAATTAGCGGACATTATCAGCCGCGGATAATTACTCTCTCCTCTACAGGATAATATTATGGAAAACAAGTCTGCTCGTGCAAAGGTCCAGGCTTTTGGGGGCTTTTTGACTGCAATGGTCATCCCCAATATCGGTGCTTTTATTGCCTGGGGCTTTATAACTGCGTTATTTATTCCCACCGGTTGGCTGCCGAATGAACATTTCGCCAAAATTGTCGGCCCGATGATTACCTATTTATTGCCCGTGATGATTGGTTCTACCGGTGGTCATCTGGTCGGCGGTAAACGCGGCGCGGTCATGGGCGGAATCGGTACGATTGGTGTTATCGTCGGCGCTGAAATCCCGATGTTCCTTGGCTCAATGATCATGGGACCGTTAGGTGGGCTGGTCATAAAATATGTCGATAAGGCACTGGAAAAACGCATACCTGCTGGTTTTGAGATGGTTATCAATAACTTCTCATTAGGTATTGCTGGGATGATTCTCTGTCTGCTGGGTTTTGAAGTCATCGGCCCGGCGGTGTTAATTGCCAATACTTTCGTCAAAGAGTGTATTGAGGCGCTGGTACATGCGGGTTATCTGCCTCTGCTGTCAGTCATCAATGAACCGGCGAAAGTGCTTTTCCTCAATAATGCGATCGATCAGGGCGTCTATTACCCGTTGGGAATGCAACAGGCTTCGGTTAACGGTAAATCCATCTTCTTTATGGTGGCCTCCAACCCAGGTCCTGGTCTGGGGCTGCTGCTGGCGTTTACCTTGTTTGGTAAAGGAATGAGTAAACGTTCTGCGCCCGGGGCGATGATTATTCACTTCCTCGGTGGGATCCACGAACTGTATTTCCCGTATGTGCTGATGAAGCCGTTGACCATTATCGCCATGATTGCGGGCGGTATGTCTGGCACCTGGATGTTTAATTTGCTGGAAGGTGGTCTGGTTGCAGGCCCAAGCCCAGGTTCTATCTTTGCTTACCTGGCGCTGACGCCGAAAGGCTCGTTCCTGGCGACAATTGCCGGAGTTACGGTAGGCACGCTGGTGTCCTTTGTCATCACTTCCCTGATACTGAAGATGGAAAAAACAGTGGAGACTGAGAGCGAAGATGAATTTACCGAGTCAGCCAATGCGGTTAAAGCAATGAAGCAGGAAGGCGCATTCTCGTTAAGCCGTGTTAAGCGTATTGCCTTCGTTTGCGATGCGGGGATGGGCTCCAGCGCGATGGGCGCAACCACCTTCCGTAAACGCCTGGAAAAAGCAGGGCTGGCAATTGAAGTAAAACATTACGCGATAGAAAACGTGCCTGCGGATGCGGATATCGTTGTCACTCATGCCAGTCTGGAAGGGCGCGTGAAGCGTGTGACGGATAAACCGCTGATATTGATTAATAACTATATTGGCGATCCAAAACTCGACACTTTATTTAATCAATTAACCGCCGAACATAAAAACTGATTGCAGAGGTAAAAATGAAAACCAAAGTTGCTGCTATTTATGGCAAGCGGGATGTCCGTCTGCGCGAATTTGAATTGCCAGAATTTACTGATAACGAACTTTTGGTGAGTGTAATTTCTGACAGCGTCTGTTTATCCACCTGGAAAGCGGCGTTACTCGGTAGTGAACATAAACGCGTACCCGACGATTTAGAAAATCATCCGGTCATTACCGGGCATGAATGTGCCGGGGTTATTGTCGAAGTGGGTAAAAATCTCACTGGCAAATATAAAAAAGGTCAGCGTTTTGTATTGCAACCGGCGATGGGGTTACCAAGCGGATATTCAGCGGGCTACAGCTACGAATATTTTGGCGGTAACGCCACCTATATGATTATTCCCGAGATCGCCATTAATCTGGGCTGCGTATTACCATATCACGGCTCTTATTTTGCTGCGGCGTCGCTGGCAGAGCCTATGTGCTGCATTATTGGCGCTTATCATGCCAATTATCACACTACGCAATATGTTTATGAGCATCGTATGGGCGTCAAACCTGGCGGCAATATTGCGCTACTGGCGTGTGCAGGTCCGATGGGCATTGGCGCTATCGATTACGCCATTAACGGCGGCATACAACCGTCGCGGGTGGTGGTGGTCGATATCGACGACAAACGCCTGGCGCAGGTACAGAAGCTGCTGCCGGTGGAGCTGGCAGCCAGTAAAGGCATTGAGCTGGTGTATGTGAATACCAAAGGGATGAGCGATCCTGTCCAGATGCTGCGGGGACTAACAGGAGATGCCGGGTTCGATGACATTTTTGTTTATGCGGCGGTGCCTGCTGTCGTTGAAATGGCTGATGAATTACTGGCGGAAGATGGTTGTCTGAATTTCTTCGCCGGGCCGACAGATAAAAACTTCAAAGTGCCGTTTAATTTCTACAACGTCCATTACAACAGCACGCACGTCGTCGGTACATCCGGCGGTTCAACGGACGACATGAAAGAGGCGATAGCCCTTAGCGCCACGGGGCAGTTGCAGCCGTCGTTTATGGTGACCCATATCGGTGGGCTGGATGCGGTGCCAGAAACCGTGCTCAATCTGCCGGATATCCCAGGCGGTAAAAAACTCATTTATAACGGCGTGACCATGCCGCTCACTGCCATTGCCGATTTTGCCGAAAAAGGCAAAACCGATCCGCTGTTTAAAGAGCTGGCGCGGCTGGTTGAGGAAACGCACGGCATCTGGAATGAACAGGCCGAGAAATATCTGCTGGCACAATTTGGCGTTGATATTGGGGAGGCCGCGCAATGATGTCCCTGACGTGGCCATTATTTCGCGTTACGGAACAGGCAGCGTTGGCTGCCTGGCCGCAAACCGGCTGTGGCGACAAAAATAAAATTGATGGCCTGGCGGTCACCGCGATGCGCCAGGCATTAAACGACGTCGCTTTTCGTGGACGAGTGGTTATCGGCGAAGGAGAAATTGACCATGCGCCGATGCTGTGGATTGGCGAAGAGGTGGGCAAAGGCGACGGGCCAGAAGTCGATATCGCGGTTGACCCGATTGAAGGCACGCGGATGGTGGCGATGGGGCAGAGCAATGCGCTGGCGGTCATGGCTTTCGCCCCTCGAGATAGCCTGTTACATGCGCCCGATATGTATATGAAAAAGCTGGTTGTTAATCGACTGGCTGCCGGGGCGATTGATCTGTCTTTGCCTCTGGCGGACAACTTGCGCAACGTGGCGAAAGCGTTAGGCAAACCGCTGGACAAGCTGCGCATGGTTACGCTGGATAAACCGCGCCTGAGTGCCGCGATTGAGGAAGCAACACAGCTGGGCGTTAAGGTTTTCGCCCTGCCGGATGGCGATGTCGCCGCCAGCGTGCTGACCTGCTGGCAGGATAATCCTTACGATGTGATGTACACCATCGGTGGCGCACCGGAAGGCGTTATTTCTGCCTGTGCAGTCAAAGCGTTAGGTGGAGATATGCAGGCGGAATTAATCGATTTTTGCCAGGCCAAAGGTGACTACACCGAAAATCGGCAAATCGCAGAACAGGAGCGTAAGCGTTGTAAGGAGATGGGTGTTGAAGTCAACCGTGTGTACTCGCTCGACGAACTGGTGAGGGGGAACGATATCCTCTTTAGCGCTACGGGCGTGACGGGCGGCGAGTTGGTGAACGGTATCCAACAGACGGCGAATGGGGTGCGGACGCAGACATTACTGATCGGCGGCGCGGACCAAACGTGTAATATAATAGACTCCCTGCATTGATGGTGATCTATCGGAAGACGAATGGCGACGCTGACAGAAGATGATGTGCTTGAGCAACTGGATGCACAGGACAATTTATTGTCATTTATGAAAACTGCGCATGCCATTTTGCTCCAGGGGATACGCCAGTTTCTGCCGTCGCTGTTTGTCGATAACGATGAAGAGATCGTGGAATATGCAGTGAAGCCGTTGCTCGCCCAAAGTGGCCCGCTTGATGATATTGATGTTGCGCTGCGTTTGATTTATGCGCTGGGGAAGATGGATAAATGGCTGTACGCCGATATCACGCACTTTTCCCAGTTCTGGCATTACCTGAACGAACAGGATGAAACGCCCGGATTTACCGATGATATAACCTGGGATTTTATCAGTAATGTCAACAGTATAACCCGCAATGCGACGCTCTACGATGCGTTAAAAGCGATGAAGTTCGCCGATTTCGCCGTCTGGTCAGAGGCGCGTTTTAGCGGGATGGTCAAAACGGCGCTGACGCTGGCAGTAACGACAACTTTAAAGGAATTAACGCCGTGAAAATCGAACTGACGGTGAATGGACTAAAGGTACAGGCGCAGTACTCTGATGATGAAATTGAGAATGTTCATAAACCGCTACTGCGTATGCTGGCGGCCTTACAGGCGGTAAATCCGCAGCGACGTACGGTGGTTTTTCTTTGCGCTCCGCCGGGGACGGGTAAATCTACATTAACAACCTTCTGGGAATATCTCGCGCAACAAGACCCGGAACTGCCCGCTATTCAGACGCTCCCGATGGATGGCTTTCACCATTACAACGCCTGGCTGGATGCGCATCAATTGCGCCCCTTCAAAGGCGCACCAGAGACATTTGACGTTGCGAAACTGGCGGAAAATCTGCGCCAGGTAGTGGAAGGGGATTGTACGTGGCCGCAGTACGATCGACAAAAGCATGATCCTGTTGAAGATGCGTTGCACGTTACCGCACCACTCGTCATCGTCGAAGGAAACTGGTTGTTGCTGGACGACGAGAAGTGGTGCCAGCTTGCGCAATTTTGTGATTTCTCGATCTTTATCAACGCGCCAGCTACTGCGTTGCGGGAACGACTGGTGGGGCGCAAGCTGGCGGGAGGGTTATCGCTGGCAGACGCAGAAGCTTTTTATGACCGTACCGACGGGCCGAATGTTCGCCGGGTGCTTGAAGAGAGCCTGCCTGCAAATTTGACCTTAATGATGACCGCTACGGGTGAATATCGTCTGGTGGATTAACGTTCCTGATTACACCGCCTTCCAGTCGCACCACACGAGAGAAATGACGCCGGGTAAATGCGGCGTCATGACTGATTGCTACGACGCTTGTGCCTTGCTGGCGGCACTTTTCCAGCCAGCTTTCAAACACGCTCAACCAATTTTCGTCAAAATCCCGACTCGGCTCGTCCAGTAGCAATAGTGGCGGAGTGAGTGCTTCCAGGCAGGCGACGGCGACCATCCGTCGCTGCGCACTGTGCAGATCTAACGGATGCGCACTGGCAACATCTGCTAACTGACAGCATTGCAGGGCAGCATTGGTACGTTGAGTGATTTCATCCGCCGGGCATTTTTGCAGTTTCAAACCAAATGCGATCTCGTCGGCGACGGTGCTGTGAAAAAGCTGGTTTTCCGCTTCCTGAAACAGTACGCCAATCTTTGCCGCGCGCTGGCGGTTTTTCAGGTTTTTCATCGCCTGTTGTTGCAGCATAACCGTACCGGCTGTGGGCGTAAGAAGACCTGCCATTATCCGCAACAGCGTCGATTTTCCCGCGCCATTGTCGCCGGTCAGTGCCAACCATTCACCTTGTTTGAGTTGCAGAGAAATGTCGAAAAGACAATCCGTTACTGCACCTGGCCAGCGATAAGTTACCTGATTTAACGTTAACATAATGGCTGGATCGCTCCGTTTTGCAGGTGCCACGCCTGCTGGCAGTAGTTCAGGAAAGGCGTGCGATGACGTTCAAAAAGAATAATCAGCGAACCACGTTCAAACGCCCAGTGTTGTAAGCGCTGCAACAGCATTTCGCTGGCCTGCGGCGTCAGGCGGCTAAAGGCTTCATCAAGAATTAAGAGCTTTGGCTGCATCGCGATGGCGCAGGCAACGACCACGCGCTGTGTCTCTCCACCGGAGAGTGTTGTCGGGTGACGATGGCGCAACGGCTGGCACTCGGTCAGAGTCAGGGCGGCATCAATCCGCGCCATAATCTCTTCTTCAGCAAGACACAGATTTTCTGGCCCAAAGGCAACTTCTTCTTCCACGCTAAAGGTACAGCCGGAGAGTTGCAAATAGGGCGATTGCTGGACGAGCTGGATAGTAGCGGATTGTTCATTAAGCGGGATCTGTCCAATGGGCGTACCGAGAAGCGTCCCCGTGCCGGCTATCTCTCCTGGCAGAAAGTCCGGATACCAGCCCGCCATCAGTTGCGCCAGCGTACTTTTGCCACTGCCGTTGTCACCAAAGATGGCGACCATCCCCGGTTTGACATAGTGAAAGTCATAACAGAACGGAGGATGCGTTGAGTGTGTCGGGCAATAGCGAAACTGTTCTAACGTAACCATATCCACGCTCCGAATTCTGCCAGCATCAGCAAGATCATGGTGTAACGCGCTACGCGTTGTAGGGTGCTATCGGCTGGTGCCCATAACGTTGTTCGTCGGTTGTGGATCCGAAATGCCCGCATATCCAGCGCCGCACCACGGACAGCAAGATCGTTAAGCGCATTGTGTGTTAGCGGAATAATTAACGCGGGCATCGCACGTAAACGCTGATACCAGCCCTCATCCAGCGGCACGCCGCGGGCGCGCTGCGCCTCATGAATAATCGCTAATTGCCGTTTTAACTGCTCAACGACCAACAACGGCCCGGCGAACAGATAAGCGACGCCCGGCGGCAGGCGAGAAGCAAACAGAGCGCGGATAAAATGTTGCACGGGGACGAATTGCATCCACAACTGCGAGGTTGAAACAATCGCCAGAATCCGCAACCAGAGCGTAATGGCATACGTCCAACGTTCCGGCGAACGCGGCGTGCCGCTAAGCCATTCTGTTAGCCAGCCACCGTGTACCAGCCACAGCCCGGCTCCCAGTGAGAACATCAGCCAGGCGACATATTTTGCCCGCCGCCGCGTGGCCTTTAGCGCAATAAGGCAGAAAAAGGTCGCCGCGCTATAGACTGGCAATATTGTCTGTGTGGGCAGGATAAGCGTGGTGCAGGCCGCCAGCGCCCACAGCGTTAAGGATGTAAACGGATGCATTTAGCGCACGGCTGCCATTGCCGGAAAATGCCGCGTGGTGCGAATCGGCAGTTGTCGGAGCAAAAGCCAGACAATCACCGCCGTGAGAATTTTGTCGACCAGGTTCGCGCCCATTACCGTTATCGCCACCGACTCCACCAGGTTTTGCCCCATCGAGTGCATCCAGGCAACGAACAAATCGGCCCCGCTTCCTGTCACGCCGCCGAACAGCGCAGTACGCAGCGGTACAGCGACGACCGTTACCGCAAGCGTAATAATCACGCCGCTGACAACGACTTTTGGCAGAGTGCGAAACCAACCCGCCCGCGCCAGCCAACCGGCGACCAGGCCGATGACCATCGCGACGGGCGCAAATGCGGCGGCGATCGGGTCAGTTAGCAATCCCCAGAGTAAATTGGTCAGTAAGCCGGTCAACATGCCAATAACCGGGCCAAGTAGTACCGCGCTAATGAGCGTACCGATTGAGTCGAGAAAAATAGGTAATTTAACCATGCTGGCCAGTTGCCCGCCGATCATATTGATGGCGATAGATATAACGAGCAACACCAGTGCCTGACTGGAAAAGTGGCGACGCGCCATAAGAAAACCTCTCTGCAAATAGTTATTTAACGGGGGAAATATGCAACTCGTCGTAACCAGAAAGCGCGCAAGGTTGGCGGCTAAACGCCAGTTCCTCAAGGCTGCCGATCACCAGTTCAAGCGTGGTCCGCACGGTACAGCCGGGCATCATATGACCGCCAAGCATCGCGCCGCGTGGGTCAGAAACGCAGAGATGAAGATGCTCGCCAGTGTGTTCCAGCGTGCCGTTCAGTGCGATCACTTCGAACTTACCGCTTAGTAGGGCCGTGTTTTCTTGCCCGGCATAGCGTAAGGCGACGTCAGTCAGACTGCCGGTACAATCGGCAATCCACGCGGCGTGGAGTTGCTGTTGCTGCGCGAAGGCGCGTAATTGGGAGAGAACTTCCTGCCCGGGGAGCAGGCGCAGCGCGTAAAAGCGTGCGGAGGAAGAATATGGGTAGGGCAATGTCATCATTGGAGTACTCCGAAACTCGGACGTATTGCGGATAATATCGACGCTGCATCAGTCATATTCTGATATAAGTCAGGGTTTGTGACGGCACAACGAAAAGATTTTGCTACGCTTATTCGTGATTCTGCAAAGTGGAATAAATTCCAACACATCAGGCCGGAAAACGTGACGCAAGTCAGATAATTGTCTTCTTTGACTGGACAATCATTCCTTTTATTCCATGTTTCGCTTATCCTAGCTGAAGCGTTTCAGTCGATTAAATGTTCGACAATTAACCAATCAGTCGCAGTTTGCGACAGGTAAGGTTTCCCCGAACGATTTGCTGGATTACTCTGTCTGGCAAATTTGCTCAGGGAAAGCCTTGCAGGAGATCTATGACCGTACGCGTAGCGATAAATGGCTTCGGTCGCATCGGGCGTAATGTGGTTCGTGCTTTGTATGAATCAGGACGCCGTGCGGAAATTACCGTGGTGGCAATCAACGAACTGGCGGATGCTGCGGGCATGGCGCATTTGTTGAAATATGACACCAGTCATGGCCGTTTTGCATGGGAAGTCCGTGAGGAGCGTGATCAACTTTTTGTTGGTGATGATGCCATCCGCGTATTGCATGAACGTTCACTGCAATCGCTTCCCTGGCGTGAACTAGGCGTTGATGTGGTTCTCGACTGCACCGGCGTATATGGCACCCGCGAGCATGGCGAAGCGCACATTGCCGCCGGGGCCAAAAAAGTGCTCTTTTCACATCCTGGCAGTAACGATCTCGACGCGACCGTTGTTTACGGCGTCAATCAGGATCAACTTCGTGCGGAACACCGCATCGTTTCTAACGCTTCCTGTACCACGAATTGCATAATTCCTGTCATCAAATTGTTGGATGATGCGTACGGTATTGAGACCGGCACTGTGACTACAATTCACTCCGCCATGCACGATCAACAGGTTATTGATGCATACCATCCTGACCTGCGCCGCACCCGGGCAGCCAGCCAGTCGATCATTCCGGTCGATACTAAACTGGCCGCCGGTATCACACGATTTTTTCCGCAATTTAACGATCGCTTTGAAGCGATTGCGGTACGTGTGCCAACCATAAATGTGACGGCAATCGATTTAAGCGTGACGGTGAAGAAACCTGTAAAAGCCAATGAAGTCAACCTGTTGCTGCAAAAAGCAGCACAAGGTGCATTTCATGGTATAGTTGACTATACGGAATTACCGTTGGTCTCTGTAGATTTTAACCACGATCCGCACAGTGCCATTGTCGATGGCACCCAAACCCGGGTCAGTGGCGCACACCTGATCAAAACGTTGGTCTGGTGCGATAACGAATGGGGCTTTGCTAACCGAATGCTCGACACGACGTTAGCTATGGCTACTGTTGCTTTCAGGTAAGACGCAAGCAGCGTCTGCAAAACTTTTAGAATCAACGAGAGGATTCACCATGTCTGTAATTAAGATGACCGATCTGGATCTTGCTGGGAAACGTGTATTTATCCGTGCGGATCTGAACGTACCAGTAAAAGACGGGAAAGTAACCAGCGACGCGCGTATCCGTGCTTCTCTGCCAACCATCGAACTGGCCCTGAAACAAGGCGCAAAAGTGATGGTAACTTCCCACCTGGGTCGTCCTACCGAAGGCGAGTACAATGAAGAATTCTCTCTGCTGCCGGTTGTTAACTACCTGAAAGACAAACTGTCTAACCCGGTTCGTCTGGTTAAAGATTACCTCGACGGCGTTGACGTTGCTGAAGGTGAACTGGTTGTTCTGGAAAACGTTCGCTTCAACAAAGGCGAGAAGAAAGACGACGAAACCCTGTCCAAAAAATACGCTGCACTGTGTGACGTGTTCGTAATGGACGCATTCGGTACTGCTCACCGCGCGCAAGCTTCTACTCACGGTATCGGTAAATTCGCTGATGTTGCGTGCGCAGGCCCGCTGCTGGCAGCTGAACTGGACGCGCTGGGTAAAGCACTGAAAGAACCTGCTCGCCCGATGGTGGCTATCGTTGGTGGTTCTAAAGTTTCTACCAAACTGACCGTTCTGGACTCCCTGTCTAAAATCGCTGACCAGCTGATCGTAGGTGGTGGGATCGCTAACACCTTTATCGCGGCACAAGGCCACGATGTGGGTAAATCCCTGTACGAAGCTGACCTGGTTGACGAAGCAAAACGTCTGCTGACCATCTGCGACATCCCGGTTCCGTCTGACGTTCGCGTAGCGACTGAGTTCTCTGAAACCGCTCCGGCTACTCTGAAATCTGTTAACGATGTGAAAGCTGACGAGCAGATCCTGGATATCGGTGATGCTTCCGCTCAGGAACTGGCTGAAATCCTGAAGAATGCGAAAACCATTCTGTGGAACGGTCCGGTTGGCGTGTTCGAATTCCCGAACTTCCGCAAAGGTACTGAAATCGTGGCTAACGCTATCGCAGACAGCGAAGCGTTCTCCATCGCTGGCGGCGGCGACACTCTGGCAGCAATCGACCTGTTCGGCATTGCTGACAAAATCTCCTACATCTCCACTGGCGGCGGCGCATTCCTCGAATTCGTGGAAGGTAAAGTACTGCCTGCAGTAGCGATGCTCGAAGAGCGCGCTAAGAAGTAAAAAATCACAGGGCAGGGAAACCTGCCCTTGTTGCAGCGCGCTTTTAAAGCACGCACTTTTTCATACTCTAAATAATTCGAGTTGCAGCACAGTAACTTGAAGTATGACGAGTATAAGGCCCGACGATACAGGACAAGAGACATGTCTAAGATTTTTGATTTCGTAAAACCTGGCGTAATCACTGGTGATGACGTACAGAAAGTTTTCCAGGTAGCAAAAGAAAACAACTTCGCACTGCCAGCAGTAAACTGCGTCGGTACTGACTCCATCAACGCCGTACTGGAAACCGCTGCTAAAGTTAAAGCGCCGGTTATCGTTCAGTTCTCCAACGGTGGTGCTTCCTTTATCGCTGGTAAAGGCGTGAAATCTGACGTTCCGCAGGGTGCTGCTATCCTGGGCGCGATCTCTGGTGCGCATCACGTTCACCAGATGGCTGAACATTATGGTGTTCCGGTTATCCTGCACACCGACCACTGCGCGAAGAAACTGCTGCCGTGGATCGACGGTCTGCTGGACGCGGGTGAAAAACACTTCGCTGCTACTGGTAAGCCGCTGTTCTCTTCTCACATGATTGACCTGTCTGAAGAATCTCTGCAAGAGAACATCGAAATCTGCTCTAAATACCTGGAGCGCATGTCCAAAATCGGCATGACTCTGGAAATCGAACTGGGTTGCACCGGTGGTGAAGAAGACGGCGTGGACAACAGCCACATGGACGCTTCTGCACTGTACACCCAGCCGGAAGACGTTGATTACGCATACACCGAGCTGAGCAAAATCAGCCCGCGTTTCACCATCGCTGCGTCCTTCGGTAACGTACACGGTGTTTACAAGCCGGGTAACGTTGTTCTGACCCCGACCATCCTGCGTGATTCTCAGGAATATGTTTCTAAGAAACACAATCTGCCGCACAACAGCCTGAACTTCGTATTCCACGGTGGTTCCGGTTCTACTGCTCAGGAAATCAAAGACTCCGTAAGCTACGGTGTAGTTAAAATGAACATCGATACCGACACCCAATGGGCGACCTGGGAAGGTGTTCTGAACTACTACAAAGCGAACGAAGCTTACCTGCAGGGCCAGCTGGGCAACCCGAAAGGCGAAGATCAGCCGAACAAGAAATACTACGATCCGCGCGTATGGCTGCGTGCCGGTCAGACTTCGATGATCGCTCGTCTGGAAAAAGCATTCCAGGAACTGAACGCGATCGACGTTCTGTAAGATATTCCTTTCTGCTTATCTCAAGGCCCGCTCTGCGGGTCTTTTTTTCGCCAAAAGCAAAATTGCCTGATGCGCTACGCTTATCAGGCCTACACGTATCCTGCAATATATTGAATTTACAGATTTCTGTAGACCGAATAAGGCGTTCACGCCGCATCCGGTATGACAAAGCGCACATTGTCATCTGTCTGAGACCCGCTCTGCGGGTCTTTCTTTCGCCAAAAGCAAAATTGCCTGATGCGCTACGCTTATCAGGCCTACACGTATCCTGCAATATATTGAATTTGCAGGTTTTTGTAGGCCGGATAAGGCGTTCACGCCGCATCCGGCATGACAAAGCGCACATTGTCATCTGTCAGAGGCCCGCTCTGCGGGTCTTTCTTTCGCCAAAAGCAAAATTGCCTGATGCGCTACGCTTATCAGGCCTACACGTATCCTGCAATATATTGAATTTTCAGGTTTTTGTAGGCCGAATAAGGCGTTCACGCCGCATCCGGCATGACAAAGCGCACATTGTCATCTGTCAGAGGCCCGCTCTGCGGACCTTTTTTCGCCAAAAGCAAGGTGATGTACTTAAGAAATCTGTGATCTATTTGGCAAAATTATGCTTTATTGTTTACCCTTGTCAGACTGCCCGTCGTAAGGCGGCGGAGTATGTTTCTCCAATTTAAGTCAGTTGAAAAGGAATATTGAATGGAAGATTTGAAAGTTGTCGATAGCATAAACGGCGCAGGATCCTGGTTGGTAAATAACCAGGCGCTGTTGCTGAGTTATGCTGTAAACATCGTGGCGGCACTCGCGATCATCATCGTTGGTTTGATTATCGCGCGGATGATTTCCAACGCGGTGAATCGCCTGATGATCTCCCGTAACATAGATGCCACCGTTGCTGATTTTCTTTCTGCATTAATCCGTTACGCAATTATCGCCTTTACGTTAATTGCAGCACTGGGCCGCGTGGGCGTACAAACCGCATCGGTCATTGCCGTACTCGGTGCCGCAGGTTTAGCTGTAGGTCTGGCCTTGCAGGGTTCACTGTCTAACCTGGCTGCTGGCGTTTTGCTGGTTATGTTCCGCCCGTTCCGTGCAGGAGAATATGTTGACCTCGGCGGCGTTGCTGGTACTGTGCAGAGTGTGCAGATTTTCTCCACCACCATGCGTACCGCAGACGGTAAAATAATTGTTATTCCGAACGGTAAAATTATTGCCGGTAATATTATTAACTTCTCTCGTGAGCCGGCGCGCCGTAACGAATTTATTATTGGCGTAGCGTATGATTCTGATATCGATCAGGTTAAGCAGATCCTGACCGATATTATTCAGTCCGAAGATCGTATTTTAAAAGATCGTGAAATTACCGTACGCCTGAACGAACTTGGCGCATCGTCGATTAATTTCGTCGTTCGTGCCTGGAGCAACAGTGGCGATCTGCAAAACGTGTACTGGGATGTGCTGGAACGTATTAAACGTGAATTTGATGCTGCTGGTATCAGCTTCCCGTATCCGCAAATGGATGTGAACTTTAAGCGGGTGAAAGAAAATAAAGAAAGCGAAGCGGTAACACGTTAATCATGTGAAGCGCCCATGAAGTTCATGGGCGCACTACCAATCTAACGCATTGTTTCATCTAGTATATTGGCAACTTTTTGCATGACATCCTCAGCATTGTCTACTCCTTCAGCTTTCTGCTTTTCTACCCACTGAGTTTGCTCTTGCTGATAACCAATTGCTTTCTGCCTGGCGTCCAGCTCTGATTTTTTCAGATAGCGAACCTGTGCACCGTCCTGCTCAAGCGTTTTTACCATGCTGATCAGGTTGTTATCTAATGCCTTGCCCAGCGCTTTCTCGGTTGTAATGGCTGCTCGTTGAATCGCCTCACGATCTCTTTTATCAAGGTTTTCCCACGTTTGTTTATTCATTACCAGCAGATAGACATGACCAAGCCAGAGAGAAGGGGAGAGCAACACATTCGGCGCAGCACGTTCAGCATGGATGTCATATCCGCTATCAAGATTGACCATTAAGCCATCGAGTTTTCCCTCGCGGAGTGCTGTCGTAATTTGCTCATTCCACGGTAAAGTTACGGTTTTTGCTCCCGTATGATTTAAATAAGCCCGATGCCAGAAACTGGCTGTTCGCCAGGTGGTTCCCTGAAGCGCAGTCAATTTATCAATGGGCCTGGTAGAGAAAAAACCTACCGGGTAGCCAAGGAAAAACTGTAAATTCACGATATTGTTATGCTCAAGTTCAGCGTTAAACTCAGGTATTTCTGCATAAACGCGACGAAAAAATTCTACCTGACTGGCTCCATGATCTGGGCCAATAGCAAAGCTCTTGAAGATTTGATGAAGCGGCAATTGTTTCGCTGTGTATTCCGGCACCACTATACCCATATCAGCTTTACTGCCATCGCTTATCGTCGCCAGTGCATCATAGCTGATGGCGGTTTCACCGTTCCAGTGTGGTTCGATTTTCAAACGCCCCTGAGATTCTTTTTCAATTTCGGCAAAAAATGTATTTTGAATTAGCTGGGTACGCATTCCGCCATAAGGTTCATGATCGGTATAGCGTAGAATTTTTTCTGCGGCAAAATTGGGTGTAGATATCAGAAGTGATCCTGATAACACAGAGAGTAAGAATGGTTTGAATATCATGTCAGTTCCTTCTGTAATTTTATTTGTCGTCATTAATATTAAAAGCTGTAAACTTTAACAACTAAAATCAAACTTCATATTTTTAAAGTCCAGCCAGGCATTACCTGCACCGAAATTATACCCACCGAAATACTCTTCAAACTCAATATAATAAGGCGACATTTCGTTTGGTATAGACTGCACGGGCGCCATTGAACCACCGAGATGATCAAGCTGATGAGCGCTATGCCACTGGTGAGTTTCATATTTACTCTTTCCCTCTGCATCTTTAGAACAATAATGAATGGACTGATATTCCGTATTATTTCTTTCTGTGGGGCTAATTCCCGCATTAGGATCAAAAGCGCGCTGCTCGCATGAAATCGCCAGATTGAAAGCCAGCGACTGCTCAGGAATGATGCCCATTTTACGGTATACAAAATTGCTTTCAGGCGTATCTTTTGGCCTGACGTTAGCCTGAAAATAACTAAACGCACTGCCGATAGTCAGCCATACTGGCATATCTTGCTGGTCGCGATAGTGGTTAGGTATAAGTTCAGGCGGCTCACAAAATGGGCCGTTGAACTCGTGCTGGGTGAGTAAAATCACCGCATAAGAACAGCCTAATATATCTTCCATCCGAAATAGCCGTGGATGTCGTTGCTTTTCTGCCTGCCAGAAAACATAAAGGTCTGGATCTTCAGGTGGGGGGCAGGATTCAAAATTCTCAAACACATCCAATATTGCTTCTGTACAGGGTGTTCCGCCATCGTTGTGCTCGGGCGCAACAGCAAAGAAAGATAACGCGACAATCTCTGGCCCATAAATCCGATAATCTTCCGGCAACAGCAGGGTAAATCCATGATTCAATGGGAAACCATTATTTGGATCCAGCGGCCACTGTTCGGGCGTTATGCCTGGCGGTAGGCCAAAGCACCAACCTTGTTGGCGCGGTATATTTTCGTGGATAGGGTAGGGGAGAAGAGTGAGATCATAGGCTTGCATAGTGTTAGTCCTTTACAACGCTAGCAGGAAAGAGAGCCATAACGCCGTTTATGTATGGGGAATGATGAGATCTTTATCCTAAAATCAGTTACCGAATAGAATTATTTATTTTTTTATTAAAATTATTTATATGCTATTAGCATTATAAATTTTATCTAATAACAATCCCGCGCTATAGTCTCTTTATCAGATAATTAGTTCGGAATGTTCAACGTGTTTTCTTATTATTTTCAAGGGCTTGCTCTTGGTGCTGCTATGATTCTGCCGCTTGGTCCGCAAAATGCTTTTGTGATGAATCAGGGCATTCGTCGTCAGTACCACATTATGATTGCTTTGCTCTGCGCGATAAGCGATTTGGTCCTGATTTGCGCCGGGATTTTTGGTGGTAGCGCGTTATTGATGCAGTCACCGTGGTTGCTGGCGCTGGTGACCTGGGGCGGTGTGGCCTTCTTGCTGTGGTATGGCTTTGGTGCTTTTAAAACGGCGATGAGCAGCAATATTGAGCTGGTTAGTGCTGAAGTGATGAAGCAGGGACGTTGGAAAATTATTGCCACTATGCTGGCGGTAACCTGGCTGAATCCGCATGTTTACCTGGATACCTTTGTGGTATTGGGCAGTCTGGGCGGGCAACTTGAGCCAGATCCCAAACGCTGGTTTGCCCTCGGGACGATCAGTGCCTCTTTCCTGTGGTTTTTTGGTCTGGCGTTATTAGCCGCCTGGCTGGCGCCGCGTTTGCGTACCGCCAAAGCGCAGCGCATTATCAATCTCGTGGTGGGCTGCGTTATGTGGATTATCGCCCTACAACTGGCGAAAGAGGGTGTTGCTCATGCACAAGCCTTGTTCAGTTAGGCGCTATCTGATGGAAAAATAAAACAGAGACGCTAAGCTTGCCTCCAGAGGTCCTGAATTTTGGGCAAGTCAATTAACACGGAGAGACTAACGTGAAGTTCAAAGTTATCGCCCTGGCGGCATTGATGGGTTTCAGCGGGATGGCTGTGCAGGCCAATGAACTACCGGATGGTCCGCACATTGTCACTTCAGGAACGGCAAGCGTTGATGCGGTGCCAGATATCGCTATTCTTGCTATTGAAGTTAACGTGACGGCGAAGGACGCCGCTTCTGCCAAGAAGCAGGCGGATGAGCGCGTCGCGCAATATATCTCTTTCCTTGAACTCAATCAGATCGCGAAAAAAGATATCAGTTCCGCGAATTTGCGTACCCAGCCAGACTACGATTACCAGGATGGTAAAAGTATCCTGAAAGGCTATCGTGCCGTGAGAACGGTGGAAGTCACGCTTCGTCAGTTAGACAAACTGAATTCCTTGCTGGATGGCGCGCTGAAAGCCGGACTCAACGAAATTCGTTCTGTGTCGTTGGGCGTGGCACAGCCAGATGCCTATAAAGACAAAGCGCGTAAGGCTGCGATTGATAACGCGATTCATCAGGCTCAGGAGCTGGCGAACGGCTTTAATCGCAAACTGGGGCCGGTATATAGCGTGCGCTACCATGTTTCCAATTATCAGCCCAGCCCAATGGTACGCATGATGAAAGCCGATGCCGCACCGGTTTCCGCCCAGGAAACTTACGAGCAGGCCGCTATTCAGTTTGATGATCAGGTCGATGTGGTCTTCCAGTTAGAACCAGTGGATCAACAACCCGCTAAAACACCTGCCGCACAATAATACTTGTAGCCCGACTCATTTGTCGGGCTAATGTCTTTATCTGATATCGCCTCTTTTTTCTGTAATTTTCTGTAAAACCATGACATAAGCACCTATCTTTGCTTGCGATTTCATTAAGGATTAACTTACTGAAACGGTTAAGCGGACAGGGATGTTTGGAGGAAGTGGCGATGGATATTTTTATTTCGAAAAAGATGCGCAATTTTATTTTATTAGCGCAAACCAATAATATTGCCCGAGCGGCAGAAAAGTTACATATGACTGCTTCGCCGTTCGGCAAAAGTATTGCCGCGCTAGAGGAGCAAATTGGTTATACATTATTTACCCGTAAAGATAATAACATCAGCCTTAATAAAGCCGGGCAGGAGCTTTATCAAAAGCTTTTCCCTGTTTACCAACGGCTTTCTGCTATCGATAATGAAATTCATAATTCTGGACGTCGTTCTCGTGAAATTGTGATTGGTATCGATAATACCTATCCGACGATTATTTTTGATCAGTTAATTAGCCTGGGTGATAAGTACGAAGGCGTGACGGCCCAGCCCGTTGAATTCAGCGAAAATGAGGTTATCGACAATCTCTTCTATCGTCAGCTTGATTTTATTATTTCTCCGCAGCATGTTTCCGCTCGTGTACACGGGTTGGATAATCTAACAATGAGTGAACTGCCGCCGCTGCGACTGGGGTTTCTCGTTTCTCGCCGTTATGAAGAGCGTCAGGAGCAGGAGTTATTACAGGAGTTGCCCTGGTTACAGATGCGCTTTCAAAACCGTGCTAATTATGAAGCGATGATAGATGCGAACATGCGCCCTTGTGGGATCAATCCAACAATTATTTATCGCCCATACAGTTTTATGGCCAAAATCAGCGCCGTTGAGCACGGACATTTTCTTACGGTGATCCCACATTTTGCATGGCGGCTGGTGAACCCAGCTACGTTGAAATATTTTGACGCACCGCATACGCCAATGTATATGCAGGAATACCTTTATTCACTGAAAAATCATCGCTATACCGCCACGCTGCTACAGCAAATTGCTGAAGATCGTGACGGTACGAGCGATTAACCTAGCATTGAGCCCGTTTCGATCAAATTGCGATGCAGATCGAAAACGTGGCTAAGATCGTGGTGAATATGCCCGCCGGGTGCATTCTCCAGATAGCGGTGCAGATAGTCACGGTACATCGGATGTGCGCAGTTATCGATGATAGTGCGCGCGCGCTGAAGTGGAGAGAGGCCACGCAAGTCGGCGATCCCTTGTTCTGTGATGATCACTTTCACGCTGTGTTCGCTGTGATCAACATGGCTGCACATAGGCACGACGGTTGAGATCTTGCCTTCTTTAGCAATCGACGGTGCCATAAAGATCGACAAGTAAGCATTGCGTTCAAAATCACCGCTACCGCCGATACCATTCATTAAATTAACGCCGACTACGTGCGTTGAGTTGGCGTGTCCGTAAATATCAAACTCGAGGCCGACATTCAGAGCGATAACACCAAGGCGGCGGATAATTTCTGGGTTATTGGAAATCTCTTGCGGACGTAACACAATGCGACTGGCGAAGTAATCCATATTGGCGTAAATCTTGCGCAGTGAATCGGCAGAAATTGTCAGACTGGAGGCGCTGGCCCCGGTAATTTTGCCGGTTTCCAGAAGATGAACCACAGACTCCTGTAGCACTTCTGAATACATCATAAACGGAGGAATTTCCGGGTTTTCCCCCAGACGCGCCATTACCGCATTATTGATGTTGCCTACCCCGCTTTGCAGTGGCAGAAATTCCCGCGGAATGCGCCCCTGCGCCATTTCGCGCAACAAGAAGGTGACCACATTGTCGGCGATTTGCTGGCACATAGGATTTTGTTTATCCAGCGAGTTGCCTGCATCAGGTAAGTTGGTTTCCACGACGGCGACAATTTTTTTCGGATCGATTTGTACATAGCGAGTACCGACGCGATCCATCGCATGGAAGATCGACACGCTATTGCGCCGCGGTGGTGCGCCAGGAGTCACAATATCCGCCAGTTCTGCAACGCGCGGATCGTGATAATGATTGAGTTCAATGATCACTTTCTTTGCACGCAGCAACCAGGTTGGGGCATTACCGATCCCACTGGTTAACCAGACGCGCCCATCCGGAGCGAGGGCTGAGGCTTCAATTACCGCAACATCGATGTCGCCGAAAAAGCCGTAGTTGACCATTTGCGCAACTTCGCTCAAATGCAGATCAACAAAACTAACCGATCCCTGATTGATCTTTTTACGTAATCCCGATGATGTCTGGTATGGCGCGCGCCATGAAACGGCGTCAGCTTCAGAGAGTATGTCATCGGCGGCGGCGCTAATCGACGCTCCGGTCAGCAGGCGAATTTGATACGGTTTTTTCGCCTCATGTTGTTCATTGGCGCGACGGGCAATGGCGACAGGAAGAGCCTTGGGCGAACCCGCAGGAGTAAAACCACTGAATGCCACCATATCGTTGTGCTGGATTATTTCCGCCGCTTCATCGGCGGTCATCCTTGTCCGGGTAATATTCATCCTTTGCTCCTTAGTTCGTGGATCATTAATGACCGACGAAATTAGGTTTACGTTTTTCCAGGAAGGCGTTCATACCTTCCTGATAATCTTCGCTGTCATAAACCGCCCGGCGCATCCCTTGAATACGCTCAAATTCATCTGAATTCATGGTGTGCGCTTCACCCAACACGCGCAGCTCTTCCTTGATTACTGCAATGGCTAACGGCGCTTTTTCGGAAATGTGGTGAGCCATTTGTAAGGTGAAATCTTCCAGTTCATCGGCCTCAACAACGTGGTTGAGAATGCCAACAGCCAGCGCGCGTTGAGCGGTGATTGGCGAAGCGGTAAAAATCAGCTCTTTGACAATGTGGAAGCCCGCGTCACGAGTCAGGTTGTGGATCCCCACCAGGTTATACGGTACGCCCAGATTGACTGGCGTCATTGAGAAGGTAGAAGTACTGGCGGCGATGATCAGATCAGAGCTCATGATCATTTCAAATGCGCCCCCCCAGACGCTACCTTCGACCATCGAAATTACCGGTTTGGGGCATTTTTGGATCACGCGGGTAATTTGACGTAGCGGATCATCGTAAGAGAGCGGATCGCGACCTCCTGACGGCAACTCATGAATGTCGTGACCTGCGGAAAAGACTTTGGAACCACCTGGGGCGCGCAGAATGATGCAGCGGATTTCTGGACGATTGAGATCGTTTAATGCCTGAATCAGGTCATCAATAAAGACTTTACTTAACGCATTGAGTTTGCGGGCATAGTTAAACTCAATGACCGCCACTTTGTTGATGATGGCTACATTAACATACTGATAAGACATAAAAATTCCCTTAATTAAAATACTGAGTCTGGATAAAATCACTAAGCTGCCGCAAACCTGTGCGCGGCGAGAGCATATTATTTTTGACCGCTAATAGCGTTTGGCTGTAATAGCGATCGAAATCTTCATTAGTGAACAGGTGGTGCAGCACCTCTTCTTCGGTCTGTTTACGCAGCCATTCCACCGATTGTTGTTGCCGCACCTGTTGTAAACGACCGCTGGTAGTCAGTGCGGTTTTGAAATCGATAATTGCGCGCCATATCTCATCGATACCGCATTTTTCCAGAGCACTACAGGTGAGGACCTGTGGCTGCCATTCGTCATATTTGCGGCGCAGAATATGCAGAGCGCTTTCGTACATATGGCGGGTAATGGCGACATTCGTGTGGTTATCACCATCATCTTTGTTGATGACAATCAGATCTGCCATCTCCATCAAACCCTTTTTAATGCCCTGGAGATCATCGCCGCCACCGGCAATCTGTAGCGAGATAAAGCAGTCCACCATGCGGGCGACTTCCGTTTCTGACTGCCCGACGCCGACGGTTTCAACGATCACCACGTCATAACCCGCCGCTTCACATAACAGCATTAACTCCCGCGCCCGCTGGCTGGCGCCGCCAAGGTGACCAGATGACGGAACCGGGCGAATAAACGCTGCATCGGCACGCGCCAGGTCGGTCATGCGAGTCTTATCCCCAAGGATGCTGCCACCGGTTACTGGGCTGCTGGGATCGACGGCAATCACTGCGACCTTAAGCCCCTGGCGAATCAGTAACATGCCAAAGGCTTCAAGAAAGGTACTTTTTCCTGCTCCTGGCGTACCGGTAACGCCCAGTCGCAGGGCGTTACCACAAAATGGCATGATGGCATCAAGCAGTTGAGTGCTGAGTGCCTGATGGCGAGGGTGACGGCTCTCAACCAGCGTCATGGCCTGGGCGAGCGTGGCTCGCTCACCCAGACGCAGGCGTCGAATGCTGTCTGCCAGCGTGGTTTCGTTAATCATGATGTTGGCTAATCCGGTTCAGCACATCACGCACGCTGTCAAGCATGGGAGTTCCAGGACCGTAAATCGCCGCCACGCCACGCTCTTGCAGGAAGGCATAATCTTGCGGCGGAATAACGCCACCGGCGACCACGCAAATATCTTCGCGCCCCCATTTTTTCAGGGCTTCAACAAGTTCCGGGATCAGCGTTTTATGTCCTGCTGCAAGCGAGGATGCGCCCACCACATGAACGTCGTTTTCCACTGCCAGGCGGGCGATCTCTTCCGGCGTGGAGAACATGGGACTCAAATCAACGTCGAAACCAAGATCAGAATAGGCGCTGGCAATAACTTTCGCTCCGCGATCGTGTCCATCTTGTCCCATTTTGGCGATCAGAATGCGCGGGCGACGACCATTGTCGGCAAGGAACAGCTCCGTTTGCGCAACAATTGCATCAAACTCGAAGGCTGATTTTTCCGACTGATGATAGCTTTGCGCAATGACGCCGGTAACACACTGGCTCGGTACCAGATAACGGTCAAAAGCGGCTTCCAGCGCATCGGATATTTCACCAAGCGTCGCGCGAACGCGAGCCGCATTAACAGCGGCAGCCAGCAGGTTTTCGTTATGCTGTGCAGCGTGAGTCAGAGCGTTCAATGCGGCGGTTACGGCGGCATCATCACGGGTGGCGCGAATGCGTTCCAGCGAAGCAATTTGCTCGTTACGCACCATCACGTTGTCGATTTCAAGGACATCAGTTTCATCTTCGTGATCCAGTTTGTACTTGTTGACGCCGACGATCACGCGTTTGCCCTGGTCGATCAACGACTGTTCACGAGCAGACGCTTCTTCGATCATCCTTTTTGGCAGACCTGCTTCGATCGCCTTCGCCATGCCTCCGGCTTCGTCGATCTGATCAATGATGGCTCTGGCCTGTTTCACGATCTGATCGGTTAGTGACTCAACGTAATAAGAACCGGCCAGCGGATCGACGGTGCGACAGAGTTCTGACTCTTCCTGAATAATGATCTGGGTGTTACGGGCAATACGTGCCGAAAAATCGGTCGGCAAACCAAGCGCTTCATCAAAGGCATTTGTATGCAGCGACTGGGTTCCGCCAAGGGTAGCTGCCAACGCTTCAATGGTGGTGCGGATAACGTTGTTATACGGATCCTGTTCGGTGAGACTCCAGCCGGAGGTTTGACAGTGGGTGCGTAGCGCCAGCGATTTCGGATCTTTGGCACCAAACCCGCTTACTGCTTCGCTCCAGAGATAGCGTGCGGCGCGCAGCATGGCGACGTTCATAAACAGGTCCATGCCGATACCAAAGAAGAACGACAGGCGCGGGGCGAAGTCATCAATTTTTAAGCCAGCAGAGAGAGCGGCTTTGATGTACTCAATCCCATCGGCGAGAGTAAACGCCACCTGTTGCACACAGTTCGCACCGGCTTCGCCCATGTGGTAGCCGCTGATGCTAATGGTATTGAAGCGCGGCATATTGCTGGAACACCAGGCGATAATGTCAGCGATAATGCGCATAGAAGGTTTCGGTGGGTAAATATAGGTATTGCGGCAGAGGTACTCTTTGAGGATATCGTTCTGAATTGTACCCGTCAGTTTATCGGGGGGAACGCCTTGCTCTTCTGCCGCCACGATATAAAAGGCCAGCACTGGCAGGACTGCGCCGTTCATGGTCATCGAAACTGACATTTTATCCAGCGGTATTTGGTCGAAGAGCACCTTCATATCTTCTACGGTGTCGATAGCGACGCCCGCTTTGCCAACATCGCCCGCCACGCGCGGGTTATCGGAGTCGTAGCCACGGTGGGTGGCAAGGTCAAACGCCACGGAAAGACCTTTTTGCCCGGCAGCCAGGTTACGGCGATAAAAAGCGTTGGACTCTTTGGCGGTCGAGAAACCGGCATACTGACGGATGGTCCACGGTTGGGCGGTATACATGGTGGCGCGGGGACCACGAACATAGGGCGGCAAGCCAGGAAGGGTACCGGTCACTTCCAGATTGTCGAGATCGGCTTCGGTATACAGTGGCTTGATGGCGATCCCTTCCGCCGTTTGCTGAACCAGTGAGTCGACGGTTTTCTCCCGACGGCTCAACTCCTTGTTGGCAAGCTGTTGCCACTCTTGCACGTTTGACATTATTTGCTCCATAAAACGCAATAAAAATGAGGGTGTTTGCGCTTACGGTGAGCTTTTTATACGGGTTTGTCGCCAGCAAAAAAAATGGAATGGGGCGTCGTTTTTTGCCGTGTGAGATTTGTCTGTTTTGTGACGTTATTCAAAGAATAAAAAAGAAAAAAAGAAAAACGCCTGATATGTGCTACCAGGCGTTAACTGATTGATTAATCCTGACGAAGCACTTTGTGACCATAGTCGAGCAAAGCATCAGTGACTTTACGCATCATGCGGCTTTCTGGGGCAAAGCGATGCCAGTAGAGCATTCGCCGTTGGAATAGCCCGGGCGTCAGATCAATCAACTCTCCGCTGGCCAATTCTTTTTCAATTTGCAGGTGTGGGATCATACAGCAGGTTGTACCCTGGCGAGCGAGCTGCACGAAGGCTTCGGACGAGTTAACGATATGGCACGGTACGCTACCTGGCGGCAGATCGAAGTTTTGCTGCAAAAATGCCTGGTGCATATCGTCAAGATGGTCAAACGCGACTACTGGTGCTTTGAGCAGCGCAGAGCGGCTTACTCCGTTGGGGAAGTATTTCTCGGCAAACGGTTTGGAGCTGACGAACAGATAGTCGAGCGCGCCAAGTTTATCGACCAGGCAACTAGGCAGCGCCTGATGTTGAATACTCACCGCGCCGACCACTTCACCTCGGCGCAGACGCTCCTGGGTGCGAGTTTCATCTTCTACCTGTAAGTTCAGACGAATAGGCGAATCAGCCAGTACAGGAGCCAGTGCCGGAAGCAACCAGGTTGCCAGACTGTCGGCGTTGACTGCCAGCGAGAGCAGTAGTGGGGTGGAACCGGTTTGTTCATCGCCCAGCCACTCTTCTTCCAGCAGCTCGACCTGGCGAAGCAGTGCCAGTAATTTTTGCCCTTGTTCTGTCGGGCGCGGGGGAACTGTTCGCACCAACAGCGGCTGCCCGAACATATTTTCCAGTTGCTTAATGCGCTGTGAGACGGCTGATTGCGTAATGCACAACTTTTGTGCCGCGCGCTCAAATCCTCGTTCACGTATCACCGCATCCAGTGCCTGTAATGTCCTGTAGTCCGGGCGTTTCATTTCTCTAACCTGCTCCTCAAATATTCTCATGCCGAACTATGACATAATTTTGCTTTGGTTACAGAGTATTTAACGCATACAAAAGCGGTCATAGTGGACATTTTGGTTGGCAATACCGTGCTTTCTAAGCCTTTGTGAAGTACCTGGGCCGTGTGTTGTAAAGGTTGGTTTATTGGCCAATAATCCCATTGCGTCTGCGCGGGAGAACGGAGAGTTGGTGCAACGGTTTATGCAGTGGAGCTGAATATCAGGCCCCTTGTCTATCTTTTTCCTGAAGAGCAACATTGCCCGTTATTTTATGGATGAGTTAACCACGCGGCTTGCCAACGGGGTCTGAATCGCTTTTTTTGTATATAATGCGTGTGAAATTTCATACCACAGGCGAAACGATCATGACGCAGGATGAATTGAAAAAAGCAGTAGGATGGGCGGCACTTCAGTATGTTCAGCCCGGCACCATTGTTGGTGTAGGTACAGGTTCCACCGCCGCACACTTTATTGACGCGCTCGGTACAATGAAAGGCCAGATTGAAGGGGCCGTTTCCAGTTCAGATGCTTCCACTGAAAAACTGAAAAGCCTCGGCATTCACGTTTTTGATCTCAACGAAGTCGACAGCCTTGGCATCTACGTTGATGGCGCAGATGAAATCAACGGCCACATGCAAATGATCAAAGGCGGCGGCGCGGCGCTGACCCGTGAAAAAATCATTGCTTCGGTTGCGGAAAAATTTATCTGTATTGCAGATGCTTCCAAGCAGGTTGATATTCTGGGCAAATTCCCGCTGCCAGTAGAAGTTATCCCGATGGCACGTAGTGCAGTGGCCCGCCAGCTGGTGAAACTGGGCGGTCGTCCGGAATACCGTCAGGGCGTGGTGACCGATAATGGCAACGTGATCCTCGACGTCCATGGCATGGAAATCCTTGACCCGATCGCGATGGAAAACGCTATAAATGCGATTCCTGGCGTGGTGACCGTTGGCTTGTTTGCTAACCGTGGCGCGGACGTTGCGCTGATTGGCACACCTGACGGTGTCAAAACCATTGTGAAATGATCTGACGGGGGAACCTCCCCCGTTAAAAAAATTCTCTTCGTTAAATTTGGTGACATGTGTCACGTTTTTACCGGGCTATTGTCGATTGCTCTAAATAAATCCTCTAAACCAGCATATTCATCCAAGAAATACCTTTGCGTGATATTTCCTCAACATCGCGACGCAAACGTTCATATTGCCGCAATATTATTTTTTGATATGTTGAAAGGCGGACGCAAATCCGCACACAACATTTCAAAGACAGGATTGGGTAAATGGCAAAGGTATCGCTGGAGAAAGACAAGATTAAGTTTCTGCTGGTAGAAGGCGTGCATCAAAAGGCGCTCGAAAGCCTTCGCGCGGCAGGTTACACCAACATCGAATTTCACAAAGGCGCGCTGGATGATGAACAATTAAAAGAATCCATCCGCGATGCCCACTTCATCGGCTTGCGATCCCGTACCCATCTGACCGAAGACGTGATCAATGCTGCTGAAAAACTGGTCGCTATTGGCTGTTTCTGCATTGGGACCAACCAGGTTGATTTGAATGCTGCGGCAAAACGCGGGATCCCGGTATTTAATGCCCCGTTTTCAAATACGCGTTCCGTTGCTGAGCTGGTGATTGGCGAACTTCTGCTGCTATTACGCGGAGTGCCGGAAGCCAACGCCAAAGCGCACCGTGGCGTATGGAACAAGCTGGCCGCAGGCTCTTTTGAAGCGCGCGGCAAAAAGCTGGGTATCATCGGCTACGGTCATATTGGTACGCAATTGGGCATTCTGGCTGAATCGCTGGGAATGTATGTTTACTTTTATGATATTGAAAACAAACTGCCGCTGGGCAACGCCACTCAGGTACAGCATCTTTCTGACCTGCTGAATATGAGCGATGTAGTGAGTCTGCATGTGCCAGAGAATGCCTCTACCAAAAATATGATGGGCGCGAAAGAGATCTCGCTGATGAAGCCGGGCTCGCTACTGATTAACGCTTCGCGCGGAACGGTGGTTGATATTCCGGCGCTGTGTGACGCTCTGGCGAGCAAACATCTGGCAGGGGCCGCAATCGACGTGTTCCCGACGGAACCGGCGACTAACAGCGATCCATTTACCTCTCCGCTGTGCGAATTCGACAATGTTCTGCTGACGCCACACATTGGCGGTTCGACTCAGGAAGCGCAGGAGAATATCGGCCTGGAAGTTGCGGGCAAATTAATCAAGTACTCTGACAATGGCTCCACACTCTCTGCGGTGAACTTCCCGGAAGTCTCACTGCCGCTGCATGGTGGTCGCCGTCTGATGCACATCCACGAAAACCGTCCGGGCGTGCTGACTGCGCTGAACAAAATATTTGCCGAGCAGGGCGTTAACATCGCTGCCCAGTATCTGCAAACCTCTGCGCAAATGGGTTACGTAGTTATTGATATTGAAGCTGACGAAGACGTTGCTGAAAAAGCGTTACAGGCCATGAAAGCTATTCCGGGTACTGTTCGCGCCCGTCTGCTGTACTAATCCCCCTTCTCTGACAATCAACGGGCAGGTCACTGACTTTGCCCGTTTTTTTATCTCTTTTACCGCGCTAATTACGGCATTTGCATCGCTGTGTAATCGCCTTTGCGAGCCTGCTCGAAGAAATAAATTAAAGCCAGATCAATGCGTTGTGTTTATTCAAAGAGGATTTACGATGGCGGGGCAGCACAGGGCTGTAACGGTAAAGCCCTCACCGAAGCGAGGGCTTAAAGGAGAAGGGTTATGATGCGACTTGTCATCATACTGATTGTACTGTTACTCATAAGTTTCCCAGCTTATTAACAGTCAGTCTCAGGGGAGGAGCAATCCTCCCTTACCCTTACTCACTAAATTAGGTCAAAGAATCAACGATGTCAATCAGGGCGATGCAGGTGTGTCGCCCTCACCACTCCCAGATTTTCGATGGCGTAACCACCGCAGGCAGCGGGACGTCCCATTCTTCTACGGGGAGTTTTTCCACCAACTGGCAATCATGGGCATAACCTACTGGCTGCATGTTGTAGTGCTGCCAGTTTTGCAATGTCCGATCATAAAATCCACCGCCCATTCCGAGGCGTTGACCGAACTCATCAAAGGCGACCAGCGGCGTTATCAGGACGTCTAATCGGGAAAGGGGTAGCACGTCACGCACGTCCAGTTTTGGCTCGTGGATCTTCAACCTGTTCATCACCAGTTCACTCTTAGGATGGTAATTCAGGAACAGTAAATTACCGGCACTAAAGGGATGTAAAACTGGAAGATACACGCGCTTACCTGCGCGCCAGAGTTGTTCTATGAGCGGCTGGGTGTCGAGTTCGCCATCAAAAGAGAGAAATACAGCGACCGTATGTGCCATCACCACCGGGGGATAAGTCATCATCCGGGCAGCGGCTTTTTGACCCATTTCCAGCTGTTGCTCCGGCGTTAACGCACGACGACGCTGCCGAATCATTTTACGGATTTCTTGTCGGGATAATGTCAGTGGGAGTTCTGGTAGTTGTGTCATGGCTGGTGCCAGATAAGAAGGGAATCTCCGAGATGCCGCCGCAGGCTGTAACCCTTGAACCCTTGGTTCAAGGTGAATGTGTCGTCGCAGTTTTAAGGCTTCTCGGACGGACCGAGCATGCTCACCAACCACGGAGCGCCACATTCTTGTGGTATGAAATATCGGCTCAGGGGACTGGCCCGCTTGCGAACATCTCAGAGAAATTTTGTCTTCACGGTTACTCTACCACAGTAAACCGGAAAGTGTCATTCAAAGTTTTGGTTCGTTTTTTCGGTGATGCGACCTTGTTCAAGTAACGCTTGTTCTATGGTCTGTTGCAGCATCCGAATACGCTGTTCCATACTTGCCGCGTAGTCACGAGTCTTCGCTTTTTCTTGCGCTAACTCATAGCTGATATTCAATGCGGCAATGAAGACCAACTGTTCAGTATTTGTGACTCTAGTGCGTTCTTTCAGATCTTGCAACCGTTGGTTCAGATCGTCCGCAGCCTGATTCAACGCATCCCTTTGGTCAGGCGGGCAGTTCACACGCAGTGAACGGCCAAAAATTTGGATATCGACGGGTTGTGCAGACATGCCACCTTCCTGCTGATTGACTGCGCTGCCTTCGCCTTCAGACCTTTGGTCTGCGAAGGGGCGAAACTATAGCTACCCTGGTGCAATGAGACAAGCCCTTTTCTGGTCCACCAGGGTCCAAAGTGATAGCATATCATGAATCTTCCTCCCTTTGATGCCGAATGCTTATGTCAATACAGAACGAAATGCCTGGTTACAATGAAATGAACCAGTATCTGAACCAACAAGGGACAGGTCTGACCCCTGCTGAGATGCATGGTTTAATCAGTGGGATGATATGTGGCGGTAATGATGACAGCTCCTGGCTGCCGCTGCTTCACGACCTGACGAACGAAGGTATGGCTTTCGGGCATGAACTTGCCCAGGCATTGCGCAAAATGCACTCTGCCACCAGTGATGCCTTGCAAGATGACGGCTTCCTTTTTCAGCTTTATCTGCCTGATGGCGATGACGTTAGCGTTTTCGATCGCGCTGATGCGTTGGCAGGCTGGGTAAATCACTTCCTGCTCGGTCTTGGCGTCACTCAGCCGAAGCTGGATAAAGTGACCGGTGAAACTGGCGAAGCCATTGACGATCTGCGTAACATCGCGCAACTGGGCTACGACGAAGACGAAGATCAAGAAGAGCTGGAAATGTCGCTTGAAGAGATCATCGAGTACGTCCGTGTTGCCGCGCTGTTATGCCACGACACCTTTACTCATCCGCAACCAACCGCACCAGAAGTACAAAAACCAACTCTACACTAAAAACAAAAAACGTAAGGAGAGTGTTATGAGTGAGATATCTCAGCAGGAATTTCAGCGCCGCCGTCAGGCCCTGGTGGAGCAAATGCAACCCGGCAGCGCCGCGCTGATTTTTGCGGCACCAGAAGTGACCCGTAGCGCCGACAGCGAATACCCCTATCGTCAGAACAGCGACTTCTGGTACTTCACCGGCTTTAATGAACCGGAAGCGGTGCTGGTGCTGATTAAAAGCGATGACACTCATAACCACAGCGTTTTGTTTAACCGCGTGCGTGACCTGACAGCGGAGATCTGGTTTGGCCGTCGTTTAGGTCAGGATGCCGCGCCAGAGAAACTGGCCGTTGATCGCGCTCTGGCGTTCAGCGAAAT
Organism: Escherichia sp. E14V7; assembly: GCF_004212225.1. NCBI lineage: Bacteria > Pseudomonadati > Pseudomonadota > Gammaproteobacteria > Enterobacterales > Enterobacteriaceae > Escherichia > Escherichia sp. E14V7. The sequence continues at coordinate 430,748 of NZ_RHJJ01000001.1, forward strand.
CAATCAGCAACTTTATCAACTACTTAATGGTCTGGATGTGGTTTACCACGCCCAGGGCGAATATGCATATGCTGATGAAATCGTGAATAGTGCGCTGGAAAAACTGCGTAAAGGCTCGCGGCAAAATCTCACCGCGCCAGCAACGATGATCGACTGGCGTCCCATTGTTCATGAAATGCGCCTGTTCAAATCGCCGGAAGAGATTGCCGTACTTCGCCGCGCGGGTGAAATCACCGCACTGGCGCATACCCGGGCGATGGAAAAATGCCGTCCGGGGATGTTCGAGTACCATCTGGAAGGCGAAATTCACCACGAATTCAACCGCCACGGTGCGCGCTATCCTTCCTATAACACCATTGTCGGCAGCGGTGAAAACGGCTGCATTCTGCATTACACCGAAAACGAGTGTGAACTGCGCGACGGCGACCTGGTGTTGATTGACGCAGGTTGTGAATATAAAGGTTACGCGGGCGATATCACCCGTACCTTCCCGGTCAATGGCAAATTCACCCAGGCCCAGCGTGAAATCTACGACATTGTGCTGGAATCTCTTGAAACCAGCCTGCGCCTGTATCGTCCGGGAACCTCCATTCAGGAAGTCACCGGGGAAGTTGTGCGTATCATGGTTAGCGGCCTGGTAAAACTCGGCATCCTCAAAGGTGAAGTCGATGAACTGATCGCTCAGAACGCCCATCGTCCTTTCTTTATGCATGGCCTTAGCCACTGGTTAGGACTGGATGTCCATGATGTGGGCGTTTATGGCCAGGAGCGCTCGCGCATTCTTGAACCGGGTATGGTGCTGACCGTAGAGCCTGGTCTGTATATTGCGCCGGATGCGGATGTACCAGAACAATATCGAGGGATCGGCATTCGTATTGAAGACGACATTGTGATTACCGAAAACGGCAACGAAAACCTCACCGCCAGCGTGGTGAAAAAGCCGGAAGAAATTGAAGCGTTGATGGCAGCTGCGAGAAAGCAATGAGCGTAATCATCGTCGGTGGCGGCATGGCGGGCGCGACGCTGGCGCTGGCTATTTCCCGGTTAAGTCACGGGGCGCTGCCGGTACATTTGATTGAAGCGACCGCGCCAGAGTCACATGCTCATCCGGGCTTTGATGGGCGAGCGATTGCGCTGGCGGCGGGTACCTGCCAGCAACTGGCGCGCATTGGCGTCTGGCAATCTCTGGCTGATTGCGCAACCGCCATCACCACCGTGCATGTCAGTGATCGCGGTCATGCCGGATTCGTCACCCTCGCCGCAGAAGATTACCAACTGGCGGCGCTGGGGCAGGTTGTCGAATTGCATAATGTCGGGCAGCGGCTGTTTTCGCTGTTGCGCAAAGCGCCTGGCGTAACGGTGCATTGCCCGGATCGCATTGCTAATGTTGTTCGTACCCCAGCTAACGTTGAAGTGACGCTGGAGAGTGGCGAGACGCTGACGGGCCGCGTGCTGATAGCCGCTGATGGCACCCATTCAGCGTTAGCCACTGTGTGCGGCGTTGACTGGCAGCAGGAGCCCTACGAACAACTGGCTGTGATTGCGAACGTTGCGACTTCCGTTGCGCACGAAGGCCGCGCTTTTGAACGCTTTACGCAACATGGTCCACTGGCGATGTTGCCGATGTCTGAAGGACGCTGTTCGCTGGTCTGGTGTCATCCACTGGAACGGCGCGAAGAAGTGTTGGCGTGGAGCGACGAGAAGTTTTGCAGTGAACTCCAGTCTGCCTTTGGCTGGCGACTGGGGCAAATTACCCACGCCGGTAAACGCAGTGCTTATCCGCTGGCGTTAACCCGCGCCGCCAGACCGATTACCCATCGCACCGTGCTGGTGGGCAATGCGGCGCAAACCCTGCACCCGATTGCCGGGCAAGGATTTAACCTCGGTATGCGTGATGTGATGAGCCTTGCGGAAACCCTGACCCAGGCGCAGGAGCGCGCAGAAGACATTGGTGATTACGGCGTATTATGCCGTTATCAGCAGCGTCGACAGAGCGATCGCGAAGCAACCATCGGCGTCACGGACAGTCTGGTACATCTTTTTGCCAACCGTTGGGCGCCGCTGGTTGTCGGGCGCAACATCGGACTGATGACGATGGAATTATTCACCCCGGCACGCGATGTGCTGGCGCAGCGCACCCTCGGTTGGGTGGCGCGTTGAAGGCGGTTTTAAGGAATAAACAATGCAAAGTGTTGATGTAGCCATTGTTGGCGGCGGCATGGTGGGGCTGGCGGTTGCCTGCGGCTTACAGGGGAGCGGCTTACGCGTTGCCGTACTGGAGCAGCGCGTACCGGAACCTCTGGCGGCGGATGCACCACCACAACTGCGCGTTTCGGCTATCAATGCCGCCAGCGAAAAATTACTCACCCGTCTTGGCGTCTGGCAGGACATCCTCTCTCGCCGAGCCAGCTGTTATCACGGTATGGAAGTGTGGGATAAAGACAGTTTTGGTCACATCTCGTTTGACGATCAAAGCATGGGCTATAGCCATCTTGGGCATATCGTTGAAAACTCAGTGATTCATTACTCGCTGTGGAACAAAGCACAGCAGTCATCAGATATCACCCTGCTGGCCCCCGCAGAATTACAGCAGGTCGCCTGGGGGGAAAACGAAACCTTCCTGACGCTGAAAGATGGCAGCATGTTAACGGCGCGTCTGGTAATTGGTGCGGACGGCGCTAATTCCTGGTTGCGCAACAAGGCCGATATTCCGCTGACTTTCTGGGATTATCAGCATCACGCGCTGGTGGCGACCATTCGCACGGAAGAACCGCATGATGCGGTGGCGCGGCAGGTTTTCCATGGCGAAGGCATTCTGGCCTTTTTACCGCTTAGCGATCCGCATCTTTGCTCGATTGTCTGGTCACTGTCGCCAGAGGAAGCGCAGCGGATGCAGCAGGCAGGGGAAGACGAATTTAATCGCGCGTTAAATATCGCTTTTGATAATCGCCTGGGCTTATGCAAGGTTGAGAGCGCGCGTCAGGTGTTCCCACTGACGGGGCGTTATGCGCGCCAGTTTGCCGCGCACCGTCTGGCGCTGGTGGGCGACGCCGCGCATACCATTCACCCGCTGGCGGGGCAGGGGGTAAATCTCGGCTTTATGGATGCTGCAGAGCTGATTGCTGAACTGAAACGGTTGCACCGTCAGGGTAAAGACATCGGGCAGTACATTTACCTGCGTCGCTATGAGCGTAGCCGTAAGCACAGCGCAGCGCTGATGCTGGCAGGTATGCAGGGCTTTCGCGATCTGTTTTCCGGTACCAATCCGGCGAAAAAACTGCTGCGTGATATTGGTCTGAAACTGGCCGACACGCTTCCTGGCGTTAAACCACAACTTATCCGCCAGGCAATGGGATTAAACGATTTGCCTGAATGGCTGCGTTAAAAATTTCTCCTCTGTTGTTTATTTGATACCCATCACACTTTCATCTCCCGGTTTTTTCGCCGGGAGATTTTCCTCATTTGAAATAAACTAATTTCACCTGCAATTTCGCATTATATTTTCTAATGTCGTTAATTTTTGATTTAGTGATTTTTGACAATTTTTTAGTTCTTAATATCGCTTTATTCAAAACTGTTTTATTAATTCGTTATGTTTGTTTGCTGGTATCGTGTTATTTGGTTTTTTGTCCTGTTGTCATTTTTGCGGTTTTTAACCATAAGCTAATGTGATGATCAATTTTTCCTTATGGTTAACCGTCTGTTTCGGTGGTAAGTTCAGGGAAAAGAGAACGATTGCGTTGGGGACCGGGAGTGGCTCCAGTGCTGGGTTTCGTGGTGACAATTTCACCGCGAAAAGTTGTCAGCCCCGCTTATTCAATGAGGACAAGATGGCACAACAGACTCCTTTGTACGAACAACACACGCTTTGCGGCGCTCGCATGGTGGATTTCCACGGCTGGATGATGCCGCTGCATTACGGTTCGCAAATCGACGAACATCATGCGGTACGTACCGATGCCGGAATGTTTGATGTGTCGCATATGACCATCGTCGATCTCCGCGGCAGCCGCACCCGGGAGTTTCTGCGTTATCTGCTGGCGAACGATGTGGCGAAGCTCACCAAAAGCGGCAAAGCCCTTTACTCGGGGATGCTGAATGCCTCTGGCGGTGTGATAGATGACCTCATCGTCTACTACTTCACTGAAGATTTCTTCCGCCTCGTTGTTAACTCCGCCACCCGCGAAAAAGACCTCTCCTGGATTACCCAACACGCTGAACCTTTCGGCATCGAAATTACCGTTCGTGATGACCTTTCCATGATTGCCGTACAAGGGCCGAATGCGCAGGCAAAAGCTGCCACACTGTTTAATGATGCCCAGCGTCAGGCAGTGGAAGGGATGAAACCGTTCTTTGGCGTGCAGGCGGGCGATCTGTTTATTGCCACCACCGGTTATACCGGTGAAGCGGGTTATGAAATTGCGCTGCCCAATGAAAAAGCGGCCGATTTCTGGCGCGCGCTGGTGGAAGCGGGCGTTAAGCCATGCGGCCTGGGCGCGCGTGACACGCTGCGTCTGGAAGCGGGCATGAATTTGTATAGTCAGGAGATGGACGAAACCATTTCTCCTTTAGTCGCCAACATGGGCTGGACTATCGCCTGGGAACCGGCAGATCGTGACTTTATCGGTCGTGAAGCTCTGGAAGCGCAGCGTGAACATGGCACAGAAAAACTGGTTGGTCTGGTGATGACCGAAAAAGGCGTGCTGCGTAATGAACTGCCGGTACGTTTTACCGATGCGCAGGGCAACCAGCATGAAGGCATTATCACCAGCGGTACTTTCTCCCCGACGCTGGGTTACAGCATTGCGCTGGCGCGCGTGCCGGAAGGTATTGGTGAAACAGCGATTGTGCAAATTCGCAACCGTGAAATGCCGGTTAAAGTGACGAAACCTGTTTTTGTGCGTAACGGCAAAGCCGTCGCGTGATTACTTTTTTGGAGATTGATTGATGAGCAACGTACCAGCAGAACTGAAATACAGCAAAGAACACGAATGGCTGCGTAAAGAAGCCGACGGCACTTACACCGTTGGCATCACCGAACACGCTCAGGAGTTGTTGGGCGATATGGTGTTTGTTGACCTGCCGGAAGTCGGCGCAACGGTTAGCGCGGGCGATGACTGCGCGGTTGCCGAATCAGTAAAAGCGGCGTCAGACATTTATGCGCCAGTAAGCGGTGAAATCGTGGCGGTAAACGACGCGCTGAGCGATTCCCCGGAACTGGTGAACAGCGAACCGTATGCAGGCGGCTGGATCTTTAAAATCAAAGCCAGCGATGAAAGCGAACTGGAATCACTGCTGGATGCAACCGCATACGAAGCATTGTTAGAAAACGAGTAACGGCTTTAATCCTCTTCTGCGGGAGAGGATCAGGGTGAGGGAAAGTTACGCCTCACCCTCACTCTCTTCGCAAGGAGAGAGGTTCACAATTCACTGCACGTTTCAGGAACCATCGCTCATGACACAGACGTTAAGCCAGCTTGAAAACAGCGGCGCTTTTATTGAACGCCATATCGGACCGGACGCCGCGCAACAGCAAGAAATGCTGAATGCCGTTGGTGCACAATCGTTAAACGCGCTGACCGGCCAGATTGTGCCGAAAGATATTCAGCTTGCGACTCCGCCGCAGGTTGGCGCACCGGCGACCGAATACGCCGCGCTGGCGGAACTCAAGGCTATTGCCAGTCGCAATAAACGCTTCACGTCTTACATTGGCATGGGTTACACCGCCGTGCAGTTGCCGCCGGTTATTCTGCGTAACATGCTGGAAAATCCGGGCTGGTATACCGCGTATACTCCGTATCAACCTGAAGTCTCCCAGGGCCGCCTCGAAGCGCTGCTCAACTTCCAGCAGGTAACGCTGGATTTAACCGGGCTGGATATGGCTTCGGCTTCTCTTCTTGACGAAGCCACCGCTGCCGCCGAAGCAATGGCGATGGCGAAACGCGTCAGCAAACTGAAAAATGCCAACCGCTTCTTTGTTGCTTCTGACGTTCATCCGCAAACGCTGGATGTGGTTCGCACCCGTGCCGAAACCTTTGGTTTTGAAGTGATTGTCGATGACGCGCAAAAAGTTCTCGATCACCAGGAAGTGTTCGGCGTGCTGTTACAGCAGGTGGGTACGACGGGCGAAATCCACGACTACACTGCGCTTATCAGCGAACTGAAATCACGCAAAATTGTGGTCAGCGTCGCCGCCGATATTATGGCGCTGGTGCTGTTAACTGCGCCGGGTAAACAGGGCGCAGATATTGTCTTTGGTTCGGCGCAACGTTTTGGCGTGCCGATGGGCTACGGTGGCCCACACGCGGCATTCTTTGCGGCGAAAGATGAATACAAACGCTCCATGCCGGGCCGTATTATCGGTGTATCGAAAGATGCCGTGGGCAATACCGCTCTGCGCATGGCGATGCAGACTCGCGAGCAACATATCCGCCGTGAGAAAGCGAACTCCAACATTTGTACTTCACAGGTACTGCTGGCAAACATCGCCAGCCTGTATGCCGTTTATCACGGTCCGGTTGGCCTGAAACGTATCGCTAACCGCATTCACCGTTTGACCGATATCCTGGCGGCGGGCCTGCAACAAAAAGGTCTGAAGCTGCGCCATGTGCACTATTTCGACACTTTGTGTGTGGAAGTGGCCGACAAAGCGGGCGTCCTGGCGCGTGCCGAAGCGGCTGAAATCAACCTGCGTAGCGATATTCTGAACGCGGTTGGGATCACCCTTGATGAAACAACCACGCGCGAAAACGTGATGCAGCTTTTCAGCGTGCTGCTGGGCGATAACCACGGGCTGGACATCGACACGCTGGACAAAGACGTGGCTCACGACAGCCGCTCTATTCAACCTGCGATGCTGCGTGATGACGAAATCCTCACCCATCCGGTGTTTAATCGCTACCATAGCGAAACCGAAATGATGCGCTATATGCACTCGCTGGAGCGTAAAGATCTGGCGCTGAATCAGGCGATGATCCCGCTGGGTTCCTGCACCATGAAACTGAACGCCGCCGCCGAGATGATCCCAATCACCTGGCCGGAATTTGCCGAACTGCACCCGTTCTGCCCGCCCGAGCAGGCCGAAGGTTATCAGCAGATGATCGCGCAGCTGGCTGACTGGCTGGTGAAATTGACCGGTTACGACGCCGTCTGTATGCAGCCGAACTCTGGCGCACAGGGCGAATACGCGGGCCTGCTGGCGATTCGTCATTATCATGAAAGCCGCAACGAAGGGCATCGCGATATCTGCCTGATCCCGGCTTCTGCGCACGGAACTAACCCCGCTTCTGCACATATGGCAGGAATGCAGGTGGTGGTTGTGGCGTGTGATAAAAACGGCAACATCGATCTGGCTGATCTGCGCGCGAAAGCGGAACAGGCGGGCGATAACCTCTCCTGTATCATGGTGACCTATCCGTCCACCCACGGCGTGTATGAAGAAACGATCCGTGAAGTGTGTGAAGTCGTGCATCAGTTCGGCGGTCAGGTTTACCTTGATGGTGCGAACATGAATGCTCAGGTTGGCATCACCTCGCCGGGCTTTATTGGCGCAGACGTTTCGCACCTCAACCTGCATAAAACTTTCTGCATTCCGCACGGCGGTGGTGGTCCGGGTATGGGACCGATCGGCGTGAAAGCGCATTTGGCACCGTTTGTACCGGGTCATAGCGTGGTGCAAATCGAAGGCATGTTAACCCGTCAGGGCGCGGTTTCTGCGGCACCGTTCGGTAGCGCCTCTATCCTGCCAATCAGCTGGATGTACATCCGCATGATGGGCGCAGAAGGGCTGAAAAAAGCAAGTCAGGTGGCAATCCTCAACGCCAACTATATTGCCAGCCGCCTGCAGGATGCCTTCCCGGTGCTGTATACCGGTCGCGACGGTCGCGTGGCGCATGAATGTATTCTCGATATTCGCCCGCTGAAAGAAGAAACCGGCATCAGCGAGCTGGATATTGCCAAGCGCCTGATCGACTACGGTTTCCACGCGCCGACGATGTCGTTCCCGGTGGCGGGTACGCTGATGGTTGAACCGACTGAATCTGAAAGCAAAGTGGAACTGGATCGCTTTATCGACGCGATGCTGGCTATCCGCGCAGAAATTGACCAGGTGAAAGCAGGTGTCTGGTCGCTGGAAGATAACCCGCTGGTGAACGCGCCGCACATTCAGAGCGAACTGGTCGCCGAGTGGGCGCATCCGTACAGTCGTGAAGTTGCAGTATTCCCGGCAGGTGTGGCAGACAAATACTGGCCGACGGTGAAACGTCTGGATGATGTTTACGGCGACCGTCACCTGTTCTGCTCCTGCGTACCGATTAGCGAATACCAGTAATTTACTGATTCGACTCTCTTCTAAAGGCGCTTCGGCGCCTTTGACACTGATGTCAAACTCAACATTGCCTGATGCACTTCGTTTATCAGGCCTACATAGTCTGTGCAATGTATTGAATTTGCACGATCTTGTAGGCAGGATAAGGCGTTCACGCCGCATCCGGCATAATAAAAGTACTTTGTCATCAATAATTTGAAAGGCGCTTTGGCGCCTTTATTTTTTGGGAAAAACAAATGGCTACAGCACTTGTGACCGGTGGCAGTCGCGGCATCGGGCGGGCAACTGCATTACTGTTGGCGCAAGAAGGGTATACGGTGGCGGTTAATTATCAACAAAACCTCCACGCGGCGCAGGAAGTGGTGAACTTAATCACGCAAGCCGGTGGCAAGGCATTTGCACTCCAGGCGGATATCAGCGACGAAAACCAGGTCGTCGCGATGTTTACAGCAATCGATCAGCACGATGAACCGCTAGCCGCGCTGGTCAATAACGCCGGGATCTTGTTTACCCAGTGCACCGTAGAAAACCTTACCGCAGAGCGAATCAACCGGGTACTTTCTACCAACGTAACGGGATATTTTCTCTGCTGCCGCGAGGCGGTAAAACGCATGGCGTTTAAAAATGGTGGCAGTGGCGGCGCTATCGTCAATGTCTCTTCGGTAGCCTCACGGTTGGGTTCGCCGGGGGAATATGTTGATTACGCGGCATCGAAAGGGGCGATTGATACGTTAACCACCGGACTATCGCTGGAAGTTGCCGCGCAGGGGATCCGCGTTAACGGCGTGCGGCCAGGGTTTATTTATACCGAAATGCACGCCAGCGGCGGTGAACCCGGACGCGTAGATCGCGTCAAGTCGAACATCCCCATGCAACGCGGTGGACAGGCGGAGGAGGTCGCGCAGGCCATCGTCTGGCTGTTAAGTGATAAAGCCTCTTATGTCACGGGAAGTTTTATCGATTTGGCGGGTGGAAAATAAAACAGGAAAGTTATCTGACCGGATGCAACGAGTATTGCATCCGGTACTTCATCGACTTAAAGCTTCTCGCCGTTGCTGGCAATTACCTCTTTGTACCAGTTAAAGCTCTTCTTACGTGAACGCGACATATCGCCAGTACCGTCGTCATGTTTATTCACATAGATAAAGCCGTAGCGTTTGCTGTACTGTCCGGTGGTGAACGACACACAGTCGATGCAGCCCCACGGGGTGTAGCCCATCAGATCTACGCCATCGTAAGTCACCGCTTTTTTCATCTCTTCAATATGGGCGCGCAGGTAATCAATGCGGTAGTCGTCGTTGATGCTGCCGTCTTCTTCCACTTTGTCGTAAGCGCCAAAACCGTTTTCGACAATAAACAGCGGCTTCTGATAACGCTCATACAGTTCGCAAAGTGCGTAACGCAGACCCACAGGATCAATCTGCCAGCCCCAGTCAGATGCTTTAACATACGGGTTCGGTACGCTGCCTTCAAAACCAGAGATCGCATCGCCGGTGCCGCCTTCGGCCTTCACTGCGTTGGTCATGTAATAGCTGAAACCAAGATAATCGCAGGTGCCTTCACGCAGTACATCCAGATCGCCGTCTTCCATTTTGATGTTAAATCCGCGACGCTCCCACTCGTTCAATACATAGGACGGGTAATAGCCACGCAGCTGCACATCGGTAAAGACGTAGCGCTCGCGCATCGACTCCTGAGCGAACATCACATCGTCCGGGTTACAGGAGTAAGGATAGAGCGGCACCATCGCCAGCATACAACCGACTTTCATGTCCGGGTTGATGCGATGCGCGGCTTTCACCGCCAGGGCGCTGGCGACAAACTGATGATGCAGCACCTGATACATCGTCTCTTCCGGGTTTTCATGCTCGGTATACACCACGCCGGAGCAGCAGTAACCGAACAGCGGCGCACGCCAGTTACGCTGGTTGTTAATTTCGTTGAAGGTCATCCAGTATTTGACTTTGTGCTTATAGCGTTCAAATACCACTTCCGCGAAACGCACAAAGAAGTCAACCACTTTACGGTTGGTCCAGCTACCGTATTGCTGCACCAGATGCAGCGGCATTTCAAAGTGGGAGAGGGTGATCACCGGTTCGATGTTGTATTTCAGCAGTTCATCGAACATATCATCGTAGAACTTCAGCCCTTCTTCGTTTGGCTGAACTTCATCGCCTTTTGGAAAAATGCGTGTCCAGGCGATGGAAGTCCGAAAACATTTGAAGCCCATTTCGGCAAATAGTTTGATGTCTTCCTTGTAGTGACCATAAAAATCAACGGCTTCATGGTTCGGATAGTATTTGCCCGGCAAGACTTCTTTGGTGATTTCGCGCGGCACGCCGTGTGCGCCACCAGTCAGTACGTCACAAATACTCGGCCCTTTGCCGCCTTTGTTCCAGCCGCCTTCGACCTGATGAGCGGCTACTGCGCCGCCCCATAAGAAATCTTTCGGTAAGGTGAGTTTTTTCACTATCATAGGCTCCAAATGAGTCAATTCTTACAGGAAATAGTACCATGCAGCCAAACGACATCACTTTTTTTCAACGTTTCCAGGATGACATTCTGGCTGGGCGTAAAACCATCACCATCCGCGACGAGTCTGAATCGCACTTTAAAACGGGCGATGTGCTTCGCGTCGGGCGCTTTGAAGATAACGGCTATTTTTGCACCATTGAAGTTATCGCAACTTCAACCGTAACGCTGGATACTCTCACAGAAAAACATGCACAACAGGAAAATATGACTCTGGCTGAACTGAAAACGGTCATTACCGATATCTATCCCGGTCAGACACAGTTTTATGTAATTGAATTTAAATGCCTTTAAGTTGAACTCACGCCTGTTAGTTGAAATTTCATATTTAATTTCATGATTTTTCGGAGATTACTCTCAAATCAGAATTTATTTTAGCTAACAGGTGTTCACTGGAACTATTCTCAGTTACGCTGGAGAAGTGTTCACGTGCGTGTACGTTTCTCCGGAGTAAGTTATGGTTCAGAAGCCTCTCATTAAGCAGGGATATTCGCTGGCAGAGGAAATTGCCAACAGCATCAGTCACGGCATTGGGTTGGTGTTTGGTATCGTTGGGCTGGTGTTGCTACTGGTTCAGGCGGTGGATCTCAATGCCAGTGCCACAGCGATAACCAGTTACAGCCTCTATGGCGGCAGTATGATCCTGCTGTTCCTCGCTTCGACGCTTTATCACGCCATTCCTCATCAACGGGCAAAAATGTGGCTGAAGAAATTTGACCACTGCGCTATTTACTTGTTGATAGCCGGAACCTACACGCCGTTTTTGCTGGTGGGGCTGGATTCTCCGTTAGCGCGCGGGTTGATGATTGTTATCTGGAGCCTGGCATTGCTGGGGATTCTGTTCAAACTGACCATCGCGCACCGATTCAAAATTTTATCTCTGGTGACATATCTGGCGATGGGCTGGCTGTCGCTGGTGGTAATTTATGAAATGGCAGTTAAGCTCGCGGCGGGCAGCGTTACCTTACTGGCGGTAGGCGGCGTGGTTTACTCGCTTGGGGTGATTTTCTACGTCTGCAAACGCATCCCCTACAACCACGCCATCTGGCACGGCTTTGTACTCGGCGGTAGTGTGTGCCATTTCCTGGCGATCTATTTGTATATTGGGCAGCCGTAATGGCTGTGCCTTTGTCGGCCTGAAAAGACACACAAGTGTCGCTTCAGGCATTGGAGCGCAACTGCCGGATGCGGCGTGAACGCCTTATCCAGCCTACGGGCCGCTTCCCACTTGTGAAAAAGGCACCAAGTCCCAGGCCTGATAAGACGCACCAGCGTCGCATCAGGCATCGGAGTACAACTGCCGGATGCGGCGTGAACGCCTTATCCGGCCTTGTATTATCCCTCCAGTGCAGAGAAAATTGGCCAGTTTTCTCTGCCTGCAGTCCGCATGCCGTATCCGGCCTTGGGTTCTAACCTGCGCGGTAGATTTATGCAGCGGACTGCCTTTCTCCCAAAGTGATAAACCGGACAGTATCATGGACCGGTTTTCCCGGTAATCCGTATTTGCAAGCTTGGTTTCACTATGGAACATGAACTTCATTATATTGGTATCGACACCGCTAAAGAGAAACTGGATGTCGATGTGTTGCGCCCTGATGGTCGTCATCGCACCAAAAAATTCGCTAACACCACTAAAGGGCACGATGAGCTGGTGAGCTGGCTGAAAGGCCACAAGATTGACCATGCGCATATCTGCATCGAGGCGACCGGCACCTATATGGAACCTGTCGCTGAGTGCCTTTACGATGCAGGCTACATCGTGTCAGTCATTAATCCTGCACTGGGTAAAGCTTTCGCTCAGAGTGAAGGACTGCGTAACAAGACTGATACCGTTGATGCGCGCATGCTGGCAGAGTTCTGTCGTCAGAAGCGCCCTGCGGCCTGGGAAGCGCCTCACCCGCTTGAACGCGCGTTGCGTGCCCTGGTAGTACGCCACCAGGCGCTGACAGATATGCACACGCAGGAACTGAATCGCACTGAAACGGCGCGGGAAGTCCAGAGGCCGAGCATTGATGCTCACCTTCTGTGGCTTGAAGCAGAGCTGAAGCGTCTTGAGAAGCAGATAAAAGACCTGACAGACGATGATCCGGATATGAAACACCGCAGGAAACTGCTGGAAAGTATCCCGGGTATCGGAGAGAAAACATCTGCGGTATTGCTGGCTTATATCGGTCTGAAGGACCGCTTCACCCATGCCAGACAGTTCGCCGCTTTTGCGGGTCTGACACCACGCCGTTATGAATCAGGCAGTAGTGTGAGAGGGGTAAGCCGGTTGAGTAAAGCCGGACATGTGTCGCTTCGCAGGGCGTTGTATATGCCCGCAATGGTAGCCACCAGTAAGACTGAGTGGGGACGGGCGTTCCGCGACCGTCTGGCGGCTAATGGCAAGAAAGGAAAAGTGATTCTCGGCGCGATGATGCGCAAGCTGGCACAGGTGACGTATGGAGTGCTGAAGTCAGGGGTGCCGTTCGATGCGGCACGGCATAATCCGGTAGCGGCGTAAAAATCGCGGAAGGGATGAAACAACAGCGCCTGACGGCGCTGTGTCTGGCATGCCTGCAATCCGGGAGACTGGACCAGGAAAAAACTTGCAGGCCGTAACAGTATCTACGGGCCGCTTCCCACTTGTGAAAAAGGCACCAAGTTGAAGGTTTGATAAGACACGCCAGCGTCGCATCAGGCATCGGAGTACAACTGCCGGATGCGGCGTGAACGCCTTATCCGGCCTACGGGGCGCTTCCCATTTGTGAAAAAGGCACCAAGTCCCAGGCCTGATAAGACACGCCAGCGTCGCATCCGGCAATAGATGCCCGAAGCGATACAGCGATTTACTCTTCCAGCGAATACGGCAGCGGCTCGATATGCAGTGTATTCGCATCGTCACGCACGCGGAAGATGCTGTCCGGTTCCATATCGTTATTCATGACGACCTGAACCACGACCTGACCATCTTCCAGTTTTACCGCAGCCAGCACCGTACCGGTACGACGCCAGTTTTCGCCCATTTTCAGCTCTAAGTTTTCACCAGCGACCGGCAAACGGCTGGCACTACCTGTCAGCAACCAGAGCGCGCGTTTGTTGGCTCCGCGGAACTTAGCTCGTGCCACCATCTCTTGTCCGGTATAGCAGCCTTTCTTAAAACTGATACCGCCGAGCGCCTGAAGGTTAGTTGCCTGCGGGATAAACTGCCCGCTGTTAGCAGCGTCAATAACAGGGAAACCCGCTTCAATGTTTAATGCCAGCCACTGTTGGCTATTGTTCAGTTCCGCTTCACCGCGCAGTTTATCGGTCAAAGTATTAGCGGTAGCTTCATCGGTTACGATCAGAAAACGTTCTGCCGGATGTTCAAACCATAGCAGTGTGGTCGCACCTTCTCTGACTACCTGTTTTTCCTTCGAAGGCATTTCGCTGAAGAGGTTTTCCAGCGCGGCGCGTGCCTGAAAACCGGCAACACCGAGCAGCACGCGTTCATCGTCCGGCACGATGGTCACTTTAGAAAACACCGCATATTTTTTCAGTTCAGTCAGCTGCGAATCACGCACGCTGCGGCGTTCAATCCACGCAAAGCCGTCGCCGTCGCGGAACAGACGCAAATTGCTCCACATTTTACCTTTGGCGTCGCAATGCGCGGCGAGCAAATGCTGGTCTTCTGTCACCTGGCTGACGTCTGCTGTCACCTGACCCTGCATATATTTTTCGCTGTCCGCGCCAGTAATGGTGGCAAGCGCCCAGTCATCAAGCGTCATCAGCGTCAGTGGTAAACGGGCAGAAGCCGTAGGCTGACGGGGAGGAAAAGGTGTAAAAGCCATAATGGAGTCCTGTGTAACAAACGGCGTATTAATGACTAATGGTAAAAGAGCTATGAGGCAATGCAAGTGCTTTCACTACGCGATCTGTGCCTTCTGATATGCTTTGCGAGGCGACATCCAAAAAAATGAAGCCATTGAATTGTTGCGGATTAATTTCGCGATCGCGATTGTGTTTACCGATATTCCCGCAAAAGAAGTCGAAAAACACGTTACAATAGCCTGGTACTGGATTTTCGTGAGACAGGAAGAAGATGGACATTAACAACAAAGCCCGCATTCATTGGGCATGCCGCCGTGGTATGCGCGAACTCGATATTTCAATCATGCCGTTTTTCGAACATGAGTACGACAGCTTAAGTGATGACGAAAAACGCATCTTTATTCGTCTGCTGGAATGCGACGACCCGGACCTGTTCAACTGGCTGATGAATCACGGTAAACCGGCCGATGCAGAACTGGAAATGATGGTCCGACTCATCCAGACACGGAACCGGGAACGTGGTCCTGTGGCAATCTGATCTGCGCGTCTCCTGGCGCGCACAGTGGCTTTCCTTGCTGATTCATGGGCTGGTTGCCGCTGTTATTTTACTCATGCCCTGGCCGCTCAGTTACACCCCGTTATGGATGGTGTTGCTTTCGCTGGTGGTGTTTGATTGCGTTCGCAGCCAGCGGCGTATTAATGCTCGTCAGGGGGAGATTCGCCTGTTGATGGACGGGCGTTTGCGTTGGCAAGGGCAGGAGTGGAGCATCGTCAAAGCGCCGTGGATGATTAAAAGCGGCATGATGCTGCGTTTACGTTCTGACAGCGGTAAACGGCAGCATTTATGGCTGGCAGCTGACAGCATGGACGAAGCCGAATGGCGGGATTTACGGCGAATTTTGTTGCAACAAGAGACGCAAAGGTAAACATGACGGCAACGCTAATGCGCAAAGCCGTCAGTCACATCAGGCGTAATACTCTGCCATTTCGTTAAGGATTTGCTCACACCAGCTCTGAATACGCTCGTCGCTAAGGTCATACTGGTTAGTTTCATCCAGCGCCAGACCCACGAACAGCTGTCCGTCAGCAATCACCGGTTTCGGGCTGGTAAATTCATATCCTTCCGTTGGCCAGTAGCCGACGAACTTCACGCCTTTGGTCGAGAGTTTGTCATGCAGCATGCCGAGCGCATCAAGGAACCACTCGCCGTATCCCAGCTGATCGCCAAGCCCATATAACGCAACAATTTTACCGTCGAGATTCAGGTCGTCGAGCTGATCCCAGACGGCTTCCCAGTCTTCCTGGATTTCGCCAAAATCCCAGGTCGGGATACCCAGAATGAGCACATCGTACTGCTCCATTAATTTCGGGGAGTCGTCCTTGAGGTTATGTAAGGTCACCAGTTCTGGGCCGATAATATCGCGGATTTTTTCCGCCGCCATTTCGGTGTAACAGGTGCTGGAACCGTAAAAAAGACCCATATTCATAACGTAAGCTTCTCGATTCTGCTGTGGCTTTTGCGGCTAGTGTATCAGAATCGCTTTAGTCACGGCACAATAAGGCATAATGGATCAAACGAGTAACGATAAGGGGCGCAAGTGAAACAAGATCTGGCACGCATCGAGCAGTTTCTGGATGCCCTGTGGCTGGAAAAAAATCTCGCCGAAAATACGTTGAACGCATACCGTCGCGATCTGTCAATGATGGTGGAGTGGTTGCATCATCGTGGGCTGACGCTGGCAACGGCACAAAGTGACGATTTGCAGGCATTACTGGCAGAACGGCTGGAGGGCGGGTATAAAGCCACCAGTTCAGCGCGTTTGCTGAGTGCAGTGCGCCGATTGTTCCAGTATCTTTATCGCGAAAAATTTCGTGAAGACGATCCCAGTGCGCATCTGGCTTCGCCGAAATTGCCCCAGCGTTTGCCGAAAGATTTAAGCGAAGCGCAGGTTGAAAGATTATTACAGGCACCTTTAGTCGATCAGCCTCTGGAGCTTCGCGATAAAGCGATGCTCGAAGTGCTGTATGCTACCGGGCTGCGTGTCTCGGAACTGGTTGGGCTGACAATGAGCGACATTAGTCTGCGCCAGGGCGTGGTACGGGTCATTGGTAAAGGCAACAAAGAGCGTCTTGTGCCGTTAGGTGAAGAGGCGGTCTACTGGCTGGAAAACTATCTGGAACACGGGCGACCATGGCTATTGAACGGTGTGTCGATTGACGTGCTGTTTCCCAGCCAGCGCGCTCAGCAGATGACGCGCCAGACCTTTTGGCACCGCATTAAACATTATGCCGTGCTGGCGGGTATCGATAGCGAAAAGCTGTCACCGCATGTGTTGCGTCATGCCTTTGCCACTCATTTGTTAAATCATGGTGCGGACCTACGCGTGGTGCAGATGTTGTTGGGCCATAGCGATCTCTCCACCACGCAAATTTATACGCATGTCGCTACCGAGCGTCTGCGGCAACTTCATCAACAGCATCACCCACGGGCGTGATGTCTGAAAAGAACGGGAAGATTTATGAAGAAAGGTTTTATGTTGTTTACTTTTTTGGCGGCGTTTTCAGGCTTTGTTCAGGCGGATGACGCGGCAATTCAACAAACGTTAGCCAAAATGGGCATCAAAAGCAGCGATATTCAGCCCGCACCCGTGGCTGGCATGAAGACAGTTCTGACTAACAGCGGTGTGTTGTACATCACCGATGATGGTAAACATATCATTCAGGGGCCAATGTATGACGTTAGTGGCACGGCTCCGGTCAATGTCACCAATAAGATGCTGTTAAAGCAACTGAACGCGCTTGAAAAAGATATGATTGTTTATAAAGCGCCGCAGGAAAAACACGTCATCACCGTGTTCACCGATATTACTTGTGGCTACTGCCACAAGCTGCATGAGCAGATGGCAGACTACAACGCGCTGGGGATCACCGTGCGTTATCTCGCTTTCCCGCGCCAGGGGTTGGAGAGCCAGGCTGAGCAACAAATGAAAGCCATCTGGTGTGCGAAAGATAAAAACAAAGCGTTTGATGATGTGATGGCGGGTAAAAGCGTCGCGCCAGCCAGTTGCGACGTGGATATTGCCAACCATTACGCGCTTGGCGTCCAGCTTGGCGTCAGTGGTACTCCGGCAATTGTGCTGAGCAACGGTACTCTGGTGCCGGGCTACCAGCCGCCGAAAGACATGAAAGAATTCCTCGACGAACACCAGAAAATGACCAGCGGTAAATAATTCGCGTGAAACAACAGATAAAACTTCGTCGCCGTGAAATCGATGAAACGGCAGACCTGCCTGCTGATCTGCCGCCCTTGCTGCGTCGTTTATACGCCAGCCGGGGCGTGCGTAGCGCGCAGGAACTGGAACGCGGTGTTAAAGGGATGCTGCCCTGGCAGCAACTGAGCGGCGTCGAAAAGGCCGTTGAGATCCTTTACAACGCTTTTCGCGAAGGAACGCGGATAATTGTGGTCGGAGATTTCGACGCCGATGGCGCCACCAGTACCGCCCTTAGCGTGCTGGCGATGCGTTCGCTTGGCTGCGCCAACATCGACTTCCTGGTGCCGAACCGTTTTGAAGACGGTTATGGCTTAAGTCCGGAAGTGGTTGAGCAAGCGCATGCCCGTGGTGCGCAGTTGATTGTGACGGTGGATAACGGCATTTCCTCTCACGCGGGCGTTGAACACGCTCGCACGCTGGGCATTCCGGTTATTGTTACCGATCACCATTTGCCGGGCGATACGTTACCCGCGGCGGAAGCCATTATTAACCCTAACTTGCGTGACTGCGGCTTTCCATCGAAGTCACTGGCAGGCGTAGGCGTCGCATTTTATCTGATGCTGGCGCTGCGCACTTTTTTGCGCGATCAGGGCTGGTTTGATGACCGTGGCATCGCAATCCCTAATCTGGCGGAATTGCTGGATCTGGTGGCGCTCGGGACGGTGGCGGACGTGGTGCCGCTGGATGCGAATAACCGTATCCTGACCTGGCAGGGGATGAGTCGCATCCGCGCCGGGAAGTGCCGCCCAGGGATTAAAGCGCTGCTGGAAGTGGCAAACCGCGATCCGCAAAAACTCGCCGCCAGCGATTTAGGTTTTGCGCTGGGGCCACGTCTCAATGCTGCCGGGCGACTGGATGATATGTCCGTCGGAGTGGCGCTTTTACTGTGCGACAACATCGGCGAAGCGCGTGTGTTGGCAAATGAACTCGATGCGCTAAACCAGACGCGCAAAGAGATTGAACAGGGAATGCAGGTTGAGGCGCTGACTCTGTGCGAGAAACTGGAGCGAAGTCGCGACACGCTGCCCGGCGGGCTGGCAATGTATCATCCTGAATGGCATCAGGGGGTTGTCGGTATTCTGGCTTCGCGGATTAAAGAGCGTTTTCACCGTCCGGTTATTGCGTTTGCGCCAGCGGGAGACGGTACGTTAAAAGGTTCTGGACGCTCCATTCAGGGGCTGCATATGCGCGATGCGCTGGAGCGCTTAGACACGCTCTATCCGGGCATGATGCTCAAGTTTGGCGGCCATGCGATGGCGGCAGGCCTGTCGCTGGAAGAGGATAAATTCGAACTTTTTCAGCAACGCTTTGGCGAACTGGTTACCGAGTGGCTGGACCCCGCATTATTACAGGGTGAAGTCGTCTCCGACGGCCCGTTAAGCGCTGAAGAGATGACCATGGAAGTGGCGCAGCTGCTACGTGATGCTGGCCCGTGGGGGCAGATGTTCCCGGAACCACTGTTTGATGGCCATTTCCGCCTGCTGCAACAGCGGTTGGTAGGCGAGCGTCATTTGAAGGTGATGGTCGAACCGGTCGGCGGCGGTCCACTGCTGGATGGTATTGCTTTTAATGTCGATACCGCCCTCTGGCCGGATAACGGCGTGCGCGAAGTGCAACTTGCGTACAAGCTCGATATCAACGAGTTTCGTGGCAACCGCAGCCTGCAAATTATCATCGACAATATCTGGCCAATTTAGCGTCATCTTCTCTATAAAAAAGAGCGTGGATTCGGTACAATCCCGCTCTTATCACCGCATTTTGACTAGCTCAATAAAAGAAATCAGACCATGTTTGAAATTAATCCGGTAAATAATCGCATTCAGGACCTCACGGAACGCTCCGACGTTCTTAGGGGGTATCTTTGACTATGACGCCAAGAAAGAGCGTCTGGAAGAAGTAAACGCCGAGCTGGAACAGCCGGATGTCTGGAACGAACCCGAACGCGCACAGGCGCTGGGTAAAGAGCGTTCCTCCCTCGAAGCCGTTGTCGACACCCTCGACCAAATGAAACAGGGGCTGGAAGATGTTTCTGGTCTGCTGGAACTGGCTGTAGAAGCTGACGACGAAGAAACCTTTAATGAAGCCGTTGCTGAACTCGATGCCCTGGAAGAAAAACTGGCGCAGCTTGAGTTCCGCCGTATGTTCTCTGGCGAATATGACAGCGCCGACTGCTACCTCGATATTCAGGCGGGGTCTGGCGGTACGGAAGCACAGGACTGGGCGAGCATGCTTGAGCGTATGTATCTGCGCTGGGCGGAATCGCGCGGTTTCAAAACTGAAATCATCGAAGAGTCGGAAGGTGAAGTGGCGGGTATTAAATCCGTGACTATCAAAATCTCCGGCGATTACGCTTACGGCTGGCTGCGTACAGAAACCGGCGTTCACCGCCTGGTGCGTAAGAGCCCGTTTGACTCCGGCGGTCGTCGCCACACGTCGTTCAGCTCCGCGTTTGTTTACCCGGAAGTTGATGATGATATTGATATCGAAATCAACCCAGCTGATCTGCGCATCGACGTCTATCGTGCATCCGGCGCGGGTGGCCAGCACGTTAACCGTACCGAATCTGCGGTGCGTATTACTCACATCCCGACCGGGATCGTGACCCAGTGCCAGAACGACCGTTCCCAGCACAAGAACAAAGACCAGGCCATGAAGCAGATGAAAGCGAAGCTTTATGAACTGGAGATGCAGAAGAAGAATGCCGAGAAACAGGCGATGGAAGACACCAAGTCCGACATCGGCTGGGGCAGCCAGATTCGTTCTTATGTCCTTGATGACTCCCGCATTAAAGATCTGCGCACCGGGGTAGAAACCCGCAACACGCAGGCAGTGCTGGACGGCAGCCTGGATCAATTTATCGAAGCAAGTTTGAAAGCAGGGTTATGAGGAACCAACATGTCTGAACAACACGCACAGGGCGCTGACGCGGTAGTCGATCTTAACAATGAACTGAAAACGCGTCGTGAGAAGCTGGCGAACCTGCGCGAGCAGGGGATTGCCTTCCCGAACGATTTCCGTCGCGATCATACCTCTGACCAATTGCACGCAGAATTCGACGGTAAAGAGAACGAAGAACTGGAAGCGCTGAACATCGAAGTTGCCGTTGCTGGCCGCATGATGACCCGCCGTATTATGGGTAAAGCGTCTTTCGTTACCCTGCAGGACGTTGGCGGTCGCATTCAGCTGTACGTTGCCCGTGACGATCTGCCGGAAGGCGTTTACAACGAGCAGTTCAAAAAATGGGACCTCGGCGACATCCTCGGCGCGAAAGGTAAGCTGTTCAAAACCAAAACCGGCGAACTGTCTATCCACTGTACCGAGCTGCGTCTGCTGACCAAAGCACTGCGTCCGCTGCCGGATAAATTCCACGGCTTGCAGGATCAGGAAGCGCGCTATCGTCAGCGTTATTTGGATCTCATCTCTAACGATGAATCCCGTAACACCTTTAAAGTGCGTTCGCAAATTCTGTCCGGTATTCGCCAGTTCATGGTGAACCGCGGCTTTATGGAAGTTGAAACGCCGATGATGCAGGTGATCCCTGGCGGTGCCGCTGCGCGTCCGTTCATCACCCACCATAACGCGCTGGATCTCGACATGTACCTGCGTATCGCGCCGGAACTGTACCTCAAGCGTCTGGTGGTCGGTGGCTTCGAGCGTGTATTCGAAATCAACCGTAACTTCCGTAACGAAGGTATTTCCGTACGTCATAACCCAGAGTTCACCATGATGGAACTCTATATGGCTTACGCGGATTACAAAGATCTGATCGAGCTGACCGAATCGCTGTTCCGTACTCTGGCACAGGATATTCTCGGTAAGACGGAAGTGACCTACGGCGACGTGACGCTGGACTTCGGTAAACCGTTCGAAAAACTGACCATGCGTGAAGCGATCAAGAAATATCGCCCGGAAACCGATATGGCGGATCTGGACAACTTCGACTCTGCAAAAGCGATTGCTGAATCTATCGGCATCCACGTTGAGAAGAGCTGGGGTCTGGGCCGTATCGTTACCGAGATCTTCGAAGAAGTGGCAGAAGCACATCTGATTCAGCCGACCTTCATTACTGAATATCCGGCAGAAGTTTCTCCGCTGGCGCGTCGTAACGACGTTAACCCGGAAATCACTGACCGCTTTGAGTTCTTTATCGGTGGTCGTGAAATCGGTAACGGCTTTAGCGAGCTGAACGATGCAGAAGATCAGGCGCAGCGTTTCCTGGATCAGGTTGCAGCGAAAGATGCAGGCGACGACGAAGCAATGTTCTACGACGAAGATTACGTCACCGCACTGGAACATGGTTTGCCGCCGACAGCAGGTCTGGGTATTGGTATCGACCGTATGGTTATGCTGTTCACCAACAGCCATACCATCCGCGACGTTATTCTGTTCCCGGCGATGCGTCCGGTAAAATAAGCATTACGTTATGCTCACAACCCCGGCAAATGTCGGGGTTATGACTGTTGGCAAATGCAAAATTGCCTGATGCGCTACGCTTATCAGGCCTACATCGCCTCTGCAATATATTGCATTTTCACGATTTTGTAGGCCAGATAAGGCGTTCACGCCGCATCCGGCATAAAACAGCGAGCACATTGTCAGCAATCTGTTACCTCGGCAACCGTCGGAGTTTTTTTATTTAATCTGGGTAAATACAGATAATCGTTTTCTGGCTTCGTGATTTGCCGCCTGCATCACCATCCACGGACTAAACGCCCACGGCGTAGCATCAATAGCGCGCAAAACATCTGATAAATCACACCATTGATAATCCATCACTTCATCACCGTTGGGCTGTAACGCGCTGGTAATTCGTGCGGCAAAGACTGGACACATTTCATTTTCGACAATGCCATTCGGGTCAGTGGCGCGATAGTGGAAGTCTGGATAAACCGATTCGGGTGACGTTATTTCCACGCCCAGTTCATAGCGGCAACGGCGGATTACCGCCTCTTCATTGCTTTCGCCCAGTTGCGGATGACCGCACACCGAGTTAGTCCACACGCCTGGCCACGCTTTTTTGCTTAGTGCGCGGCGGGTAACCAGCAGTTGTCCCTTAGCATTAAATAGCCAGCAGGAGAACGCGAGATGTAAGGGGGTGTCTGCCGTGTGTGCGGCATATTTTTCCAGCGTACCCGAGGGGACTCCCTGTGCATTCAGTAAAATGACGTGTTCCGTTTGCATAATTTCTCACATGTAATTCTAATCACTCGTCATTATAGATAACTGAAGAGTCAAATGATTAACCAAGTGAGTGTTTATCGGCATCCGCCCGTTTTGAACGGATGCTGACAGAGAAAGGTCATTTAAAAAAGCAGCATCATATATTTGAAGCGACTTTCAATAGCCATTGCCACGCAGTCAGAAATGACAGGAATGGAGATCATTAAGAGTAATAACAGACTGAATATAGTGCGTATTAATAGGTTCATATCATTCACCATGCTCATTTTTCTTTAGCTTGCGCATCAAAAGCCACATACGCACTGTTCTGACTTTTAAATCTTTATCAGAGACAGATTCCTTCACCAGATCGGCATGATGCTGATAACCATTGAAAAAGACATTCAGCACCACCGCGCTGATAGTCGCCAACATAATGCCGCTATGTAACAACGGTTGCAGTACCGCCGGTAACTTAGAAAAGAAATCATGAGAAAGCGTCGGGGTCATACCCACGCCAAGGCTAATAGCCACGATATACAGGTTGTAGCGGTTGGTGGTGTAGTTACAGCGCGACAGAATGCGGATCCCCGTCGCCAGCACCATACCGAACATTACTAATCCTGCACCGCCTAGTACAAATTGCGGAATGGAAGCTACCAGCACCGCCATTTTGGGCACCATCCCGAACATGATTAATATAATCCCGGAAGAGATACACACCCAGCGACTGTGAACGCGCGTCACGCTGACCAGGCCAACGTTTTGCGAAAAGGAAGTATGCGGGAAGCTGTTAAACGTGCCGCCGATCATTGTCCCTATGCCATCTACGCGTAGCCCGCGAATAATGTCTTGTGAAGAAAGTTTTCTACCGACAATTTCCCCCAAGGCCAGGAACATCCCCATCGACTCAATAAATACGATGATTAACACTGCGGTCATGGTCAGAATGGAAACCGGATCGAAAACTGGCGTACCAAACGACATTGGCGTGACAATGGCGAACCACGAAGCATCATTCAGCCCAGACAGATTCACTTCATTCATCATCCACGACAACAAGAAGCCAAATACAATCCCCAGTAATACGGCGACATTGGACATAAATCCTTTGGCGTAACGGGTGATAAGCAAGATGAAAATTAAGACGGCGAAGGAAATGGTTAAATAAACCGGATTGCCATATTGTGGATTCCCTTTACCTCCGGCGGCCCAGTCAATACCCACCTGAATGATGCTAAGCCCGATAGAAGTAATAACCACACCGGTAACCAGTGGCGGAAATAAAGGCATTAAGCGACCAATAAGTGGTGCTAATAGCGTGGTGATAAAACCGGCCGCAATGGTCGCGCCAAAAATCCCCAGCAGGCCGATATCCGGGTTCATCCCAATGGCAATCATTGGCGTTACAGCCGCAAAGGTCACCGACATAATCACCGGCAGGCGGATCCCCATAAAGCGGCCGATACCGATACATTGCAATAATGTGACGATACCGCAGCAAAAGAGATCGGAGCTAATCAGCATTGCGATAGCTTCTTTCGAGAGTCCGAGTCTGTCACCAATCATCAGTGGGACGGCGACTGCGCCTGCGTACATAACAAGGACGTGTTGCAGACCGAGTATGATCAGCTTTCCTGGTGATAATATGCGGTCCACCTCATCCGTTGGGCGGTCTTGCCCCGAAGATGAGGGAATTTGAGAATCTATGGCGCTCATCAGTCTTTCTCCTTTCGCTCGCCAGAGTAAAAAGCAACCGTTTACGTTCACTAAAACTCTTTAATGACATGCTCGTGGGATGCCAGTTTTCACAAGGAGGGGACGTTACAAGATGGAAATGCGGGGGCAATCACATAATCGGGATTAAACCGAGAAAATGAGAATAAAAATAGACAATGAAATTATCTTTAATTTTCTCATATTGATATTTCATTAATCATTCTGGCATGTCGCACTCTCGTATTTAATACTTTTTATCCGTATGGCATTTTTTTGAACGGCGATGTTTAAATCTTGAAAACGGCACAGATTGAGGGGCGATAATTTGATATCTCTCACAAAATTATAATTAAAACTGACTCGTTTCCTCATATATGCCCGTTTATTGCATTGCGACATTTGAGAAGACATAACTCATCAAATGAAAGGGATGCAAATGAACAAGTTTATCGCTGCTGATGCTGCGGAATGTATAGGCTGTCATGCCTGTGAAATTGCCTGTGCGGTGGCTCATAATCAAGAAAACTGGCCGCAGAGTCATGGTGATTTTCGACCCCGTATCCACGTTGTTGGGAAAGGTCTGGCTGCAAATCCAGTGGCTTGCCATCATTGCAACAATGCCCCCTGCGTTACGGCTTGCCCGGTAAATGCCCTGACTTTCCAGCCCGATAGCGTGCAACTGGACGAACAAAAATGCATTGGTTGTAAAAGATGCGCAATCGCTTGCCCCTTTGGGGTAATTGAGATGGTCGATGCTATTGCGCAGAAATGTGACCTTTGTAACCAGCGCAATTCCGGCGCGCAAGCCTGTATTGAAGTCTGCCCAACCCAGGCGTTGCGGCTGATGGATGAGAACGGCTTGCAGCAGATGAAAACGCTGCGACAGCGCAGGACGGCGGATGGAAAAGCATCGGAAAAACCACAATCATCGCGTCGCGAGGCATTGCTCCCTGTCACTCCACGCAAAGGGGCGGATAAAGTTACAGCAAGCGAGCGGAAGACCCACTTTGGCGAAATTTATTGCGGCCTTGATCAAAAACAAGCGGCGTATGAAAGCGACCGTTGTGTCTATTGCGCCGAAAAAGCCAACTGTAACTGGCATTGCCCGCTGCATAACGCTATCCCTGATTACGTCCGCCTGGTGCAGGAAGGGAAGATTATTGAAGCGGCAGAACTCTGCCACCAGACCAGTTCATTACCGGAAATTTGCGGTAGGGTATGTCCGCAGGACCGGCTTTGTGAAGGCGCATGTACTTTAAAAGATCACTCTGGCGCAGTCTCTATCGGTAATCTGGAACGCTATATTACTGATACTGCGCTGGCGATGGGCTGGCGTCCTGATGTCAGCCAGGTTGTTCCCCGCATAGAAAAAGTGGCGGTGATTGGCGCAGGACCCGCGGGACTGGGATGTGCCGACATTCTGGCGAGGGCGGGTGTTCATGTTGATGTCTTTGATCGCCATCCAGAAATTGGCGGTATGCTGACATTTGGCATTCCTCCGTTCAAGCTCGATAAAATGGTATTAAGCCAGCGGCGGGAGATATTCACCGCAATGGGAATCGACTTTCATCTCAACTGTGAAATTGGCCGCGATATCTCTTTCAACGAATTAACGGCGGAATATGATGCTATTTTCCTCGGCGTGGGGACTTACGGCATGATGCGTGCAGATCTGCCGCATGAAGATGCGCCAGGCGTCATTCAGGCGCTACCGTTCCTGACTGCCCATACCCGCCAGCTTATGGGACTGCCGGAGTCTGAAGAGTATCCGCTGACGGATGTTGAAGGTAAACGCGTCGTGGTTTTGGGTGGCGGCGATACGACAATGGATTGTTTGCGCACTTCCATCCGCCTCAATGCTGCCAGCGTGACCTGCGCGTATCGCCGTGATGAAGTCAGTATGCCCGGTTCGCGTAAAGAGGTAGTCAACGCGCGCGAGGAAGGCGTTGAGTTTCAGTTCAATGTTCAGCCGCAATATATTGCTTGTGACGATGATGGGCGTTTAACTGCGGTGGGCCTGATTCGTACCGCAATGGGCGAGCCGGGACCAGATGGGCGCCGTCGTCCACGTCCGGTGGCGGGCTCTGAGTTTGAACTGCCCGCCGATGTTCTGATTATGGCGTTTGGTTTTCAGGCACATGCAATGCCGTGGTTACAGGGGAGTGGAATAAAACTCGATAAATGGGGACGGATTAAAACCGGTGACGCGGGATATTTCGCTACTCAGACGCATCTGAAAAAGGTCTTTGCCGGGGGGGATGCGGTTCATGGTGCGGATCTTGTTGTCACTGCAATGGCGGCAGGACGGCAGGCGGCGCGCGATATGTTAACTATGTTTGATACGAAGGCATCGTGATGAAATCGTTAATTATCGTTAATCCGGCTGACTGTATTGGCTGCCGCACTTGTGAAGTAGCCTGTGTTGTAGCCCATCCGTCAGAGCAGACTTTAAATGCCAGCTTCTTTTTGCCTCGCTTAAAGGTGCAGCGTTTGGATCGAATTAGTGCTCCGGTGATGTGTCACCAGTGCGAAAACGCGCCTTGCGTTGGGGCCTGCCCCGTGCAGGCGCTGACGATGGGTGAGCAGGTGGTGCAGGCAAATTCTGCCCGTTGTATCGGCTGCCAGAGTTGCGTCAGCGCGTGTCCGTTTGGGATGATCACAATTCAAATGTGGCCGGGAAATGTTCGGCCAGAAATCGTGAAATGTGACCTTTGCGAACAGCGGGAAGAGGGGCCGGCTTGCGTTGCATCTTGCCCGACGCAGGCGTTGCAGTTGTTAACCGAAGGAGAACTCAGGCGAGTCCGCCAGCAGCGTATTGCTGCCAGCGGCAATAATCCACTCTGACAAAACTCCGCGCTGTATGGCGCGGAGGTTCTTCTAGATAGCCCAACCACCCGCGTAAAACGCGACCAGGGCGACAGTTATGATGACAGTACCAATATTGAGTTTGTTCCATTCGCGAGCAAAAACACGACCCACTACGAGAGTTACAAAGCCCAGCATAATGCCGGTGACGATATTACAGGTCAGGACGATAAAGACAGCGCAAACCAGGCCCGCCATCGCATCAATAAAGTCATTGAAGTCCAGTTTTGAGACGTTACTTAGCATCAGCAGACCCACGTACATCAGTGCGGGAGCTGTGGCATAACCGGGGATCAGAAACGATAACGGTGATAAAAACAGAATCAACAGGAACAGTAAGCCAACAATAGTCGCTGTCAGACCTGTTTTGCCACCCGCTGCGGTTCCTGCAGCAGATTCGATATAGACCGCCGCAGGCGCAGCACCCACCAGCCCGGAAAATATCGAGCTGACGGAATCACTGGTCAGGGCTTTACCACCGTTGATTATCTGGTTGTCTTTATCCAGGAGATTCGCCTGACCGGCTACTGCGCGGATGGTGCCGGTGGCATCAAATACGGCGGTCATCACCAGTGCCAGTACACTCGGGAGAACTGTTGGTTGGAGTGCACCCATAATGTCGAGGCTGAAAATTAGCGACTTACCATCTTCGCCAGCCAGGCTCGGCATCGCCACCAGACCGTGGTATTTCACCGCGGGATCAAAGATTAAGCCGATTATCGAGATGGCGATAATTACCAGTAAGATCCCTCCAGGTACGTGGCACTTCTCCAGACCAAAAATCACCGCTAATCCCAGCAAGCTCATCATTACAGGGAAAGAGGTAAATGCCCCGAGCGCCACCGGTAAGCCTTCAATCGGGTTTTTGATAACCATACCAACGCCGTTAGCTGCAATCAGCAGCAGGAACAGGCCGATACCGATGCCTGTTCCGTGGGCGATACCCATTGGTAAATTGCGTAAGATCCAGGTTCGTATACCGGTTACGGAGATGGCGGTGAAGATGAGGCCCATCAGGAAGACCGCGCCCAGTGCGACAGGAACGCTAATTTGTTGTCCGAGAACCAGACTGAATGCGGTAAATGCCGTCAAGGAGATGGCGCAGCCGATCGCCATTGGCAAATTGGCCCACAATCCCATCAGCAAGGAACCGAAGCCCGCAACCAGACAGGTGGCGACAAACACCGCGGCGGGAGGAAAGCCTGCTTTACCCAGCATTCCCGGTACGACAATAACGGAGTAAACCATCGCCAGAAATGTGGTTAAGCCTGCCAGAACTTCCTGGCGAACGGTACTGCCACGAGCGGTAATCTTAAAATAGCTATCCAGCGCGCCCTGTGGCTTTGGTGCGTCCGGTGTTTGTAGGATGTCTCCAGACATAATGATGTCCTCACGAGGATGTTTAAGGTTTTATTATTAGTTGCGTTCGTACACCAGACGACCATCAACGTAGGTGCGGTAGATCGAACGGTCATCGCCCAACGTCATCATCACGAACAATTTGTCGACTAAAGAAACAGAGTTGTCATAGCGCAGCTGCTGTAGCGGCGTGGCGGTGGGTTCCATCACCACGAAATCAGCCTCTTTGCCAGGTAAAAAGTTGCCAATCAAATCGTCAAGGCCCAGAGATTTCGCTCCGCCGAGCGTGGCCAGGTAAAACGCTTCATATGCCGAGAGGCGATAGCCTTGTAATTGCAACACTTTGTAGGCTTCGTTCAGCGTTTGCAGCATGTTGAAAGTTGTTCCGGCACCGATATCCGTTCCCATGCCCACTTTGACTTTTTTCTTCCAGGCTTTTTGTAGGTTGAATAGACCACTGCCCAGGTAGAGGTTTGAAGTTGGGCAGAAAGCGATGCTGGATTTGGTTTCGCTAAGCCGATCCCACTCTTTTTCTTCCAGATGGACGCAGTGAGCAAAGACGCAGTTTTTCCCTGTCAGGCCGTACTGGTGGTAAACATCCAGATAACCATCATGTTCAGGATAGAGTGATTTCACCCAGGCAATTTCATCTTTGTTTTCACAGAGATGGGTATGTACCCACGTATCTGGATACTCTTCTTTCAGGCGTTGCGCCATCGCCATCTGTTCAGGTGAAGATGTTGGGGCGAAGCGTGGCGTAATGGCGTACAACAGACGTCCATTTTTGTGCCAGCGTTCGATCAGTTCTTTGCTTTGGTGATAGCTGCTTTCGGCAGTATCGAGCAGATAATCCGGTGCGTTGCGGTCCATCATCACCTTACCGGCAATCATGCGCATATTGATATGACTGGCGGCTTCAAACAGCGCATCAACGGATTGCGGATGGACGGTACCAAACACCAGCGCCGTGGTGGTTCCGTTACGTAAAAGCTGCTTGATGAAGAACGCCGACATTTCGCGGGCGTACTCTAAATCCTCATAACGGCGCTCAGTAGGGAAGGTGTGTTTATTCAGCCATTCCAGTAACTGCTCGCCATAGGCACCGACCATTTCACTCTGCGGATAATGGATATGCGTATCGACAAAGCCCGGTACAATCAGTTTGCCGCGATAATCACGGACGCGAATGGTGTCCGGGATTTGATGCTTGCCCTGTTCCCATTCACCAAACCATTCCACTTTCCCCTGTTTAATGAGTAATAAACCATCCTCAATAAATCGCAGCGCAGAAGCGATCTCTTCTGGATTATCGACCGTACGGATGACATCAATAAAACTGCCTCGTACTGCTTTTAACGTGTGTTCCCCTGACATCATTGACTCCTTTACTGTTAATCCATTTCTTCCACTGAGGTAATACCCGGCAGAACGTTTTCCTGTCGGTAGCCACCAGGGAGGATAATATTTAATAAAATCGCAGTTAGGCCTCCGGCACAAATAGGATTTTCAACTAATACATATATTGAGGCGGGTAATATTTTAAAAATTTCGGGGTCATAAGAAACACCAAGTCCTAAACCTAAAGAAGTGGCGACAATAAGTGTTTCACGGCGCTTTAATCCGTTGGTAATAATGATGCGGATACCCGCAATGGCAATCATGGAAAACATCAACGTCATTGCACCACCCAGAACTGCCGAGGGTATAGTGGTGAAGAAGCCACCGATCACCGGAAATAATCCGAGGATAACCAGCATTACCGCGATGGTTCGCCCGACATAACGTGAGGCGACACCGGTCATCTGAATAACACCGTTATTTTGTGCAAACGTGGTTAATGGTAGTGAGCCGACGGCGGAGGCGATAACCGAAACCAGACCATCTGCCAGCACGCCGCCTTTCAGGCGTGACTGATATTCTTCTCCCTGGATAGGGCGGCGGGAAACCATTGCTGTGGCGGTGATATCCCCTACTGCTTCCAGTACACTAAGCAGATAAATGGTGCCGACCACCAGGAACTGATGGAGGTTGAAATTAAATCCGTATTTGAAAGGGTGGGGAATAGTAATGAGGGGGAGATTGCGTAAACTGCTGAAGTCCACCATGCCAAGGCATAATGAAACCGCATAACCCACACACAAACCAATGGCGATTCCGCCCATACGTAGTAGCGGACTGCGACAACAGTTAAAGCCAATAACCACAATCAGCACCAGTAAACCAACGCCAAGGTGCTCGTAGTTGCCGAACGTGCCACTGCTCTTGGCGGCAAAACCACCGCCAAAATCAATAATGCCAACTTTAATCAGGCTTAAGCCGATCATCAGTACAACAATACCACTGACAGTGGGAGTAATTACTCTGCGTAAATAAGGAAGAATAAAAGAGGCTCCGACCACCAGAAAGGCGCCAACGAAGGAGACGCCGAGGAGTGACGACATGATTAACTCTTCATGAAAACCGTCGCTTTTCATGCTGCTACCCAGCGCAATCATGACTGTCACAAATGAAAAATTGACTGACTGAATAGAGAGTAAACCTGAACCTATAATTCCATAGCGATTTACCTGCAACCAGGTACCAATACCAGAAGCGATCATCGCCATAGAAACCAGGTAGGCAGTGGTTTCTGCGGAAAGTTGTAAGGCCGCCCCCACAATTAGAGCGGGTGTTACCATTGGGACGAAAATTGCCAATAGATGGGTAATGGCACCAACGATAGCCTGATGAAAAGGAGGGCGATCCTCCAGTTCAAATATAAGGTCAGAACCTGCATGGTTTATATCAGACATCCCTTCACTCCTTTATAAAGTAAATTTGATCATCTGAATCAGTAAAATAAATTCCCACGAATTTGGGGCGCAGGACGCCTTGAGAACGGCTTATCTCATTTTCGCAGTTACTAATTAGTTATCTTTAATACAAGGGAAACTGGCCGCCGAAGCGGCCATTTATTATTTATATTTTTTTCAGTGCGGTGAGTATTTTCTCCGGTGTGAAATGCCATTCGCGTAACCAAATGCCGCAAGCATCGTGAATTGCGGTAGCAATTGCCGGTGCTGCACCGTTCACGCCGATCTCCGAGATTGATTTCGCACCGAATGGGCCGACTTTATCGTCACTCGGCACCAGCACAGCGCGGAAATCACGCGGAATGTCGCCAATTTTCGGCGCGCCATAGCTGCGTAAATCACGCGTTAACGGGTGTCCTTTGGCGTCATAAATGATCTCTTCGCTCATGCTGTGGCCGATAGCTCGGAGGGTAGCGCCGTAGATCTGCCCCAACGCTAACTCCGGGTTGACCGGAGTACCGCAATCCAGCAAGGCGTAGAATTTATCCAGGCGGATTTCACCGGTACGTGTATTGACGGCCACTTCAGCGAAGTTTGCCCCATACGGGAAGGCGAAATCAGGCGTGATGTAACTGGCTGTTCCCACCAGTGAACCAAAGCCAGTACCGGTTTCGCCTTTATGGGCAATATCCCCGAAACTGACTTCACCTTTCTTGCCGCGCACAACGCCCGGCGTTGCCAGTTGAACATCTTCCAATGGCTCACCCAACATTTGCGCGCCGTGGAAAAGGATTTTCTCGCGTAAATTTTCCGCTGCCATACGTGCGGCGTTGCCTGAGAAGCAAGTGCCGGACGAGGCATACGCGCCTTTATCAAACAACGCATGATCGGTATCACCGGAGATAACATGCACGTCCTGCGGTGGACAATGCAGCACTTCGGCCGCCAGTTTAGTGACTACAGTATCCAGACCCGTACCGATGTCGGCACCACCAGAATGGACGATAAATGTACCGTCTGATTCCAGTTTGATCATGCAGTTAGCCTGATCGATATCAGGGATACCTGATTTCTGCATAATAATGGCGACGCCACGACCCACGCACCAGTCACCCTTCTGCGCTTTAGGTGAAGACCATTGGATCATCTCACGCCCCTGACGCAGGATCTCTTCCAGTGCGCAGCTGGCAGCAGAAGGAACGGAGGTCGGCGCTTTACCTTCGCCAATTGCGCCGAGAATCTTCAGCTCTTGCCCTTCGTGTACCCGGTTACGTTCGATAATTTCCAGCTGGTCGATCTGCAACTGTTCAGCCAGTTCTGCTAATGCCATAGTGATAGCGAAGTTACCTTTCGGTGCGCCATAACCCTGATAAGCACCATTTGGGCAGATGTTGCTGTAGTAGGTGGTGACCTGGAAATCGACGTTATCGCACGGATATAACGGCAGCGACAGCGCCGGTCCGTTACACGGTACGGTGAGTGAGTGGTTGCCGTAAGGACCTGTGTTGGCGCGGAAATCCATCTTCACTGCCGTCAGGCGACCATCTTTTTTGGCCCCCAGTTTTACGGTAACTTTCGCGACGTGACGAGAGGTGTTAGCAATAAACTCTTCTTCACGGGTGTAGCGGAACAGTACCGGACGCCCGGTCACGCAGGTTGCCCAGGCGCACACTTCTTCCAGCAGGATGTCCTGTTTAGACCCAAAACCGCCGCCTACGCGTTCTTTAATGACATGAACTTTATGCTGTTTCATGCCCACGAGACGCGCAACCTGGCGACGCAGGTGCCACGGTACTTGAGTGGACGCGTGGATAACCAGACGATCGCCGTCCATGCGGGTAAAGCAGATGTGTGTTTCAGTAGGGCACTGCTGCGCCTGAGTTGAGTTATAGGTCCGCTCAATGATCACATCGGCGTCGGCAAAGCCTTTGTCCATATCACCAATATGACCATGAATACTGGCGGCGATATTTTTGCGAGGGCGAGAACCGATAGGGAAGTTGATGATCATATGCTCGCCGCGCTGGGCTGCATGGCTGTTATCGTCTTCCAGAGTATCTGGCGCACCAGCAACATACACCACCGGTTCATCGTGTACGACAGGCGCATCTTCCGCCATTGCCTCGTCAATCGACATTACTGGCTTAAGCACCTCATATTCAACGTCGATGAGCTTCAGTGCTTCGAGCGCAATTTCTTCACTTTCAGCGACGACCGCAGCCACGCGATCGCCGACGTGGCGCATTTTCTTGCCGAACATACGGCGGTCAAGCGGTGACGGTTCCGGTGCGCTCTGACCACCAGGTGTGTAGTAGATATCCGGGCAATTCAGGTGAGTAATAACGTGAACAACGCCCGGTAAAGCCTCGGCTTTACTGACATCCAGATGGGTAATCAGTGCGTGAGCGTGTGGGCTACGTAACATTTTAATGACGCAGGCGTCAGCGGTTACGCGGTCTTCAACATAGCAGGGTTTCGCCTGCACCATTTTGGCAGCGTCGGTTTTCGGGTAATGTTTACCAATAACTTCAAGGTCATCGCGGAAAGTTGGGGCGATATCAATCGTAGCCTGTGGGTTATTTTTACGTGCAACCGCCAGTTCAATGACCTGGTAGTATTGCTGCCAGCCAGCATCGCGGCTGAACAGACCAGAAAGCGCGTCGTCGATCTCTTCGCGGGTTGGTGTGGCGATGCGATCGAGAAGATCGGTGATAATCAGAGCCGCAGCCGGATCGTTATAACCGGACTGCACCACGCCGACATCAACCATTGCCTGTTGAACCAGACTTAATTCATTCCATTTGCCTAAGGATTCAGTGGTGAGAATGTCTGCGTTTTCTAACTGTGCTGCTATCAACAGGGAGGCGTTAAGGATATTACCGTTAAAAAGAATCGCGTCAGAACCGGCAAAACCGAAGCCATCATCACTGTTGCGCACAGAGTGCATACCCATGCCAAACAACAGCTTTTGCACGTTCTCACCAGGATTGGCCTTTAGCTCCTGGGGCGCACCATTTAAAGTAAAGTGGATATTCATACGGCTTCCTCCCCAGCCTGTTGGCAGTCGGCATACAGGTCGGCTACCAGAACTCCCGTGATATAGCGTTTATAGGCTACGCTGCCCCGCAAATCTTCCTGCGGGAAAATGGCGTTGGCGACAGCCTGTTCAAGTGCATAGCCTTCCAGATTTTGTTTTTCGACATCGTGCAGACGCAGTGCTTTACTGGTGACGCCATCCAGCGCAATTCGCATACCGTCGTGGTCGGTTAACGCTACGGCTGCCGTCACTACCGTTAATCCAGCCTGGGAACGGCTAATTTTGCGAGTCGCACAGGTGCGGTACGGATCTTTAATGATGATTTCGGTTAGCAGGCGATCGCATGGGCAGGCCAGGTACTCTTCGATGGACAGTGTTTCACCATTGCCAAAAACCAGTTCAGCATCCAGAGCCAGCAGAACGGGAAGCAACACCGATTCTTCCTGCGGGGCGGCGATTTCGCCACCAATAGTCGACTGATTACGAACATGGCGAGAGTAAACAAAACCGAGTGCTTCGCGCAGTGCCGCAGGAATAAAGCGCGCATCACGCAGTGGCTGTAAGCGAGACATTGCACCAATACGCAGTGCGCCGTTATCCCAGTCAACCCAGTCCAGTTCCAGATCCTGTAAGGAAATGGCAATCTTTTTATCGGTGCGGGTTGGCGTGGCGTTGAGTTTGCTGCCGCCGGCAAACCAGACGGCTTCATCCTGGTAGCGGCGCTTCAGTTCCAGCGCCTGTTCGACAGAGTCGGGCCTGAAAAATTGTTCAATCATCTTCTTTCCTTATTTAACCCTCTTCCCGGAAGGAAGAGGGTTTTTGTCATTTATGCCAATGCATCCATACGACGCCACATACTGGCAGCGGCTTTTCTGGCTTGCGCATAAATGGAATCGCAATCGAAGTTAAACTGACGATCTTCATAGACCATCACGCCGTTGACCATCACGCTGTGAACGCTGCCTGACCCCATACCAAAGGCGATATGTCCGGCGATATTTTCTGCCAGCAGCGGCGTCGGCGAGTTGTAATCGCAAATGGTTAAATCTGCTTTATAACCGACTTCCAGGAGGCCAAATTTTGCGCCAAAGTTGCGGCTTATCAGTTCGTTGCCGTTAGTCAGGGCTTTGGCAAAACTGTCAGGCCATAGCGGACCACCCGCATCGCGATGTTTAAAGAAGGCAAATTTCATCTCTTCAAACATGTCTGAACCAATGCCGTCGGTTCCCAACGCCAGATTGCGGATGTCGCTAAGGTGATGGTTGTAACCGACGTGGTTGTTCATGTTGGAACGGGCGTTATGCACCAGGAACGCATCGCGCTGATTGAGCAGAGCAATATCTTCTTTCGACAAATAAAGTCCGTGAGCAACCAGCGTTTTGTTGTCGATGAGATCGTATTCTGCCAGCCGTACCAGCAGGTCTTTGCCGTACCAGTGGTGACTGTGAGAAACGTCGTAAAGGTCTTCAGCGGCGTGAATGTGTAAACCACGCCCGGTAGCTTTCACTGCTTCGCGCAGCATTTCCAGCCCAGCATCTGGCACGGTAAACGGAGCGTGAGCGCCGATATGCGCTTCTACCAGGTACGGCTCGGTTGCCGCTTTCTTCGCATCATCAATCTGACGGGCGAAGCGGATATTTTCTTCTACCCCTTCCTGTAACTCTTTAATGCCGTTGTTACGGTCAGTGGTTTCAAAACAGGTCATCGCGCGCAGGCCAACTTTTAAAAATGCGTTGCGCAGCGTTGAGAGCGACCCGCCGATATACGCCGGAGAAGCATGGTGATCGATAACCGATGTACATCCGCTCTTGATTGCTTCCAGTGAACAAATCAGTCCGCTGTAGTAGAGAGATTCTTCATCAAGGGCGCGATCGAGCCGCCACCACAGGTTTTTCAGCGTCGAGATGAAGTCCGGGCAGGGGGCGATGTTTGCCATAATTCCGCGGGAAAGCCCCGAGTAAAAATGGTTGTGCGAGCAGACAATCCCCGGCATTACAATCCGACCATGCATCTCTTTGTAGCTGGCTTCAGGGTAGCGGTGTGTCAGGGCGTTGCCGATAGCGATAATCACATCATTTTCGATGGCGATATCGACGCCTTCCTGCACTTTCGCCGGGTGTAGCTGTACTGCGGTGACATTCTTCAGAATCAACATGATTACACCTCCACGCGGCCCAGCAGATAATGATGATGCTGGTGGACATGGCTAATGATGCGGCACATATCGTTCAGCTCTGGCGGTACGTTGTTGAACTGACCTTCGCTGTCGATGTTTAACACCCAGCTTTGGTTATTCAGACGCACGCGTACTCGGCAATCTTCCACCAGGAAGCCTGGGTTGCTGCTGTTATCAAAGTCTTGCGACAGGCTAAAGACGGTGATTTTGTCTTTGTACGGTTTACCGTTCCACGGACAGAACTGGGCGCAGTTGCCGCATTCGTTGCAGTAGGCGTCCAGGTGCAGTGTCTGGAAACGGTTCTGGAATCCAGGGACCGCAATTGACACGTTGGCGCGGTTCGGGCAGACATCCACACACTTGCTGCAAACGTAGTTACATTCAAGACAACGTGCGGCTTCCTGAGCGACAAACGCGTCACGATCATCGCTGTCGACCTGGGTGACAGAGATATCGCCTTTGCGTTGGTAGATTTCCGTCGGGTTGACGTTGTTCCAGTATTTATCGCTTTGGTGTGAACGGATATTTTCCCGGCTAAGAATGGCATCCGATGCCCGACGAGCTGTGCCGACAGCCGCGACAATGGAGGAAGGTCCGCGCTGTACGTCACCGATCATAAAGACATTAGTCAGGCGGGTTTCACCGTTATGGTCGACGTCTGGCCAGCCGTTGTTGTCCAGCGGCACGCCCATCGTATTCAGGGCTTCAGTATCCTGTTGTTCGCCAATGGCGGTAATCAAACTGTCTACGTGCAGTGTTACCGTTTCGTTGGTTTCTACCGGGCGGCGGCGACCTTTCTCATCAGGTTCGCCAAGTGACATGACGCGCAACGTTAAGGTGCCATCAGCATCGAAACGTTCAGGATTGTTCAGGAAACGGAACTCCACGCCATCGTGCAGTGCTTCTTCATACTCTTCGCGCCACGCAGGCATCTCTTGTAATGAACGACGGTAAACGACGGTTGCTTTTTCAACGCCAGGCACGCGTAATGCCGCACGGGCGCAGTCCATTGCGGTGTTACCCGCCCCGACAACCACCACATGTTTGCCCAGCTTGAGCGCAGTACCCTTGTTGTACTCGCGCAGGAAGGGGAGAGATTTCCAGACATTCTGGTTGTCGCCCGCCAGTTTCACACCGCTATTTTTATCAGTACCTGTGGCAATCAGAACGTAGTGGAAGCCCTGATTTTTTAACTGTTCGACGGTCAGGTCCGGCGAGCAACCGTACTCAAATTTCACGCCGTGATCGGCGACAAAATCGATATCGTGCTGAATTAACTCAGCCGGAATACGGAACTGCGGAATAATATTTTTCACCACGCCGCCCGCGTTAGCTTCGCGTTCAAACAGCGTGACCGGATGGCCTGCTCTGGCAAGGAAGTAACCTGCAGCCAGACCCGCCGGACCGGCGCCAATTACAGCAACCGGATGACGAGAACCGGAACCGGCTGGTTTGTGCCAGCGTTGCTTATATTCATCCCAGCCTTTTTCCAGGGCGACTTTTTTCAGTTCGCGGATATTCAACGCACTGTCGTAATCCAGACGAGTACAGTTGTACTGGCACTGGTGATCGCAAATATGGCCGGTAATCGCGGGCAGGGCGTTGCGTTGGTAGATAAGTTCCAGCGCGTCGGCATAGCGATGTTCGCCCAGCAGGCGAATATATTCCGGAATATCCTGTTTGATGGCACAAGCAGTAACACAGGGGGCAACGTAGCAGTCGGTCAGTGGCAGGTCTTCTGCTACTTCAATACGCTCTTCTGGCTTCCAGTGTTTCTGGGTGTATTCCATAGTTAGCGCATCTGCTGCCAGCCTGTTTAGCCGTTCGACGTCAACACGGTTAAGCTCCCAGGCGTCTGACCCTTCCAGTTCGCGCATGCAAGCGCTTAAGCGCAGATAGCCACCAGGTTTCAGCAGGTCAGTTGCCATGGTTATCGGGCGAATACCGGTATCGAAAATATCGCGGATAGTTAACTGGCTGGCGCCACCGGAATAAGAGATAGGCAGTTTGCCGTCAAAGGCGCGGGAAAGAACTGCAGCGACATTGATGGAGAGCGGGAACAGCGCACGCCCGGACATATACATCTCTTCGCCAGGCAGTGCGCCTTTATTGTTGATGGTGCCGAGGGTGTTAGTCAGTTTGACGCCAAAGCCGAGCGATTTTTCTTTCGCCAGCGCCATCAGGCGTTCCAGCATTTCCAGCGCCTGGGTTAGCTTGAGATCGTGATCAAATGACTCTTCTTTTAAGCCAATGTAATCGAAACCACAGCTATCGAGAATCTCGCGCACTCGCGCGTAACCCAATAAAGTCGGGTTGAGTTTCACGAAGGTATTGAGCTCTTTTTCTTCCAGCATGTAACGGCAAATGGCTTCGATTTCATGTGGAGGGCAGCCGTGCATCGTGGAGAGGGTAACGCCTTGTACCATGCTGGTGGGGATACGTGCCGATAAGGCCAGCAAGCTTTCACGTTTTTCCTGCAAACCGTGGCGGGCTAAAAATGCGTCATCCTGGAGTAGTTTATGAAGCGTATCGCGGTATTGTGCAAACTTCGGATGTGCAGACGCGTCCATCATATTATCGATGAACTGCTGCATGGGTGGTTGTTTAATGCCTTCGAGGTTGTAACCGACGCTCATATTAAAGATGAATGATTTACCGGACTCGGACGGCTGGAACATAGCTTCGAGAAGATGCAGGGCGAACCAGGCTTTGAGGTATTCATCCCACGCTTTAAGCAGGGTAAATTCGGTGGACCATTCGGTGTTAAAACACTCGTCTTCGGCGTCGATACAGGGCTTTTCCAGCTCCAGACGATCGAGGATTTGTACTGTTTTAAGTTCGATGAAGCGTCCGCCAGTCAGCCAGGAAGTGACGATGTTTTGTGCGAGTTGCGTGTGCGGACCTGCGGCGGGGCCGACTGGTGTCGCACAGGTTTCACCGAAAACACCGACAGATTTACCTTTTGCGGGTGAGTAAAACTGTTGCTCGGGAATACCAAAGATTGAGCGTTGTTGTTGGTATTCATCAAATATGCGCGTCAAAAGTTCCTCAAACGGAATGGGACGCATAATATCCCCCATAACCCTCTCCTTAGCTTACACAGATATCATTGAGTGACCGGTATTGAGAAATCCGGTGGTTTAGGGGGATAGAGCAACAATCACACCACTCTTGCCATGTTCGCCAGGAAATATAAAAAAATGTGAAGCGCCTCGAAACTTAAGGGACTTTTGTGAATGATCTCACAGGTGTCAAATGAGAATTAAAATCACTCCTGGGTATTGTTGTTGTCAGGAGTTTTATCACTTTTTCTCATTTCTCAAAATCAGTGATTCTGTATCATTATGATAAAGACGTACTGAGTGGATTTAATATTTGAACGCAATCGTTTAACTGGCTTTTCTAAATTTTAGTATGCTTTTTTTGCACATTAATAAAGTCATTTGGAGTATCTATATCTAAAATTATTTCTTCATTTTCCATTTCGACGAAATAATGTTCGCCCATGAGTAATGCCTGGCGCATATGGGTAACATTGGGTTGTTTGACCGCCTGCATCAGGCAGGATTTTGACACTAAAATCGGATGGCCAGGTGTACCATTATGGAGCGGGAGTATGGCTCCGTTGTTTCGTAAACTCCAGATTTTTAGGAAAATATCTCTATTGATGGTTGGCATATCACCATGAGTGAGAAAACAATGTTCTGTTTGTACCGCTGGTGCTGCGGCCTTTACCGAAGTCAGTAACCCCTGCGCATAATCTGGATTGTAGATAATAGTAATGTTGCTATGGCTTGCGTAGCGATTATGCAGTTCATTACCGCGATAACCAGTGACTAAAATAATTCGGCTACAAAACTGCAACGCATTTTTGATACTCGCGTCAAGAATTGTTCCCTGTTGCCAGGGTAACATCATTTTCCATTGCCCCATTCTTGATGATAATCCGGCCGCGGTAATAATACAGTCGATGGCTGACATAGTGGTTCCATTATTATATGGGCTAATAACGCCTGAAAATGTGTTACTCCCTGATTAATGCGTACTTACCCCAGAGAGGTCCATGAAGACTCGTGAAAAGTATAATTGACCCATCGGCGTTATTCATTGATTTAGGCGCGCAGAAACACCCCACTGTGATTTCTGTTGTTGGCGCCGGGGGGAAAACCAGTCTGCTTTTTTGGCTGGCGCAGTTATTTCAGTCCATCGGTAGGCGCGTGTTGATCACTACGACTACACATATGTTTATGCCAGATTCACACTGGCCCGTGGTTTTCTGCCGTGATCCCGCCATGCTTCCTCATGCGTCTCTTACATCCCCCATTTCATTTTGTTTTCACCGCTGGAAAGCGAACCAGGGAAAAGTGCAGGGATTTACGCCAGAAGCGATCGATGCACTGGTGCAACGACCAGAGTGTGACGTAATTCTCATTGAGGCAGATGGCTCACGTGGAATGCCGTTAAAAGCGCCGGATGAGCACGAACCTTGCATACCGAAAAGCAGTTGCTGCGTGATTGCTGTGATGGGCGGGCATGTTTTGGGCGCGAAAGTTGGTGCGGAAAATGTCCATCGCTGGTCGCAGTTTGCCGATATTACTGGGCTGACGTCAGGGACGACCTTGCAACTGAGCGATCTCATTGCGCTGGTTCGTCACCCGCAGGGCGCGTTTAAAAACGTACCGCAAGGCTGTCGGCGAATCTGGTTCATTAACCGTTTTTCTCAATGTGAGAATGCGATTGCGCAAAGCGAGCTACTTCAGCCGCTGCAACAACATGACGTAGAGGCAATCTGGCTGGGCGATATACAAGAACATCCTGCAATCGCGCGCAGATTTGTGAATTAGCGGCCCGGATATTCCGGGTTACTGAAAGGATATCCATTGAGGTTGGTATGAATATTTTCACAGAGGCTGCAAAACTCGAAGAGCAAAATTGTCCGTTTGCGATGGCGCAAATTGTAGATAGCCGAGGCTCTACTCCCCGCCATTCTGCACAAATGTTAGTGCGCGCCGATGGTTCTATCGTCGGTACAATTGGTGGCGGAATGGTTGAGCGGAAGGTGATTGAAGAGTCGCTTCAGGCATTGCAGGAACGTAAGCCGCGATTATTCCATGGTCGCATGGCGCGTAACGGCGCGGATGCCGTCGGGTCAGATTGCGGAGGCGCAATGTCAGTGTTTATCAGCGTACATGGTATGCGACCCCGGCTGGTGTTGATCGGCGCGGGGCATGTTAACCGGGCGATAGCCCAAAGCGCAGCACTGCTGGGGTTTGATATTGCTGTTGCCGATATTTATCGCGAAAGCCTGAATCCTGAACTTTTCCCGCCATCAACTGCGCTTGTTCATGCTGAGTCGTTTGGCGCGGCAGTGGAAGCACTGGATATTCGCCCTGATAATTTTATCCTGATTGCCACGAATAATCAGGATCGTGAAGCCCTCGATAAACTCATTGAACAGCCCATTGCATGGTTGGGGTTGCTGGCAAGTCGCCGCAAGGTTCAGCTTTTCTTGCGTCAATTGCGTGAGAAAGGCGTGGCTGAAGAACATATTGCCCGTTTACATGCGCCCGTTGGTTACAACATAGGTGCGGAAACGCCGCAGGAGATCGCTATCAGCGTTCTGGCAGAAATATTACAGGTGAAAAATCACGCGCCGGGTGGGCTGATGATGAAACCTTCTCATCCTTCCGGACACCAGCTGGTGGTGATTCGCGGTGCGGGGGATATCGCCAGTGGTGTGGCGCTACGTCTGTATCATGCGGGTTTTAAAGTGATCATGCTGGAAGTGGAAAAACCGACGGTGATTCGTTGTACCGTGGCGTTTGCCCAGGCCGTGTTCGATGACGAAATGACGGTTGAAGGCGTCACCGCCCGACTGGCAACCAGCTCTGCAGAGGCGATGAAACTGACTGAGCGCGGATTTATTCCCGTGATGGTAGACCCCGACTGTTTACTGCTTGATGAGCTGAAACCACTTTGCGTGGTGGACGCTATTCTGGCGAAACAGAATTTAGGTACGCGTATGGATATGGCTCCGGTGACAATTGCGCTTGGGCCGGGCTTTACCGCAGGTAAAGATTGTCATGCGGTGATTGAAACAAATCGTGGGCATTGGTTGGGACAGGTTATTTACTCTGGTTGCGCACAGGAGAACACTGGCGTTCCTGGCAATATTATGGGGCATACCACCCGGCGAGTTATTCGCGCTCCGGCGGCAGGTATCATGCGGTCCAACGTGAAGTTAGGCGATCTGGTGCAAGAGGGCGATGTTATTGCCTGGATTGGCGAGCATGAAATAAAAGCGCCGTTGGCGGGAATGGTGCGTGGTTTACTTAACGACGGGCTGGCGGTGGTCGGTGGCTTTAAAATCGGTGATATCGATCCTCGTGGTGAAACGGCTGATTTCACCAGCGTTTCTGACAAAGCCCGAGCGATTGGTGGTGGCGTACTTGAGGCGTTAATGATGTTGATGCATCAGGGCGTTAAAGCGACGAAAGAAGTGCTGGAAGTAGCTTAAATGAAAATGGCCGGATGGTATTACCGCCCGGCCTTGAGACTGATGATAAACGCTAAATTGCCTGATGCGCTGCGCTTATCAGGCCTACAAGTGCTTTGCAATTAATTGAATATTAGATGTTTTATAGACTGAGTAAGGCGTTCACGCCGCATCCGGCATCAATAACGCGCACTTTGTTAACAATCTTTGGCCGAATGGCATCGCCACCCGGCCAATAAATTACTGAGAAATCACCGTTCCGGTTTTGCCTTCAATCCCTTCTTTCGCTTTGCTCAACACGGTAATCAGTGCTTCGCGACCTGCGCGAGAGCGGGCAAATGATGCGGCGGCTTCCACTTTCGGCAGCATAGAACCTTTTGCAAAATGCCCTTCTTCGATAAAGCGTTCTGCATCGGCCAATGACAGGCGATCGAGCCACTGCTCATTCTCTTTACCGAAGTTAATCGCCACTTTTTCTACCGCAGTCAGAATGATCAGCATATCGGCATCGATCATTTCTGCTAAACGGGCGCTGGCCCAGTCTTTATCGATAACCGCACTGGCGCCGCGCAGGTGGTTACCTTCTCGAATCACAGGAATACCGCCACCGCCAACGGTGATCACAACCTGTCCTGCATCTACCAGCGCTTTAACTGTCTCTTTTTCAACAATATCTACCGGCTTAGGCGAAGCAACGACACGACGATAGCCGCGACCCGCATCTTCTTTCAGGGTATAGCCCTGTTTTGTCAGTTGCTCTGCTTCCTGCTCGGTAAAGAACGAACCGATCGGTTTGGTTGGGTTGAGGAAGGCCGGATCGTTAGCGTCGACTTCGACCTGGGTAACCAGCGTTGCAACGGGTTTATTAATGCCACGAGAAAGCAGTTCTTCTCTTAAGGCGTTTTGCAGATCGTAACCAATATATCCCTGACTCAACGCAACACAGACAGACATTGGCAGCATCGGTGAATGCGCTTCAGTTTTTGCAGCGGCTTCGAATGCCTGGTTAATCATGCCTACCTGCGGTCCATTACCATGAGTGACGATAACTTCATGTCCCTGGGCAATTAAATCAACAATTGCCTGAGACGTAATTTTTACCGCTTTCATTTGTCCGGCCAGATCGTCGCCCAGCGCATTCCCGCCGAGGGCGAGAACAATTTTCTTACTCATTTTTCCTCACTCATCATTCTTGATTGTGTATAGATCCCTGGCAGTGGTTAGAGCACGGGAGGGACAAACGGTTTGCGTCGCAGGAAACGGCCTCGTCCGGCTTTGCCTGTAAAGGTGCCGTCACAGAAAATCGTTTCACCACGGGAGAAGGTTCTGACAATTGCGCCCTGACAGGTAAATCCCTCCCAGGGAGAGTAGTCGGCGTTGTCGTGGAGATGGCGATGCTGAATTTGTTGGCTCTGGCGTGGGTCGATAATCAC
Source organism: Escherichia sp. E14V7 (assembly GCF_004212225.1). Lineage (NCBI taxonomy): Bacteria > Pseudomonadati > Pseudomonadota > Gammaproteobacteria > Enterobacterales > Enterobacteriaceae > Escherichia > Escherichia sp. E14V7. The sequence continues at coordinate 475,704 of NZ_RHJJ01000001.1, forward strand.
CACGTCGCCATCGGAACCGGGTGCTAATAATCCTTTTTGTGGCCACAGGCCAAACAGCCTTGCGGGCATCGCACTGGTTAATTCAACAAAATGCTCCGGTGTGATACGTCCCGTCATCACGCCACTGGAGAACAGCAACTGCATGCGATTTTCCACACCGGGCAAGCCATTTGGGCAGCGGCTGAAATCGCCTTTAGAAATTTGTTGGCGCTGGGCCATCGAGAAGGTGCAGTGATCGGTCGCCACCACGTCAATCGCACCATCGCTGATACCACACCACAGTTTGTCCTGCTCGCGAACGTTGCGCAGCGGCGGGCTAAGAATGAACTTCATGCCATCTTCTGTATCGTAACTGCGTTCGTCCAGCAGGAGATATTGCGGGCAGGTTTCAACCCAGACTGGCTGGTGATTCGCGCGAGCAAGGCGCAGATAATCCAGACCTAAGCCGTTAGACAGGTGCACGATATAGAGCGGGGCGTTACCGGCAATTTGTGCCAGGTTAATCATTCTGGCGATGGCTTCGGCTTCGCATTCCAGAGGTCGGCTCAAGGCGTGGTAGCGCGGCGCGGTTAACCCAGCGGCGATAAACTCCGCTCGCTTACTGGCGATTGCGGCGTCATTTTCTGGGTGTACAGTGGTCAGCGCGCCGGATTCATGCAGGCGGCGTAATGCCTGTAGGACTTCATCATCGTTGAGTTTGTATTGATAGGTTAAATAGAGTTTAAAACTGCTCAGCCCTTCTTCGACCATCATCGGAATTTCGTCGAGGATGGCGTGATTAATATGCTGGATAACACCGTGGAAGCTGTAGTCGATGACCGCTTTATGGGCGGCATAACCACGATAAACTTCCAGTTGATGGCGTAATCGGCAGCCATTCGGGCCAAATCCCATATGATCAATAATGGTTGTTGTACCGCCACACGCGGCTGCGCGGGTACCGGTAAAAAAATCATCACAACTGCGCGCGATGCCGACATCAATATTGAAATGTGTATGGACATCTACGCCGCCAGGGAAAACGTAACAGCCAGTGGCATCAATTTCTTCACAGGGGAGTTGCGGCGAAATATCTTTGCCTAACTGGCGGACAATACCGCTTTCAATCAGCAAGTCCTGTTTGGCTTGTCCATCTGCGTTAACGACAGTGCCGTTTTTGATCAATACGCGCATAGCAAACTCCAAAAAACCCTCCGGCGAACCGGAGGGAAATAGGTGAAGAGTAATTATTCTGTTGCCAGCCAGCTTAACGGGATTGCAGCGTACATAGCGGCACAGGTCACCAGGTGAGATTTCCAGGTTTTTTCGTTTGGCGCGTGTGCTTCAGGTTCTTTACCCGGTCCAAAGCCGATGACCGGAATGCCGTGACGGCCCATGATGGATACGCCGTTAGTTGAGAACGTCCACTTATCAACGACCGGGGCTTTGCCAAACAGACCTTCGTAGGCATTCACCAGCGTTTTAACGGTGAAATGATCTTCTTCCACTTTCCAGGTCGGGAAGTAGCATTCGGTTGGGTAAACCAGGCCAGTCCAGGACGGACGGTCGTAGTTGTACATAGAAACGACAGCATTAGCTTTCTGTACCGCAGGCAGGGCGCGGATTTCATCCAGCGCGCCTTCCCAGGTTTCGCCCCAGGTCAGGCGACGGTCGATGGAAACGGCACAGCTGTCTGCTACTGCGCAACGACTTGGTGAGGTGAAGAAAATTTCGGAAACAGTCAGAGTACCTTTGCCGAGGAATTCGTCATAGCCCAGACGTTGGGACAGTTCTTGTAACTCGCCAAGAATCGGACCCATTTTGAAAATGGCGTTATCACCGCGTTCTGGTGCTGAACCATGGCAGCTAACGCCCTGAACATCAATGCGAATTTCCATACGACCGCGCTGACCACGATATACCTGGCAGTCGGTTGGTTCGGTACTGACCACAAATTCCGGGCGAATGCCGGATTGTTCAATAATGTACTGCCAGCACAGACCGTCGCAGTCTTCTTCCTGCACCGTACCGGTAACGAGCAAGGTGTATTCATCTTCCAGACCGAGGTCTTTAATGATCTTACCGGCATAAACCATTGATGCCATGCCGCCTTCCTGGTCGGAAGTACCACGGCCACCGATCAGCTCGTCGGTTTCCATGCCTTCGTACGGGTCGAATTCCCAGTTTTTGATGTTACCAATGCCTACGGTGTCGATGTGAGCGTCCATCGCAACCAGACGCGGACCGTGGCCGATATAGCCGAGAACGTTACCCATCGGATCGATTTCAACTTTATCGAAGCCGACTTTTTCCATCTCTTCTTTAATACGATGTACTACACGTTTTTCGTCGCAGCTTTCACTGGGAATAGCAACCATATCGCGCAGGAAGCGAGTCATGTCTGCCTGGTAATCTTTTGCTTTTTCAAGAATCAGTTTGAATGGAATATTCTTAGCCATTATTTTTCTCCAGATTTTTTACTCCCCGTTTGGCGGGGAGTTGTTCCAATAGGGTGATTAAGGTGCTACAGAGTGTTTGCCTTCCCAGACAACTTCGCGGTAGTGCTTCACGTCGGTGTCGCCTTCGGTGCTGATAACCAGGACGACGGCATCTTTGTTCAGAGCCAGTTTTTCCATCAGGCTTTGACGTTGCGGGTGATAATGAACAGCCGCGAGAACGCCCAAACCGACAGCGCCAGATTCACCAGAAATGATGCGTGGATCGTTGCCGTACGGATTACCCAGCACACGCATACCTAATGCGGCAACGCTGTCCTGACAGGAGATAAATTGGGTGGCACAGTTACGTAAGATTTCCCAGCCCAGAGGGTTAGGTTCGCCGCAAGCCAGGCCCGCCATAATCGTGGCCATATCGCCGCCAACGTTGACGATGTCTCCTTTGACGCCGGAGCGATAAATACAGTCAGCTTTGTCAGGTTCAACAATGATGCTGTGCAGATTTTGCGGGGTGTAAATATCCACCAGATAACCTAGTACGCCGCCGGCCATAGCGCCGACACCGGCTTGCAGCAGAACGTGAGTTGGTGTTACGCCCATTTCACGCATTTGCTCGACGGCTTCATCTGCCAGAGTGGCGTAGCCCTGCATGATCCAGGTTGGAATTTTGGTGTAACCTTCCCAGGCGGTATCTTGCACCACTTCCCAGCCGTGTTGCTGCGCGTGTTGCATGGTCAGGCGAACGGTATCGTCATAGTTCATGTCAGTGACGATGCACTCGGCTCCGAGGTTCAGAATGGCGTCAACGCGTTCCTGAGCAGAACCTTTCGGCATGTAAATTACCGCGTTCTGACCGAGTTGCTGTGCTGCCCAGGCAACACCGCGCCCGTGGTTGCCGTCGGTCGTTGTAGCGAATGTCATTTTTTCGCCGATGGCATTTTTCAGATGCTCGAATGACAGCGTTTCGATATCAAGATGATATTTTTCGCACAATAATTGAGCGATGGCGTACGCACCGCCGAGCATTTTGAAGGCGTTCAGACCGAATCGTTTTGATTCGTCCTTAACGAGAATTTTCTTCACACCAAAAAGGTTTGCGAGATCGTCCAGCGCACAAAGCGGTGTTGGGCGATAGCCAGCAATTTTCTGGTGGAACTGGCGCGCCAGTTTTGCCTGGCTTTGCGAAAAGAGCGGTGATGTTTCGCCGTTGAAAAATTTGTTATCGGCGATATCAATCTTCAATGAGAAAACGGACATATCCTATCCTTTTGGCCTCTGGAAATAGAGAGCCGACCTGTCGATCGGCCCGAGGGGGTTATTTCACGCGTTCTTGCGCTTCTTTAAGCAGTTGTTCGAGCAGTGCGCCTGGTTTGGAATATTTACGGGACAGGATCATCGCGGCGATGATGTATGGCTTCCAGCTGGCTTCTTTGTAGGTCGCGATACGGTATTTTTCGAATACGCCTTCAGTGACTTCACCTTCTTTGCAGGATACGCCGCTGATATCGGCTGGCAGGCAGTGCATATACAGAGCTTCGCCATCACGGGTCAGCTCCATCATCTCTTCAGTACAATGCCAGTCTTTGTGCTGTGCGTTCTGTGCCAGACACTGTTTTTCCAGCGCTTTCAGTCCTTCGTGATCGTTAGCGCGCAGCAGTTCAGTACGCTCTTCCATCACTTTGTAAGGTGCCCAGGACTTCGGATAAACGATGTCAGCGTCTTTGAATGCTTCTTCCATGCTTGTTACCTGACGGAAGCTGCCGCCGGAGGCTTTAGCATTGTTTTTAGCGACTTCAACGACATCTGGGATCAGGTCGTAACCTTCTGGATGGGCAAGGGTGACATCCATACCGAAGCGGGTCATCAGACCGATGATGCCTTGTGGTACAGACAGCGGTTTACCGTAGCTTGGGGAGTAGGCCCAGGTCATGGCGATTTTTTTACCTTTCAGGTTTTCCAGCGAACCAAAGTGTTCACGTAACCATGCCAGGTCAGCCATTGATTGAGTCGGATGGTCAATATCGCATTGCAGGTTAACTAAAGCCGGGCGCTGCGGCAGTACGCCTTGCTTATAGCCGTCGTCGAGGGCCGCGCCAACTTCACGCATATAGGCGTTACCCGCGCCCAGATACATATCGTCACGAATACCGATAGCGTCAGCGCAGAAGGAGATCATATTAGCGGTTTCACGGACAGTTTCGCCGTGCGCAATCTGTGATTTACCTTCATCGAGATCCTGCTGTGCAAGGCCGAGCAGGTTAAGTGCGGAAGCATAAGAGAAACGGGTACGGGTGGAGTTATCGCGGAATACGGAAATACCTAATCCACTATTAAAGACTTTGGTAGAGATGTTTTCGGCACGCAGTGCTTTTAATGCTGCGGCAACGTCCAGTACTTGTTTCAGTTCATCTGGCGTCTGTTCCCACGTTAACAAAAAATCTTTCTCGTGCAGGTGAGAGGTCAGCGAATTGATATCCTTAATCAGCTCATTAACAGTTTTCATCATAAAGTCCCGGTAGTGGAATGACAGGCAAAGTGGTTTATTTCACTGTGACTTGCCAAAGTGATTGGTGTTTTCACAGCTATACCAGGGACTAACAATAAACATGCCAGAATTATCTACGCGGTCACGAAACGCTAATCTGACAGGGGATATGTGGGATTGATCACAAATTATCGCCACACTACGGAAGTTAAAAATATACGGAAACGTTTGGCTTTTTTAACGCAGTTATTTATTTGCTGCTAAGTATCAGAAATAAGATAAAGGGACAGGTGAAAGCTCGTCAGTTTGATAAACTCACTCCCGTAATTCTCATATTGATATAGAAATGTGATATCACTTCCATAATTTCATTAGAAAGTGATAAAAATCTTATGTTTTTAGCAAAGCGATTTTTGCCTGAGTTAATATCGTTATGATCTGTGAACCATCAACGTCTTCAATGATCGACTTTTAAGTGATTCTGGAAGGTAAAGCTATGGAGCTTGCTAATACGCAGTCAGTTTTGATGCAAATTCAACCAACAATTCAGCGTTTTGCCAGAATGCTAGCCAGCGTTTTGCAGCTTGAGGTTGAGATCGTTGATGAAAACTTGTGTCGCGTCGCTGGAACCGGCGCATACGGGAAATTTCTTGGTCGCCAGTTGAGTGGCAACTCACGCTTGCTCCGCTATGTCCTCGAAACGAAAACCGAAAAGGTCGTGACACATTCTCGCTTCGATCCCCTTTGTGAAGGCTGCGACAGTAAAGAGAGTTGTCGTGAGAAGGCATTCCTGGGGACGCCCGTTATTCTGCAGGATCGTTGTGTCGGAGTGATAAGTTTGATTGCTGTTACTCATGAGCAACAAGAACATATCAGTGATAATTTACGCGAATTTTCAGATTACGTTCGCCATATATCGACTATTTTTGTCTCGAAACTCCTGGAAGATCAGGGGCCGGGAGATAACATCAGTAAAATATTTGCTACCATGATCGATAATATGGATCAAGGTGTATTAGTTATTGATGAGGAAAATCGTGTTCAGTTCGTTAATCAGACTGCATTAAAAACACTTGGCGTTGTGCAAAATAATATGGTTGGGAAACTTATCCGTTTCAGGCCATTAACATTTGAGAGTAATTTTACTCATGGACATATGCAACATATTGTCTCGTGGGATGATAAAAGTGAATTGATAATTGGTCAGTTGCATAACATTCAGGGACGACAGCTATTTTTAATGGCGTTTCACCAATCCCATACCAGTTTTTCCGTGGCAAATGCATCTGATGAACCGCATATTGAACAATTGGTTGGCGAGTGCCGTGTTATGCGGCAATTAAAACGGCTGATTAGCCGCATCGCACCTAGCCCCTCCAGCGTCATGGTCGTTGGTGAAAGCGGGACCGGAAAAGAAGTGGTGGCCCGTGCTATTCATAAGTTGAGTGGGCGACGGAACAAACCCTTTATCGCTATCAACTGCGCGGCGATTCCGGAGCAGCTTCTGGAGAGTGAGCTGTTCGGTTATGTTAAAGGCGCATTTACTGGCGCTTCTGCCAACGGTAAAACAGGGCTGATTCAGGCAGCAAACACGGGAACGCTGTTTCTTGATGAAATTGGCGATATGCCTTTAATGCTTCAGGCAAAACTGCTGCGGGCGATTGAAGCGCGTGAGATCCTGCCTATTGGCGCCAGTAGCCCAATACAGGTCGACATCCGCATCATTTCTGCAACAAACCAGAATCTGGCTCAGTTCATAGCCGAAGGTAAATTCCGCGAAGATCTTTTCTACCGACTTAACGTTATTCCTATCACTCTGCCACCGCTACGTGAGCGTCAGGAAGATATTGAACTGCTGGTGCATTACTTTTTACATCTCCATACCCGTCGTCTGGGATCGGTTTACCCGGGTATTGCTCCCGATGTTGTTGAGTTACTGCGTAAGCATCGTTGGCCAGGGAACCTGCGAGAGTTAAGTAATTTGATGGAGTATCTGGTCAACGTCGTTCCTTCGGGCGAAGTCATCGACAGTACGCTACTACCACCAAATCTGGTTAATAACGGTACGACGGAGCAAAGTGAGATGCCAGAAGCCAGCGAGGCACATTTGGCTCTTGATGATGCTGGCGGCACAGCGCTGGAGGAGATGGAAAAGCAGATGATTCGCGAAGCGCTCTCACGGCATAAAAGTAAGAAGCAAGTCGCTGATGAGCTTGGTATTGGCATCGCCACGCTTTATCGTAAAATTAAGAAATATGAATTGTTAAGCGCATAGTCATCAAAAAATCCGGCCTGAATTCAGGCCGGATTGCGTTTTACTTCGTTTCTTCACAGTCCAGAACAGTATTCACAATCATTTGATATCCGGTACAGCGACACAGATTCCCGGCCAAGCCACGGCGAATTTCCGTAATGGTTAACGGTTTCTCTCGAGGTTTTGCCAGCATTGCCGTAGTGGCCATAATCAGCCCCGGCGTACAAAAACCACACTGTACAGCGCCAGATTTCGCATAAGCCTGTTGTACATGAGAAAGTTTGCCGCCTTTCGCTTCGCCTTCCAGCGTGCGGATCTGTTTTCCTTCAGCCCATGCGGCCAGGTATAAGCAGCTGTCTATCGCGGTTCCGTCAACCAGCACCGTACAGGCACCGCATTCACCAACGCAGCATCCTTGTTTGACACTAAGCAGCCCTTGTGCACGGAGCAGTTCCGAAAGCGGCATGCCTGGCGCGGCGTGAAGCTGAAAAGGCATACCGTTAATGATGCATTCAATAGTAATACTTTCGCTGTGATTCATTGCAATTTTCCCCCCGCCGCAGCGACGGCTTCGCTAATCACTTTTTTGGTCATCGTCTGAATGAGATGCAGACGGAACTCTTTACTTGCTCGCCATGAAGAACGCGGTGCGACATCCTGTAGGACAGATTCGCAGATGGCCTCCAGTGTTTGCTGGTTTAATGGCGCATTTTGTGCAGCCTGTTCAGCGTGCTGGCAGCGGATCGGCGTAGGCGCAGCAACGCCAAATGCCAGACGCAACTCGCTGAAGTAGCCGTTGTTCAATCGACAGTGAGCGGCACACCCGATTGTTGAAATATCCATCGCATCGCGCATGGCATATTTATAATGTGCGCTACCTGCGTGCTCTTTTGGCTGCGGAGGAAAATGAAACGCGACCAGAATTTCATCATGCTCAAGGGAAACCTTACCTGGTCCGGTATGAAAACCATTAATCGAGACGAAACGGACCCCACGCGGTGAATGGATCTCCAGTTTCGCGTCATAAATTAGTGTTGGTGTTGCTGAATCTGCGCTGGTGGCGCCGTTGCAAATATTTCCGCCGTAGGTCGCGACGTTACGGATTTGCGGGCCGGCAATAGACGAAGCCGCAGCGCATAATGCCGGGAGATGATGTTGCGTTAACTGATTTTCTATTAACTGAGTAAAGGTCGTCGCAGAGCCGATGCGTAGTGCACCATCTTCCGCTAACGTAATACCCCGAAGCTCCGCCAGATTGTGGATATCAACAATATGGCGATAGCGATCATTGTGGTGGTGGAGTTGAATCAGTACGTCAGTGCCACCGGCGAGCAGTTTGGCCTGCGGATTTTGAGCCAGCAGGTTGGTTGCATCGGCAACGGTCGTTGCGCGATGGTAAGAAGCAAAATCAAACATGATGTTATCCTCAAATCAATCCTGCCAGATGGAACTCTTCATATAACCGTTTTGGTGTCAGCGGCAGCGTATTGATTGCGACACCGGTAGCCATCTTCACCGCATTACGAATTGCAGCGGCAACAGGAATAATTGGCGGCTCACCCAGTGACTTATGTCCATATGCAGATTGTGGTTCATTAATTTCGACAAACGCACTTTCCAGTTGTGGCAGATCCGGCATGGTCGGCATTTTGTAATCCAGTAAATTTGGGTTACGCACCACGCCACTTTTCGCGTCGATGATCATCTCTTCAAAAAGCGCCCAGCCGATGCCCATCCCCATCCCGCCGTGAACCTGACCTTCAGCCAGCAGCGGATTAAGAATATGGCCCGAATCATGAACGTTGAGGATGCGGTTGATGGTGACCTTACACAGCGCGATATCGACTGTCAGATCAACAAAGGTACAGCCAAACGCCGGTGGGTTCGTGGTGGTTTTGATTGAGCTTTCTGCAGAAAGTTGCCCGCCACGTTCAGGATGATAAAACGCATCCATTGCCAGGTCTTTTAACGACAGTAACGCCTCTTTCGGCCTTTCAACCAGTACGATATGGCCTTTTATCAGGGTTAGATTCATCGCCGACAGATGCAGCATTACTGCGGCGTGAGCGATGATTTTCTCTTTTAATAACAGTGCCGCACTGCGCAGCGCAGGCGCGGCAACATAGCTCTGACGTGAGGCAAATGCGCCTGGATCGAATGGCGTAATATCGGTATCTTGCGTCGAAATTACGCGTACATCACTGACCGGAACGCCCACGGTTTCAGCTACCATTTGCGAGAACACCGTGTCGGCACCCTGACCGATTTCCGTCGCGCCGCTCTGCACGTTGATGGTTCCATCCTGATTCATCAACAGGCGTGCGCCCGCGATTTCTACGCCGACAGGCCAGGTGTTAGAGGTGTAGCTAAAACAGGCTACGCCAACGCCGCGGCGCAGATTACCTTGTTGCTTCTGGCACTCCATATTGCGCTTTTCCCATTCGAATATTTTCCGCCCTTTTTCCAGGCACTCTGGTAATCCGGCACTGTAAATGCGTTTGCCTGTGAGTGGATTTGCATCGCCTTCACGAGCGGCGTTGCGTAAACGAATTTCGATAGGGTCGATACCCAGCGCTTCGGCAGCATCATCCAGCATAGATTCAACAGCAAAAACCACCTGCGGTGCGCCATAACCACGCATCGCACCCGCTGAGGGCAGATTGGTATAGCAAGTCTTTGAGCTATAAGAATAGGCACAGCGCGGGTAGAGATAAGCAACTTTATTGCCGCCTGCAGAAGCGATGGAATGACCGTGTGAAGCGTAAGCACCGGTGTTAGACAGAACATCCAGGCTATAGCCTTTTAGCGTACCATCGCGGTTGACGCCCATTTGTCCGTCAATGGTAAAAGCGTGGCGAGTGCGGGTCGCCAGAAAACATTCTTCGCGGCTTAGGGAAACTTTAACCGGAATGCCGCCGAGTTTACTGGTCAGAAATGCCGCCATCGGCTCTTCCAGTACATCTTGTTTATTACCAAAACCACCGCCGACAAAGGGCTTGATAACCCGCACGCACGACCAGGGAATATCCAGCGCCTGACCGACAACGCGGCGGACAATATGCGGGATTTGGGTGCTGGAAACGATGGTAATTCGTGAATCGTCTTCCATCCACGCCAATGAGGTCACGCTTTCCATATGACAATGTTGAATGACCGGCGTCTGATAATGCCCCTGCACCTGATAATCGGCGGCGTCGATTGCTTGCTGGACATTACCTGTCGACATCGTGCTTTGTTTCAGTAAATTGCCGCCGCTATGGATTGGCGCAGCGTCTTCTGCCAGTGCCGCTTCTGGCGTGGTAATGACGGGTAATTCCTGCCATTCGATGTGAACAAGTTGCGTTGCTTTTTCCGCTGTGAGTTCATCACGGGCAACGACAATAGCAACCGCATCTCCATGATGGCGGACGTGGCGTGTTAACAGGGCGCGATCGGCGGTATCGCGTTTATTCTCATCCAGAGTCCAGGCATGGCCCGCCGTGGCAAAGGAAATATCAGGAACATCTTCCCAGGTAAATACGGCCAGTACGCCTGGTAAACTTCTGGCTTGTTCATCGTTAATGCTCACCGCATAACCATGTGCAATTGGGCTACGTACATATTTCGCGTAACACATGCCCGCCATAACATAATCGTCAGTATATCGTGCCCGCCCGGTGACCTTCGCAATGGCATCGACGCGCATGCATGATTCACCTGTAGCGGTTGCTTCCCGCGCTTCCATAGAAATCCCCTTGATTTGAACATTTGGTTCTTATGGCAATGATTAAGTCTTTGCAGGCAAGAATTACGCCAGAAACGACTATAAACACGAGGGGAGAGGGGAAGTGTGATGTCGTTAAAAAAACGCTACGGATGATGCATTTTTATCAGCAAAGAAAGTGAGTGCAGTTTATCAATATGAGCGTGATAAAAATCATTGTGATAAATGAGTATTAGAGGTCAATCAGGATGGTTCCGATGTTTGCCAACGGTGCTAATTGATTCTTTAACAGTTATTGATTCGTACATGCCTGTTCCCACGCAATGGATTGGGGATCTGACGGGGGGCTGCTATGATATAGCGTCTTGTTTTTTAGCGAGGAAAGATTTTGAGCGCAGGACGCCTGAATAAAAAAACTCTGGGTATCGTGATGCTGTTATCGGTAGGGCTGCTTCTGGCTGGCTGCTCGGGTAGCAAATCATCAGATACAGGAACGTATTCCGGCTCCGTTTACACCGTGAAACGGGGGGATACGCTTTATCGTATTTCACGCACCACGGGAACCAGCGTAAAAGAGCTAGCCCGACTCAACGACATCTCCCCCCCCTATACCATAGAAATCGGCCAAAAGCTGAAACTGGGTGGGGCGAAAAAAAGTAGTAACGGCACGCGCAAATCCACCGGCAAATCGACGACAAAAACAGCGTCAGTGACACCGTCTTCGGCCGTTTCGAAATCTTCATGGCCGCCGGTTGGGCAACGTTGCTGGTTATGGCCAACGAGCGGAAAGGTTATTATGCCTTACTCAATGGCAGATGGTGGCAATAAAGGGATTGATATTGCGGCGGCACGCGGGACGCCAATATACGCTGCAGGTGCCGGGAAAGTGGTATATGTGGGTAATCAGCTGCGTGGTTACGGTAATCTTATAATGATTAAACACAGTGAAGATTACATTACTGCTTATGCCCATAACGACACGATGTTGGTGAACAATGGGCAAAGTGTTAAGGCTGGGCAAAAGATAGCAACTATGGGAAGTACTGATGCGGAATCCGTGCGGCTACATTTCCAGATTCGCTACCGTGCTACGGCAATAGATCCTTTGCGCTACTTGCCGCCACAGGGTAGCAAGCCAAAGTGCTGATGGCGAATTAATCAGCAGTCAGTAGCAAGGCACTTGCTTAGGAGAGCGTAAGGTTTATAATGCCTTACGCATCTCGAAGCGGGCGTAGTTCAATGGTAGAACGAGAGCTTCCCAAGCTCTATACGAGGGTTCGATTCCCTTCGCCCGCTCCAGTTTCTTACTTTTTCTCTTTCTCAGTTTTTTCCGTAGTCATCGAATTCTTCCGTTATTGTTGATACGTTCACGTCAGATGTAGATAAATCCAATATCCCCTATAAAAATAGAGTGTATAGCTCAAAATATAGAGCACTATTCTGCTTATGATATTTATTGCAGATCAAGCGACCTCATATTGAGCATTAAAATCAATAATGCTGTTAACTTTTGTCAATTGCTTCAATTTTTGAATGTTATTGATAATAACTAAATGATATTCTTTCTCTGTTCCGTGATAAGAGAACGCATTTCTTTCATTGTGTGTTGTAGAAACATATACATCAATGCATTTTTTTATTATAGCGGCTTTATGTCTTTTGGGTTCAAGTAGCAGTGACTGGTCTATACAAGCGATAGCATCTTCAATTCTTTCGTTATATATATTTACCAGTGTCTTATAGTAATACAAGGAGGCTACATCTAATACTTGTGTCTGTGCATGGTCAAAAAAAATGCGTGATGCAGTCGTTTGTCCGGAAAGACCGGTTATCAGTCCCATAATTCCTAAAATATTCCCATCGAAAATATTTTTATCAGATACCTTATCTATAAAGGCCAATGCTTTTTGAGTTGCATGTTTAAGTTCGTATAGACCATGAAGTGCCATAGACATATGACATTCAGCCAACAGGCAATAGCATTCATTGGTTATTGACTGAGCATTAGATTTATTTTTAACACTTTCAAATATAGTTATTGCATTGGCAATGCTTTCAGGCGTGAATTCATTTAGTTCATTTTTCCCGGCAGACATTTCGGCTGATAAAATATTTTCATCAGAAGGTACGTGTCGGGACATAAAACCTGGTTCTACTTTAGGTTTCTTCATTGCCAGATATAAGTTGCTAATTATAAAGTGTGAGATTTTTTGTATGTCATCTGCCTGAAGATGTGTACTGGCAATAAGATAAAAACTTTTTGCATCGATTACTTCAATATATAAACTATTTGAAGCATCATATTTGCTGATTCTTCCTGTGACAAAATAATCGGGTTTGAACCTGGCCAGGAAGGCTGTCTGAGATTTATTATCTATGCAATACTGGGTTGCAGTCATTGGATATATATAGAGATCATCGGTTTTTTTATTTGAGATTAGTTGTACAAGTTCCTGATTAAGCGCTAATGGATCCTGACTACTGTGAGATATTGTAAATGGAAATAAAGCAATAGTGCTGCCTGGAGCATTATCTTGATTTTCTTTTATCTTGAATACTTGCCCACTGAATCGATAACCTTTTCTATATATGGTTTCAATGCAACGGTTGTAGCCAATTCTTTCAAAAATACATCTTAATGAATAGATGCATCGTGTAAGGGATTCGTCACTTACAATTACATTTTTCCATACAGATTCGATGATCGCATCTTTGGATACAACATTTCCCGCCGATTCAAGCAATACAAATAATACACCGAGTTCTTTCGGCGGGATGTAAAATTCCTCATTCCCTTTTGTAAGAATGCCATCCTCTGTAAGTATGATTCCATCAGGGAAATGATATGAAAACTTATTTTCTAAATCCATTAGCTCACCTCTATTAAGTTTGTGGTTTTTGGCATCCTGCATGAGTAACAGATATAACTGATATTCATATATTTCATTTAACGAAATTCATCATGATTGTTTAAGTTAATTTATATTAGCTTGATGTGATTGTAATCTGAAATATTCTTAATTAATGATTTGTTAATCATGTAAGTATATAACCTATTGAAAATAATTGATAAAGTTCTGCTTATCACATTTCTTAATTTAATGTAATTGTTCATTTAAGATAAAATGATAGGCTGTGAGGAATAGTTATTCGTCGACTGACAATCTGGTGTGAAAGAATTATTGCAAGAGTAATTTTATTTATTAATAGCTATTATTTTTATGTGCTCTATTAAACATCTCTGTGCGAACCAGCGTTTATTTTTACACCATTATTGTCATAGTGGAGTGCGGAAGGATTTTTTAATGACGGATGTAATTTGAATGGGGGAGGGGATTGCCGCATGAACCGTCAGAGATGAAGATGGCTAAAAGAATATATAAAGATTATATTCCAATGCCTGAAATGTTACATTTGTTGTTTTGACTTTTAATTACAGATGCAGCATCAAGTTGTTTTGTTACCTTGCGCAATACATAATTGCTCTATTGCCAATGCTTAAAAGAAAATCATGATTGTTCTGTTTTTGAACATTATAGCTTATCATTTTTCCCGGGAATATATAAAAATCAGGCAGGAGTTGTGCCAGATTATCATCTGAAATTTGATCGATAATATCAAATTTATTTATTTTGGTAGAGGTAAGATGCAAAGTGTCATAATTTTCGATCCACGTATATTCAATATCTCGGCGAAATGATTTATAAGTGTTCGTGTTTTGTTTCCAGGTGCCGCTAAGCGCAACAGTTCCTGTCTTTTTATTTTTATTATACATAAAGTCAATAGTGAGATTAGCCCTTCCCTGGTCATTAAATATAATCCAATTGGCCGTGCATTTCTCATTGTATACTATTTGTTCTTTGGAATAATGATAGGCAATAAAAAAAATGAAGCCACTGAGAAAGCATAAAATAATAAACAGCGTTTTTTTATAACGAATCATGGTTAACTCCGCGATACGATAGAGTTAAACAGTCTGCAACTGTGTTATTACTATGGTTTTTTTTGCATGCCATAACAATCAATCCGGGAGATGATTTATCGAGAGGGAAATATAGCCAGGGGTACTTTTTACAATCAATTCCAGATCCTAATATACGGTTCTTATATTGATCGAGATCTTTCAACCCATCAATGCTATCTTCTGTAACATTGAAATGACAACCATTTATTTGTGCAACAGTTTTGTAATCTTTAAAGAATGATTTGGGCTGACTATTGTGCCAGAGAAAAAATGCGGTAAGCAAACCTACGGAAAATGCACTTAGCATGGGTAAATAATTTTTAGATAGCCTGACTATATTTCTGAGATAATTATCTGGATGAGCACTTGTCTCTTTAAACTCATCTTTAACGTTCAAGCATTGGGGAGATATGGTCTTTTGTGCATCTGCAGAAGGGATTATTACATGGTTTTCTATGTTTATATCATTACTGAGCTTAAAACCTTTTCTCGGCACGGTTGCAATAAGCGAATGGTTGGTTTCACCAACCGTGCGAAACCCGCGTCTGATAATCGATATATTTTGATATAACGTGTTGACCGGTACTCGCATGCCTTCTTCTTCCCAGACTCTGGAGAAAAAATCCTGTTGTGCAACCACATCAGGAAAGGCTTCAAGTAGCAGCGATAAGCACCTGCTTGCTGGCGTTGTCAGAACGGCGTTAAGCTCGGCGTCATGTACCGAAATTAATTTTCTGTGCTCTGGCCAGAACTCAATATTATCGTTAATAATCCAGTACATACGTCAATGAAACATAAAATTAAGTAAATTGAAATTATATAGTTTGATAAGTATATTAGTATTCATGGAATAAATATATATTAATTTTATATTTATCATGCAAACTATAGTTATAGCATATCAATGCAACTTAAAATTCCATGTGGATTAACAAATTTAACACTCTTAACCGTTGTCTTTATGCCTTCTTCTCGCAATATCTTTTCATTTTTGCGGTAGCGCGTAAGGTGACATAATTAAATAAGCGCTCAAATAAACTGAATTAAAAGTCCATGTGATAAAATACGGGCATCTTTATAAGTGCCCGTATATACAATGCTTATTATTATCAACAGTTACGTTTCAGTGCTGAACGGAGTGTGAACGGATAAATAATTCGTTTATTTTACCACCCATCCTTTTTTCAATTCTTTGCTTGTAGGCGTAGATGCTACGGATATCCATATCAAGAACCTCTGCAATCTGATATGGATTATAACCAGAAACCATATGTCCCATAATGGTGAATTCCATTTGAGTTAACGTATTGCCTCTGGTAAATGACAAATAACGACCAATGAATAGTTGTCTGATCTTTTCGTTAGCAATATCCAGGCCATCATCATTATATATAATGGCTGATATCGCGGAGTTGTGTTTCCTCCAGTAATTAGCAAGAGATTGCATATTTCGATCGCTTACTAACACTATTCCCATCTCAGTACTCGTAAGATAGTCGATCCAGTCACTCTCTAAAAAAAGGCGTAAAAAGCTTACTGAAAAATCTACAAAAATGTATCCGCTTAATCGCGCATTGTGGTTTTTACTTAATATACCTTCAACCACGCCACGATTAAAATACGAACTCTCTTCGGGCCACATACAAAAACATGCATTTGCACAATACTGCAAACGTGGTGATTTTTCTGGCATTATTTGGCAATGCATTGAGCAACTATTGCATGTAAGACTTTTATAGCGACTACAAAGCCTCATGTTAATAACCTCCCTATTCATAGATAATTGCATAATTTCATTGGTTATTGATGATGTCAATACACTCTGATTTAGTAAGCTTTTTATGAAAAATTGTGTTTAATCCGTATTTGTCATTATTCTTAATGGTATATTTAAGCGTGCATCATTAAGCTTTAAATGTGATTGGATTTCACTCAGTTAATCATATTGGCCTTATTGCAAATCAGACAAGTGCCTAATGTATTAAGAATATCTATACTGCAAATTGTTTTCGAATGACCAGAAGATATCTTGTAAATCTAAGTGATGCATCTTAAATAGTCTTAATTAAGATGTTCAGATTTTTATTTAGGATAACGGCTTGATAATGCTCGTTTAAGTTATGGAGCGTTTGGGGAGTGTGAACAAAGCAAGATGTGCACTGTAAGAATTGGAATGGTTCAAAATAGTGGTTATTTTGAACCATTCACATCAGTGATTAGCTAAAGAACATTACCGATACGCACAGGATACCGACGATCAACGTAATTAGATTTCCGATGGAGCGCCAGGGCTTAAGTGCCGGGATGAGATATGTTGACAGCGTTGGCATGATAAAAAGAATCATGGCAATAAGTGGACCACTGATCGCATAAATCATCGAAATTGCATTAGGGTTGATGCAGCAAACGATGAAAGTAATCAGTGACACTAACATAATTGACAGCGCGCGGTTAAATGCACGGCTTTTTTTAACCCCTGCCTGCTGTAGCGTTGTTTTGACTAATTCCGTTGCACCTTCAATAACACCAAAGTAGGTACCTAAAAATGATTTAGACATTGCTACAACCGCGACAATTATTCCGGAAATCGACAACCATGCAGGGGCATTTGGCAGCATAGAAAGTGCCGATAAAATGGTAACGCCCTCTTCTTTAGCTGTTTCAATATAAGAAGGTGGTATTGATAACAGGCAGCTAAAGACGAAGAAAAGCACGCTCACACAGATGATGAGATAAGCGACTTTCATAATTTTTTTGCATTTATCCATAGCGTGTTCGCCATATTTTTCACGTCTATCAATAGCAAACGTAGAAATAATGGGTGTATGGCTAAAGGCGAAAACCATCACGGGAATCGATATCCATATCTGGTGAAGGGTATTCTGATTGAACTCTACCTGGGTAGTTAATAGAGCGGGTTGCCAGCTACCGACGAGGTAGAAAGAAAGAAATAAGAAATAGGCAATTAGTGGAAACACCAAAAATCCCATTACCCGAATTGTGGCATGGCGCCCCATCAGAAAGATGAGATTCAGAATTAACACAACACCCAGACTCACCAGCATACGAATGCGCAGGTCGATGACCATATGCTTTGCCAGTTGTTCTGTCAGCGAATTGGTGATCGCCACTGCATATATCAACACGACGACAAAAAAAGCAATGAAGTAAAGAGTGGTAATCAGATTGCCGATCTTCTTGCCATAGTAATGAGTTACTGTGCCAGTAATCCCTTCGCCTGCGGATGTTTTTGAAGAAAGGATGAACTGGCACAGGGCCTTATGTGGCCAATATGTTAAAGGCCATGCGACCAGTGCTGTAATAAACAGGACTACCGCTCCCGCTGAACCTAGCTGAATAGGGAGAAAGAGCGTGCCTGCGCCAACGGCTGTGCCGTAAAGTGCGAAGCTCCAGAGAGTTTCTTCTTTTGACCAAATTTTAGACATTA
The DNA here is from genome assembly GCF_004212225.1 of Escherichia sp. E14V7. Classification (NCBI taxonomy): domain Bacteria; kingdom Pseudomonadati; phylum Pseudomonadota; class Gammaproteobacteria; order Enterobacterales; family Enterobacteriaceae; genus Escherichia; species Escherichia sp. E14V7. The sequence goes on from NZ_RHJJ01000001.1 coordinate 493,993, forward strand.
TTTGAACGTATCATCTACAAATTAAGAAAAATGGAGGGCAATTTACCATAAACCAGGTCAAACATGGGAGATTAACGCTATATCAGCTCATGGATTCATGGGTTAGTAGATGCAAACCTTGCGTGCCAGTTGGGTATCCATCCCTCATTCCGGTGAATTTCCTTTGTGATAAAAATCACTATTTTTAAACATTTAAAATAATTTTTATTAACAATCATTTACTATTGCGCTGTTAATCTGTGCGAGGTTGTGATGAAAGACGTTGTGATTGTCGGTGCGTTACGAACACCTATCGGCTGCTTTCGTGGAGCGTTGGCTGGCCATTCTGCCGTAGAACTTGGTAGCCTGGTCGTGAAAGCGTTATTAGAACGCACTGGCGTTGCTGCACATGCGGTGGATGAAGTGATTCTGGGGCAGGTTCTGACCGCAGGGGCTGGGCAGAATCCAGCACGGCAATCGGCCATTAAAGGTGGTCTACCCAACAGTGTTTCGGCAATTACGATTAATGATGTTTGTGGTTCCGGGTTAAAAGCACTGCACCTTGCCACACAAGCGATCCAGTGTGGTGAGGCTGATATTGTCATCGCCGGTGGTCAGGAAAACATGAGTCGCGCACCACATGTCCTGACTGATAGCCGTACCGGAGCACAGCTTGGCGATAGCCAACTGGTTGATAGTCTGGTGCATGATGGCTTATGGGATGCATTCAATGATTACCATATTGGTGTCACTGCCGAAAATCTGGCGCGTGAATATGGTATCAGCCGTCAATTACAAGATGCCTATGCACTTAGTTCACAACAAAAAGCGCGGGCGGCCATTGACGCTGGACGATTCAACGATGAGATTGTCCCGGTAAGAACGCAAAACAATGGGCAACTATTGATTGTTGATACCGATGAGCAGCCGCGTACGGATGCCAGTGCAGAAGGGCTGGCGAGCTTAAATCCGTCATTTGATAGCCACGGTTCTGTTACTGCGGGTAATGCTTCATCTATTAATGATGGTGCTGCTGCAGTAATGATGATGAGCGAAGCCAAAGCGCGAGCATTGAATTTACCCGTGCTGGCACGTATTCGCGCTTTTGCCAGTGTTGGTGTTGATCCTGCGCTGATGGGGATTGCTCCGGTATATGCGACTCGCCGTTGCCTTGAGCGTGTGGGCTGGCAGCTTTCTGATGTCGATCTTATTGAGGCTAATGAAGCGTTTGCCGCGCAGGCGCTTTCCGTTGGCAAAATGCTCGAATGGGATGAACGTCGGGTCAATGTTAACGGTGGCGCAATTGCGTTGGGTCACCCGATTGGCGCATCCGGTTGCCGTATTCTGGTTTCTTTGGTCCATGAAATGGTAAAACGCAACGCGCGTAAAGGGCTGGCTACACTTTGTATTGGCGGTGGTCAGGGCGTGGCGTTAACTATTGAACGTGACGACCCGATCTAAATTCCTTTCTATTCGTTAAACATCTGCCGCCATCAAGCCATTTCATGATGATGGTTGGCACGTCTGCGCACATACCCCATAGACTCTGAGTTTTTCCTTCACCTGACTTATTCGTGATCGACGCGACACTTTTCTCAATCCCTTATCGAAAAATGAAACAATGTTTTATTTTTGATTGAAAAGCGCACTGCGCAGGCATATCATCCTTTAAAGAATAAAACGAAACGATGTTTCACAATCGTTGTAATTTTACAGTTCAATGATTATCGGAGGTTGATGTGGACGTAAGACAGAGCATCCACAGTGCGCATGCAAAAACGCTGGATACACAGGGGCTGCGCAATGAATTTTTGGTTGAAAAGGTATTCGTCGCGGATGAGTACACGATGGTTTACAGCCACATTGACCGCATTATTGTTGGCGGCATTATGCCGGTAGCAAAAACGGTTTCTGTTGGCGGGGAAGTTGGAAAACAACTGGGCGTGAGCTACTTTCTGGAGCGTCGCGAGCTGGGCGTTATTAATATTGGCGGCGCTGGTACGATTACCGTCGATGGTCAATGCTACGAAATCGGTCACCGCGACGCTCTCTATGTTGGCAAAGGTGCAAAAGAAGTGGTCTTTGCCAGCATTGATAGTGCCACTCCGGCGAAGTTTTATTACAACTGCGCACCTGCTCATACGACGTATCCCACTAAAAAAGTGACCCCGGCTGAAGTCGCTCCGGTTACGCTGGGCGATAACATCACCAGTAATCGTCGCACAATTAACAAATATTTTGTGCCAGATGTGCTGGAAACCTGCCAGTTGAGCATGGGGCTAACGGAGCTGGCTCCGGGAAACCTGTGGAATACCATGCCATGCCACACCCACGAGCGTCGGATGGAAGTTTACTTCTATTTCAACATGGATGATGACGCCTGCGTTTTCCACATGATGGGGCAACCGCAAGAAACGCGTCACATTGTGATGCATAACGAGCAGGCCGTCATTTCCCCGAGTTGGTCTATCCACTCCGGCGTAGGGACCAAAGCTTATACCTTTATCTGGGGCATGGTCGGTGAAAACCAGGTCTTCGATGATATGGACCACGTTGCCGTTAAAGACCTGCGCTAGTTGCGGGCAAAATGAATAAGGTATTATCATGATTTTAAAAGAATTTTCTCTTGATGGTAAAGTCGCGGTAGTCACTGGCTGTGACACTGGGCTGGGGCAGGGGATGGCGCTGGGACTGGCGCAAGCGGGCTGTGATATCGTCGGTATTAATATCGTTGAACCGACAGAAACCATTGAACAGGTCACGGCGCTGGGGCGTCGCTTTTTAAGCCTGAACGCCGATCTACGTCAGATTGATGGCATTCCTGCACTGCTGGATCGTGCAGTAGCAGAGTTCGGCCATATTGATATCCTGGTCAATAACGCCGGATTGATTCGCCGTGAAGATGCACTCGATTTCAGTGAAAAAGACTGGGACGATGTGATGAACCTGAACATCAAAAGTGTATTCTTCATGTCTCAGGCGGCGGCGAAACACTTCATCGCACAGGGCAACGGTGGCAAGATTATCAACATCGCGTCCATGCTCTCCTTCCAGGGCGGGATCCGCGTACCTTCGTATACCGCATCAAAAAGCGGCGTGATGGGCGTGACCCGTCTGATGGCGAACGAATGGGCAAAACATAACATCAACGTTAATGCGATTGCTCCGGGCTATATGGCGACCAACAATACCCAACAACTGCGGGCTGATGAACAGCGTAGTGCGGAAATTCTTGACCGCATCCCGGCAGGGCGTTGGGGATTGCCGAGCGATCTGATGGGGCCAGTGGTGTTCCTTGCCTCCAGTGCTTCAGACTATGTGAATGGTTATACCATCGCTGTAGATGGCGGCTGGCTGGCGCGTTAATTTATTCAATTCACTTTTATGACCCTGCCGTTCATTCAGTATGGCAGGGTTTTTTATACCTGCAGATCATCATAATCCATATCTCGGTTATGAAATAATCCATATCAATTATCAATTAATAAACTTTATGAGTTTTATCTGCTTTAAAATTAGGTAGTTAATAATAATGTTAATAATTTTACTTAATTTGAAAATTGGAATGTCCATCACATAACCGCATGTTGTAGCAATTTAATCCATATTTATACTGATTCCGACCTGACACCAGAATGAGTTGTTCACGTATTTTTTCACTATGTCTTATTCTCTGCTGGCAGGAAAAAAATGGTGACTATCAATACGGAATCTGCTTTAACGCCGCGTCCTCTGCGAGATACGCGTCGTATGAATATGTTTGTTTCGGTAGCTGCTGCGGTCGCAGGATTGTTATTTGGTCTTGATATCGGGGTTATCGCCGGAGCGTTGCCGTTCATTACCGATCACTTTGTGCTAACCAGTCGATTACAGGAATGGGTGGTCAGTAGCATGATGCTCGGCGCGGCAATTGGTGCACTGTTCAATGGTTGGCTGTCGTTCCGCCTGGGGCGTAAATACAGTTTGATGGCAGGGGCCATCCTGTTTGTGCTCGGTTCGATAGGGTCGGCTTTTGCGACCAGCGTAGAAATGTTAATCGCCGCTCGTGTGGTGCTTGGTATTGCCGTGGGGATTGCCTCTTATACAGCTCCACTGTACCTCTCTGAAATGGCGAGTGAAAATGTACGTGGCAAGATGATCAGTATGTACCAATTGATGGTAACGCTGGGCATCGTGCTGGCATTTTTATCCGACACGGCATTCAGCTATAGCGGTAACTGGCGTGCAATGTTAGGTGTTCTTGCCTTACCGGCAGTCCTGCTGATTATTCTGGTTGTTTTCCTGCCAAATAGCCCGCGCTGGCTGGCGGAGAAAGGGCGTCATATCGAGGCGGAAGAAGTGCTGCGTATGCTGCGCGATACATCAGAAAAAGCGCGAGAAGAACTTAACGAAATTCGTGAAAGCCTGAAATTAAAACAGGGCGGTTGGGCGCTGTTTAAGATCAACCGTAACGTCCGTCGCGCGGTGTTCCTCGGTATGTTGTTGCAGGCGATGCAGCAATTTACCGGTATGAACATCATCATGTACTACGCGCCGCGTATCTTCAAAATGGCGGGCTTTACGACGACCGAACAGCAGATGATTGCGACTCTGGTCGTAGGGCTAACCTTTATGTTTGCTACTTTTATTGCGGTGTTTACGGTAGATAAAGCCGGGCGTAAGCCGGCACTGAAAATTGGTTTCAGCGTGATGGCGCTAGGCACCCTGGTGCTGGGCTATTGCCTGATGCAGTTTGATAACGGTACGGCTTCCAGTGGCCTGTCCTGGCTCTCTGTTGGCATGACGATGATGTGTATTGCCGGTTATGCGATGAGCGCCGCGCCAGTGGTGTGGATCCTGTGCTCTGAAATTCAGCCGCTGAAATGCCGCGATTTTGGTATTACCTGTTCGACCACCACGAACTGGGTGTCGAACATGATTATCGGCGCGACCTTCCTGACTCTGCTCGACAGCATTGGTGCTGCCGGTACGTTCTGGCTCTACACCGCGCTGAACATTGCGTTTGTGGGCATTACCTTCTGGCTCATTCCGGAAACCAAGAATGTCACGCTGGAGCATATCGAACGCAAACTGATGGCAGGCGAGAAATTGAGAAATATCGGCATCTGATGTCTCTGGCCGGATGTGCTGTACATCCGGCCTTTTTTTCGCTAATAGAGATCGGGCGCCAGGCCGTTGAGTTCCTTATTCAGCCTTGCTGCATTAACTCACAAGTCAGGAGAAAGGAATGAAAACAATTGGTCTGCTAGGGGGGATGAGCTGGGAATCAACTATTCCTTACTATCGTCTGATAAATGAAGGCATTAAACAGCGACTTGGTGGGCTTCACTCGGCGCAAGTGCTGCTACATAGCGTTGATTTTCATGAAATAGAAGAGTGTCAACGTCGCGGGGAGTGGGACAAAGCAGGAGAAATTCTGGCTGAAGCGGCGCTTGGCTTACAGCGGGCGGGGGCTGAAGGCATTGTGCTATGTACCAATACGATGCACAAAGTAGCGGATGCTATCGAATCCCGTTGTTCACTGCCTTTCTTACATATTGCGGATGCCACCGGACGTGCAATTACCCGTGCCGGAATGACTCGCGTGGCGCTGTTGGGGACACGCTACACCATGGAACAGGATTTTTATCGTGGGCGACTGGCGGCGCAATTTTCCATCGACTGTCTGATCCCTGAAGCAGATGAACGGGCGAAAATTAATCGGATTATTTTTGAAGAACTGTGTCTGGGGCAATTTAGCGAAACATCGCGCACTTATTATGCGCAAGTGATTGCTCGCCTCGCAGAACAGGGCGCGCAGGGCGTCATTTTTGGCTGTACGGAAATTGGTTTACTGGTGCCAGAAGAGCGCAGTGTTCTGCCTGTGTTTGATACTGCGGCTATTCATGCCGAGGATGCAGTAGCCTTTATGCTGTCGTAATTCACTACAAAATAGCCTCAAGAGCGGCAACCAGTTTTGGTAAACCGGTTTGTAAATGCTTGCTGAATGCCTGCACCAGTGCTGATGACGGACGATGTAGAGGGCGAATCAGGCTGACGGTGAAGGGAACTGCAATACTGAACCGCCGCACCACTAACCCACTTGCCGCATAATCCAGAGCGGTGAGTGGGTTAACTACCGAAACTCCCGCTCCCGCCCGTACCATCGCGCAAACTGACGCGGCGCTATGGGTTTCTACTATCATGCGTCGTTTAACCTGATTCTCACTAAACAACTGATCCAACAGCTGGCGATAGCTGTCAGTGCGGGAAAGGCTGATGTAGTTCTCACCGTGAAAATCTTCCGGTGTTAATACCTTTTTTGCCGCCAGCGGATGGCCCGGCGGTAAAACACACACTTCGTCTAAAGACAGTAATTCGGTGCGTTCCGTACCCGCAGGCGTATGCAGCGTTTCGGTGAGCCCTAGATCATGACGCTGTGCCGAAAGCCACTCTTCAAGTAACGGTGATTCCTGCGGGACAATGTTTAAGCTGACTTCAGGATAACGGGCCAGAAACGGTTGTAGCAGCGGCGGCAAAAAAGACTGCGAAAAGACCGGCAGGCAGGCAATAGACAGTTCTCCCTGGCGAAACTCGCGCAGACTTTCGGCGGCACTGACGATGCGATCCAGCCCGTACCAGGAGCGCTGCACCTCTTCAAACAGACGCAGCCCTTGAACGGTAGGGTGTAATCGACCGCGTACGCGTTCAAACAGTTTCAACCCGATCACCTTTTCAAAGCGCGCCAGTTCGCGGCTGACGGTTGGCTGTGAAGTGTGCAGCAGTTGTGCCGCCTCAGTCAGGCTTCCGGCGGTCATAACCGCATGAAAAATTTCAATATGACGTAAGTTAACGGCGGCCATTAGCATTCTCTCGCAATCCGGTAATCCATATCATTTTTGCATAGACTCGACATAAATCGATATTTTTTATTCTTTTTATGATGTGGCGTAATCATAAAAAAGCACTTATCTGGAGTTTGTTATGCCACATTCACTGTTCAGCACCGATACCGATCTCACCGCCGAAAATCTACTGCGTTTGCCCTCAGAATTTGGCTGCCCGGTGTGGGTCTACGATGCGCAAATTATTCGTCGGCAGATTGCAGCGCTGAAACAGTTTGATGTGGTGCGCTTCGCGCAGAAAGCCTGTTCCAATATCCATATTTTGCGCTTAATGCGCGAACAGGGCGTGAAAGTGGATTCCGTCTCATTGGGGGAAATCGAACGCGCGTTGGCGGCGGGATATAATCCGCAAACGCATCCCGATGACATTGTCTTTACTGCGGATGTTGTCGATCAGGCGACGCTCGATCGCGTCAGTGAATTACAAATTCCAGTAAACGCCGGCTCAGTTGATATGCTCGAACAACTAGGCCAGGTTTCGCCAGGGCATCGGGTATGGCTGCGCGTTAACCCGGGCTTTGGTCACGGTCATAGCCAAAAAACCAATACCGGTGGCGAAAACAGCAAGCACGGCATCTGGTATACCGATCTTCCGGCTGCGCTGGAAGTCATACAACGTCATCATCTGCAACTGGTTGGCATTCACATGCATATCGGTTCTGGTGTTGATTATGCGCATCTGGAGCAGGTGTGTGGCGCGATGGTGCATCAGGTCATCGAATTCGGTCAGGATTTACAGGCTATTTCTGCGGGGGGCGGGCTTTCTGTTCCGTATCAGCAGGGAGAAGAGGCGGTTGATACTGAACATTATTATGGTCTGTGGCATGCCGCGCGTGAGCAAATCGCCCGCCATCTCGGTCACCCTGTGAAAATGGAAATCGAACCGGGCCGCTTCCTGGTAGCGCAGTGTGGTGTGTTAATTACCCAGGTGCGGAGCGTCAAACAAATGGGGAGTCGCCACTTTGTGCTGGTTGACGCTGGATTTAACGATCTGATGCGCCCGGCAATGTACGGCAGTTACCACCATATTAGCGCGCTGGCGGCTGATGGTCGCTCTCTTGAACATGTGCCAACGGTGGAAACCGTTGTCGCAGGGCCATTATGTGAATCGGGCGATGTCTTTACCCAGCAGGAAGGGGGGAATGTCGAAACCCGTGCCTTACCGGAAGTGAAGGCGGGCGATTATCTCGTGCTGCATGATACCGGCGCATATGGTGCGTCAATGTCATCTAACTACAATAGTCGCCCACTGTTGCCAGAAGTTCTGTTTGATAATGGTCAGGCGCGGTTGATTCGCCGCCGCCAGACCATTGAGGAATTACTGGCGCTCGAGTTGCTTTAATCGCGGCTAGTCGCTGGCTGCGTTATGACTTGCATCCAGCGACGGTGTTGAAACTGAATGGCGACGTACCAGCGTAGGACTAAAGACGTTGGTGATTTCTGGCAGTGGGCGATTATCCGCCAGCGCCAATGCCAGTTCTGCAGCCTGGGTCGCCATTGTCACTATTGGATAACGGACCGTGGTCAGCCGTGGGCGTACATAACGTGACACCAGCACATCATCAAAACCAATCAGCGAAATTTCACCTGGTACATCAATCCCATTGTCATTGAGCACGCCCATCGCGCCTGCCGCCATTGAGTCGTTATAACAAGCCACGGCGGTGAAATTTCTGCCTCTTCCCAACAGTTCTGTCATCGCCTGTTCGCCACCGCTTTCGTCCGGTTCGCCGAAAGTCACCAGCCGATCATTAGCCGGAATACCGCTTTCGGCAAGGGCATCGTAATACCCTCGCAGACGATCTTCGGCATCAGAAATAGAGTGGTTAGAGCAGAGATAACCAATGCGCGTATGACCCTGCTGAATTAAATGGCGTGTCGCCAGCCAGGCACCGTAGCGATCGTCCAGAGCGATACAACGACTCTCAAAACCCGGAAGGATCCGGTTGATTAACACCATGCCGGGTATTTGCTTCATCAATGAGGACAAATCGGCATCCGGGATCATTTTGGCATGGACGACCAGCGCGGCGCAGCGATGGCGAATCAACTGCTCAATGGCCTGGCGCTCTTTTTGTTCGTTGTGGTAACCGTTGCCAATTAATAAGAAATTACCGGTATGGTAAGCCACCTGTTCGACCGCTTTCACCATTGCACCGAAAAACGGATCGGAAACATCACCAACGACCAGGCCAACCGTTTCAGTGGTCTGTTGAGCCAACGCGCGGGCGTTAGCGTTCGGGTGATAACTCAGAGATTCCATTGCGCTATGCACAGCCAGACGAGAAGCTTCGCTGGCTTTTGGAGAGTTATTAATGACGCGGGAAACGGTGGCGACTGAAACGCCTGCCAGTCGGGCTACATCCTTAATGGTCGCCATGAAAATACCTTTGTGGGTAAACGCTTACATTCTGCCAGTGTTACGGAAAACGCCCGTTGGTTCAAGGGGCGTTGTGATTTCAGCGTGGGAAGTGTGCGCGAAGCGAGAATACGTAAGGAAAAAAAGAGATTGCAAACCTTTGGTTACACTTTGCGAAACGCTGTTGCGATTGACTGCTGGTGGCATTTGTCTACAGGTTGATAAAGTGGTGATCCCAGAGGTATTGATAGGTGAAGTCAACTTCGGGTTGAGCACATGAATTACACCAGCCTGCGCAGATGCGCAGGTTTTTTTTGCCTGTCGCAAATCTGTAACAGTAACCGACAATTTACACACCTCGTTGCATTTCCCTTCATTCCTTTGCTTTTTCTCGCTGGCGAAGCGTCGTCGTGCGGACCACAATCAAGATCCCAGAGGTATTGATTGGTGAGATTATTCGGTACGCTCTTCGTACCCTGTCTCTCTTGCACCAACCTGCGCGGATGCGCAGGTTTTTTTTCGCACCGACTTTACTGTCGCTCGAGCCCTTCATCTCGTGTAATCTCACCGCATTCGCATTTAATGAATAATGAGCAAAGGGAGTTGAAATGCTTTTTAGCTTTTTTCGAAATTTGTGCCTTGCTCTGTACCGCGTTCGCGTGACAGGTGACACCCAGGCGCTGAAGGGCGAGCGCGTTCTTATCACGCCCAATCACGTCTCTTTTATTGATGGCATTCTGCTGGCGCTATTTTTACCCGTTCGCCCGGTGTTTGCTGTTTACACCTCCATCAGCCAGCAGTGGTATATGCGTTGGTTGAAATCATTTATCGACTTCGTTCCTCTCGATCCGACACAGCCGATGGCAATCAAACATCTGGTTCGTTTGGTGGAACAAGGCCGTCCGGTCGTGATTTTCCCGGAGGGGCGCATCACGACCACCGGTTCGCTGATGAAAATTTACGATGGCGCCGGTTTTGTGGCGGCGAAGTCAGGCGCGACGGTTATTCCGGTGCGAATTGAAGGGGCGGAGCTTACGCACTTCAGTCGCCTGAAAGGTCTGGTTAAACGGCGCTTGTTCCCGCAAATTCATCTGCATATTTTGCCTCCCACGCAGGTGCCGATGCCAGATGCGCCGCGCGCCCGTGACCGCCGTAAAATCGCGGGGGAAATGCTGCACCAAATTATGATGGAAGCGCGTATGGCGGTACGCCCACGTGAAACGCTGTACGAATCACTACTGAGCGCAATGTACCGTTTTGGGGCCAGGAAAAAGTGTGTCGAAGACGTCAACTTTACCCCGGATACCTATCGCAAGTTGCTCACTAAAACACTGTTTGTTGGTCGCATCCTCGAAAAATATAGCGTTGAAGGGGAAAGAATCGGCTTAATGCTGCCCAATGCGGGCATTAGTGCGGCAGTGATTTTTGGGGCCATCGCCCGTCGCCGTATTCCGGCAATGATGAACTACACCGCCGGGGTAAAAGGGCTGACCAGCGCCATTACGGCGGCTGAAATCAAAACTATCTTCACTTCCCGCCAGTTCCTCGACAAAGGCAAACTCTGGCATCTGCCGGAGCAGCTGACTCAGGTACGCTGGGTGTATCTGGAAGATTTAAAAGCGGATGTCACCACTGCCGACAAAGTGTGGATCTTCGCCCATCTGTTGATGCCGCGTCTGGCACAGGTAAAACAGCAGCCAGAAGAAGAGGCGCTGATCCTCTTTACCTCCGGTTCTGAAGGCCATCCGAAAGGCGTCGTCCATAGCCATAAAAGCATTCTGGCGAACGTCGAGCAGATTAAAACGATTGCCGATTTCACCACCAACGATCGCTTTATGTCGGCGTTACCGCTGTTTCACTCCTTTGGTTTAACTGTTGGCTTGTTTACGCCCCTGCTGACGGGCGCAGAAGTCTTCCTTTACCCCAGTCCATTGCATTACCGCATTGTGCCTGAACTGGTGTACGACCGCAGTTGTACGGTGCTTTTCGGCACTTCGACCTTCCTTGGTCATTACGCGCGCTTCGCCAACCCGTATGACTTCTATCGTCTACGCTATGTGGTGGCTGGCGCGGAGAAACTACAAGAAAGCACCAAACGACTTTGGCAGGATAAATTTGGTCTGCGTATTCTTGAAGGCTACGGCGTGACTGAATGCGCGCCAGTCGTGTCCATCAACGTACCGATGGCAGCGAAACCCGGCACCGTCGGGCGCATTTTGCCGGGGATGGATGCACGTCTGCTGGCGGTTCCGGGTATTGAAGAAGGTGGTCGCCTGCAACTAAAAGGGCCGAACATAATGAACGGCTACCTGCGGGTAGAGAAACCAGGCGTGCTGGAAGTGCCAACGGCTGAGAACATCCACGGTGAGATGGAGCGCGGCTGGTATGACACTGGCGATATCGTGCGTTTTGATGAACAGGGATTTGTGCAGATTCAGGGGCGGGCAAAACGCTTCGCCAAAATTGCCGGAGAGATGGTTTCACTGGAAATGGTGGAACAACTGGCACTTGGTGTTTCTCCAGATAAAGTCCATGCCACCGCGATTAAGAGCGACGCCAGTAAAGGCGAGGCGCTGGTATTGTTCACTACAGACAGCGAACTGACGCGCGATAAACTACAGCAATACGCCCGCGAGCACGGCGTACCAGAACTTGCCGTACCGCGTGACATTCGCTATCTGAAACAGATGCCATTACTGGGCAGCGGCAAGCCTGACTTTGTCACGTTGAAAAGTTGGGTAGACGAAGCGGAAAAACACGATGAGTGAGTCAGTGCACACTAACACTTCGCTATGGTCGAAGGGGATGAAAGCAGTTATTGCCGCGCAGTTTCTCTCTGCGTTTGGCGATAACGCGCTGCTGTTTGCCACTCTGGCGCTACTGAAAGCGCAGTTCTACCCGGACTGGAGTCAGCCAATCCTGCAAATGGTGTTTGTGGGCGCTTACATTCTTTTTGCGCCGTTTGTCGGTCAGGTGGCGGATAGCTTTGCGAAAGGCCGGGTAATGATGTTTGCCAACGGCCTTAAGTTGCTGGGTGCTGCCAGTATCTGTTTTGGCATTAATCCGTTTCTCGGTTATACGCTGGTGGGCGTCGGTGCAGCGGCTTATTCTCCGGCGAAATACGGTATTCTTGGCGAGTTAACTACCGGTAATCAGTTAGTGAAAGCTAACGGCTTGATGGAAGCCTCCACCATTGCGGCGATTTTACTCGGTTCCGTAGCCGGTGGCGTGCTGGCGGACTGGCATGTTCTTGCTGCGCTGGCGGCCTGTGCGCTGGCTTATGCTGGCGCGGTAGCCGCAAATCTCTACATTCCGAAACTGGCGGCGGCGCGTCCGGGACAGTCGTGGAATCTCATCAACATGACCCGCAGCTTTATCTCTGCTTGCGCCGTATTATGGCACAACGGTGAAACACGATTTTCGCTGGTGGGAACCAGTTTATTCTGGGGCGCGGGGGTTACGTTGCGTTTCCTGTTGGTGCTGTGGGTGCCGGTGGCGCTGGGCATTACCGATAACGCGACCCCGACCTACCTCAACGCGATGGTGGCGATTGGCATCGTGGTTGGTGCGGGGGCGGCAGCAAAACTGGTCACCCTGGAAACCGTATCACGCTGCATGCCAGCCGGCATTTTGATTGGCGTGGTGGTGCTGATTTTCTCCCTGCAACACGAATTGCTGCCAGCCTATGCCTTGCTGATGTTGATTGGCGTACTTGGGGGCTTTTTTGTGGTACCGCTCAATGCATTATTACAGGAGCGAGGCAAAAAAAGCGTCGGGGCGGGGAATGCGATTGCAGTACAGAATCTCGGCGAAAACAGCGCCATGCTGCTGATGTTGGGAATTTACTCGTTGGCAGTAATGGTAGGCATCCCAGTCGTGCCCATAGGCATTGGCTTTGGTGCGCTGTTTGCGCTGGCAATAACGGCGCTGTGGATTTGGCAACGCCGTCATTAATCTTTTGCCAGATGGCACATTCAGCCATCTGGTGAAGGTCACATTCCCGAAGGGTGCATACCTTTCGGATACTTCACGCTGTAAGAGAATGGCAGACTCACGTTCTCTTTGCCTGACAGTTTCAGCGTCCAGGTCAGTTCACCCGTTTTCGCATCAAACTGCGCCTGCCCGTACTGCATTTTTTCTACCGTAATATCACTATTAGCACTGACTGGGATCTGGTCGAGCAGAGTAATATCCACCGCTTCGCCGTAGCTGTTCTTCACATTAAGGGTGTAACTGAAGTTACGTATTGCGCTGTCGTTAAAGATAGATAACGCATTCTCTTTTTTGAGTGCGGCTTTACGCTGAATAATCAACTTAGGATCGCGGTTAAGCTGAATATCCAGCGACTTGCCATCTTCCGGCGGCTGCAAATAACCCACGCCGGTACGGTTGTTGCCAAAGAAGATCTGACTTTCTCCGGGGATTAAATTTAACTGTTCCCACTCTTTAATTTGCACCTGGAGCCAGGCGTCATTACTGATCTTTGGAATAGCAAAGAAGCGATATTTACCGTTGACCGACTCTTCCTTAATGACCACCGTGCGCGCGGTATTATCGCTGTCGATTTGCCACGGCAGCGAAAGTGCATAGCGAACATTTTGCGCGGTGAAACTTTCTGGTTGCGGTGAAACGGGCGCTGCTGATGCCGCATACATGCGCCCGGCTCGTTGCTCTCTTGTTTTTTGCATCTCTGTCTCCAGGGCTTTCTGCAATTCTGAGGCATCCTGGTCAGAGGACTCTCGCGAACGCTGTTCCATTACGGGTTCCCGCTTATAAGTTGATGCTGAAAGCGAGCCGCCACCATACTCCGGCACATCCACATACTGTGTTTCCAGTTGCGGCAAGGTGAGATGAGTATCAGGTTCATTGGTCGAGAGCACGAGATTAACGTTTTTCCATGCAAGCCCGGTGTACTGGCGAATATTAGCCTTATAAACCAGACGAAGCGGTTGGTTGATGGCACTCGCGTGAACATCATAGAGCGGCGTCCATGCGGCATTTGGCGTCATATAGCGCACCACTGCCTTCGCCGTGACGGCTTGGGGGGCATAGACTTTAGCGATAATAACCTGCGGATCATCGGCAGCCTCTGAATCGCCGTTATTCGTACTCTCGCGTTGTTCCAGCTTTTCAATTTCAAGCTGGTTATCAGCAAGTTTCTGCGTCAACTCATTGTCGGCTCGTAGTAACTCACCATTTTTCTCTTTCACCATTTGCAGATACTTGCCAACTTCGGCGGCACTTTTATTGGTTAATGTGCTATTTGCCTCTAATACCTTAATTTGAGCCGCAATATTGTTTTTCTCGGCGGTTAGTTTTGCCTGTTCCACCTTTGCTGCTTTTAGCTGTTGCTGAATCTCTGACGGCGACGCATTCGGCTGTGTTTCCATTAGCGCGATACGTGAGGAAAGCACCGTCACTCCGTTATCGATAGAGATAGCGATGCTGTCGTCGGTTACTGAATTGGCAATATGGGTGAAGATGATTTCGCTTTCACCTGCCGGTAAGTTGAGTGTCTCTTCACCTTGCAGGCTGGCACCATGCAGATAAACAGTGACGTCTTTAAGTGTTAGCGGTTGGGTTAACTGCGTCCCCCAGGCGGAGGACATACACCCAGTAAGCAACATAGCGAGGGGAAGAGGTTTTAAAATCAACATGGTTATCCTTAACAATGGGCACAGACATTGAAACGCGCGCTGGCGTTGACCGAAAGAGTCTATTGCGCTTTGTCAGGAAAGATGCGGCGAAAAGTAGTGAATATATTCTGAAAAGTGGGAAAAAAGACGCCTGGCGCAAAACGCCAGGCGAGAGGATCACGGTGCCGGATAAGTATAAACCTGATGCACAGCTTCAATTTCTGCCAACACGTCTTCGCTTAACTCCAGATGCAAACTTTCGACGTTAGTTTTCAGCTGTTCCATCGTTGTTGCGCCCAGCAGAGTGCTGGCAACAAACGGTTGACGACGCACAAAGGCCAGCGCCATCTGAGCTGGATCCAGACCATGACGTTTGGCTATATCAACATACGCCGCGACGGCTTTTTGCGTTTGCTCACCGCTGTAGCGAGTGAAGCGGCTAAAGAGCGTATTGCGCGCGCCAGCCGGTTTTGCGCCGTTGAGATATTTCCCGCTCAACGTACCAAAACCCAGACACGAATAAGCCAGTAACTCAACGCCTTCATACTGGCTGACTTCAGCAAGGCCCACTTCAAAGCTGCGATTTAACAAGCTGTAGGGGTTTTGAATAGTGACGATACGCGGCAGGTCGTGTTTATCCGCGAGATGTAAATAGCGCATTACGCCAAATGCGGTTTCATTCGACACGCCGATATAACGAATTTTTCCCGCGCGTTGGTACTCTGCCAGTGCGTCCAGCGTATCCAGCAGCGAAACCGCAGGGGCAGAATCTGTCCAGCTATAACCGAGCTTGCCGAAACAGTTGGTGGGGCGCTGTGGCCAATGCACCTGATAGAGATCGAGATAATCAGTCTGCAGACGCTTGAGGCTGTCATGCAGAGCTTCGCGAATATTCTTCCTGTCCAGCGCCTGATCCGGGCGGATCCCCTTGTCATTATTACGCGACGGTCCGCTCACTTTGGAGGCGATAATTAACTTTTCGCGGTTGCCATGTTTTGCCAGCCAGTTACCGACATAGGTTTCGGTTAACCCCTGAGTTTCGGGGCGTGGCGGTACCGGGTACATCTCGGCAACGTCGATAAGGTTAATGCCTTGAGCAACGGCATAGTCGAGTTGTGCGTGGGCGTCGGCTTCGCTGTTCTGTTCACCAAACGTCATCGTGCCAAGCCCCAGCGTGCTGACTTCCAGCGAGCTGTGGGGTATACGGTGATATTGCATAGCCGTTTCCTTTTTATAATCACGACATAAGGAATATAAAAATGGCAGAGGGAAGGGAAAAGGGAAAGAGAAAAATCTTAAGGTCAGCCGGATGCTGACCTTATTTTTTAACGTTCAATAATTTGCGAAACATCATCACGGTTTATTTGCATCGCGTTACCTTGCTGATCGTGATAACTCACCAGCCCGGTGTCATCATCAATTTCCGGTTTTCCATCTGTCAAAATCATACGGCCATCTTTGGTCGCCATGACGTAATCACTGGAACAGCCGGAAACGGCAAATGCCAGTCCGACTGCAGAAATTAATACTGCCCATTTTTTCATCCGGTCATCCTCACCTATTTTGCCCATTAATGATAATAGACTGTTTATAATCTGACGTTATACATCATGAAAGCAGGAAAATCTTAAACTGTGAGGAAGAGATCTGGCCGAACGCTCTCCCGCAGGAGAGCGAACGGAATATCAGAGCGGATTCTTTTTGTTGCGAATCAGGTTGAGGCTTTCAACCGCAATAGAGAAGAACATCGCGAAGTAGATGTAACCTTTCGGTACGTGGATATCGAAACTTTCCAGAATCAGGGTAAAGCCCACCAGAATCAGGAAAGAGAGCGCCAGCATTTTTACCGAAGGGTGGCGTTCGACAAAATCACCAATCGAGCGCGCGGCGAACATCATCACGCCTACGGCAATTACCACTGCTGCCATCATTATGAATAAGTGATCTGACAGGCCCACAGCGGTAATCACCGAGTCGAGGCTGAAAATAATATCCAGCAGCATAATCTGCACGATAGCGCCGAGGAATGATGAAACGCGAGTTTTCAACCCTTCTTCTTCGCCTTCAATGGATTCGTGGATTTCCTTGCTGGCTTTCCAGATAAGGAACAGACCGCCGAGTAACAAAATTAAATCGCGAGCGGAAATTTCCTGACTGAATATTGTAAAAAGCGGATTCGTCAGACGTGTGACCCAGGCAATAGACGCCAGCAGCGCCAGACGCATGACCATCGCCGCTGCCAAACCCAGACGCCGCGCGTGGCCACGTTGTGCTGTAGGTAGTTTTGCCACCACCAGCGAGAGGAAAATAATATTATCGATCCCAAGAACGATCTCCAGCAGCGTCAGCGTACCGAGCGCAAGCCAGGCGTTAGGATCGGTTACCCATGCAAATAACATCAAACAAAGCCCTGCCAAAAAAAATGAAGCGGTAATTATATGCCCGGAATGCAGCAGGTCAAAGCGATGGGTGCTGGATCAAAAAATGACGAGCCAATAGCGCACTGGTGAAATTCTTCTTTAAATAAAAGCCGCGTGGCAGTGTCAGAATCGGTTCACCCTGGGAGCCAATGGCTTCGGTGAGCGCTTTCGCATTCGCCGCTTTAGGTCTTATCTGTAAATATTCCCCGTGACGAGCGGTAATTCTTTCAACCTGACCAAGAACAATCATATCCATTAATTCTTCCCAGTCTTCGCGTAACTGCCGTTCCTCTTCGTCATTTGGACTCCACAGTAATGGCGACCCTACGCGCCGCTGCGCCAGAGGAATACTGCGCTCGCCTTCTACTGGTACCCACAGCACGCGTTTTAACTTGTGACGTACATGGCTGGTTTCCCAGGTGACGCCGCTATTGCCGGTTAAAGGCGCCACGCAAACGAAAGTGGTTTCCAGAGGACGGCCAAGGCTATCCACAGGAATCGTTTTTAGCTCTACGCCCAGGGCCGCAAAATCTTGTTCAGGTTTACTGCCTGCGCTTGCGCCAAGCCAAATTTCCAGCAACACGCCTATCCAGCCTTTATCGCGCTTTAAATTCTCCGGTGCAACCAGCCCGGCAAGTGCCGCCAGCTCACCCAATGTGTAACCGGAAAGTTGCTGTGCTTGCGCAAATAACTGCGCTTCAGTTTCTGGTGGAGAGAGCAATGGGCGAGGCTGGAGCATGGTGTTATACCTTGATTAAAAATTGAGCAGCAATTTTATACCGGATATGCCAAGTGTAACTTTTTCCACGTGTGTTATTCAATTGCATGATTTATATTGCTTTTTAGGTTTCAGATAACCACGTTGCGCAACGTATGGGGAGGTTTTCCAAATCTGGTCACTGAAAATAAACAGGATCTTACACCATGTTATCCACAGAAAGCTGGGATAACTGTGAAAAACCCTCACTACTGTTTCCATTTACAGCCTTGACGTGCGACGAAACTCCAATTTTTAGTGATGCGGTGCTTAACTTATTGGCACATTCTGTGGATAAATACGACATTGGTTGATCTTTCACCACCTCGTATACAGCGAGTGTGATACAGGTCACTATTTTACCTGTTTGGTAGCGATTTAAGCACCTAGTTCATTGATTAGTAATTATTATTTTGTAATGCCTGAATCAGGGGTGTTCAGAATGCTCTGGGTTTTCCCGTAGTAATTCCGTAGTTCTTCACAACTCTATCCACAGAAAAGGTGAATAAAAACGGTGATGTTCCCCCTCTGCTGTTTATAACTCTGCACTTAACTGTGAGTTATTCAATTGTTATTAGTGTGTAATGCCTTGCAGAGAGTGGTTTACCGCCTTCCAGGAGTATGAAACAATCATTCGCATATAAAGTTTTATTTTGAGGTAGTCCGGTGATTGATGACGATGGCTACCGCCCAAACGTAGGTATCGTGATTTGTAATCGTCAGGGGCAAGTAATGTGGGCCCGTCGATTTGGTCAGCACTCCTGGCAATTTCCGCAAGGCGGAATTAACCCCGGAGAATCCGCAGAACAGGCGATGTACCGTGAATTGTTTGAAGAAGTAGGATTAAGCCGCAAAGACGTTCGAATCCTTGCTTCAACGCGTAACTGGTTGCGCTACAAATTACCAAAACGTTTGGTGCGTTGGGACACGAAGCCGGTGTGTATCGGCCAAAAACAAAAATGGTTTCTCTTGCAGCTGGTGAGCGGCGATGCGGAAATCAATATGCAAACCAGCAGTACACCAGAGTTTGACGGCTGGCGTTGGGTAAGTTACTGGTATCCGGTCAGACAGGTGGTGTCATTTAAACGTGATGTCTACCGCAGGGTAATGAAAGAGTTTGCGAGTGTTGTGATGGCGCTACAGGACAATACGCCTAAACCACAAAACGCATCTACTTATCGACGTAAAAGAGGTTAAGTCACGCCAATTATGCTCACTCGCCTGCGCGAAATAGTCGAAAAGGTAGCCAGTGCTCCCCGCCTTAACGAGGCGTTGAATATTCTGGTTACCGACATCTGTCTTGCGATGGATACCGAAGTCTGTTCGGTCTACCTGGCCGATCACGACCGACGTTGTTACTACCTGATGGCGACTCGGGGGCTGAAAAAACCGCGAGGTCGCACCGTAACGCTCGCGTTTGATGAAGGGATCGTCGGCCTGGTTGGCAGGCTGGCGGAACCAATAAACCTTGCGGATGCGCAAAAACACCCCAGCTTCAAATATGTCCCCTCCGTAAAAGAAGAGCGTTTCCGTGCTTTCTTAGGCGTTCCGATTATTCAGCGTCGCCAATTGCTTGGCGTGCTGGTGGTGCAGCAACGAGAGCTACGCCAGTACGATGAAAGCGAAGAATCCTTTCTGGTGACGCTCGCCACCCAGATGGCGGCCATTCTTTCCCAGTCGCAGTTGACTGCCTTATTCGGACAATATCGCCAGACGCGAATCCGCGCATTACCGGCTGCACCCGGCGTGGCAATTGCCGAAGGTTGGCAGGATGCCACTTTACCCTTAATGGAACAGGTGTATCAGGCATCAACGCTGGATCCAGCGCTGGAACGTGAGCGTCTGACCGGAGCGCTGGAAGAGGCAGCTAACGAATTTCGTCGTTACAGCAAACGCTTTGCTGCCGGGGCGCAGAAAGAAACGGCGGCCATTTTTGATCTTTACTCGCACCTGCTTTCCGACACCCGTTTGCGTCGCGAACTGTTTGCCGAGGTGGATAAAGGCTCGGTCGCAGAGTGGGCTGTGAAAACGGTCATTGAAAAATTTGCTGAACAGTTTGCCGCGCTAAGTGATAACTATCTCAAAGAGCGCGCTGGCGATTTACGCGCGCTGGGTCAGCGATTGCTGTTTCACCTTGATGATGCAAATCAGGGGGCGAACGCCTGGCCGGAACGTTTCATTCTGGTGGCAGATGAATTGTCGGCGACGACCCTTGCGGAGTTGCCCCAGGACCGCTTAGTCGGCGTTGTCGTGCGCGATGGCGCGGCTAACTCCCACGCCGCGATTATGGTGCGTGCGCTGGGTATTCCTACCGTGATGGGGGCGGACATTCAACCTTCAGTGCTGCATCATCGGACGCTGATTGTTGATGGTTATCGCGGGGAATTACTGGTCGACCCGGAACCGGTGCTGCTACAAGAATACCAACGGCTAATTAGCGAAGAAAATGAGCTAAGCCGACTGGCGGAAGATGACGTCAATTTACCTGCACAGTTAAAAAGCGGTGAGCGCATTAAAGTCATGCTCAATGCGGGTTTAAGCCCGGAACATGAAGAAAAACTGGGCAGCCGCATTGATGGCATCGGCCTTTATCGCACTGAAATTCCTTTCATGTTGCAAAGCGGTTTCCCGTCGGAAGAAGAGCAGGTGGCGCAATATCAGGGCATGTTGCAAATGTTCAATGATAAACCTGTCACGCTGCGCACGCTGGATGTTGGTGCTGATAAGCAACTGCCTTATATGCCTATCAGCGAAGAGAATCCATGTCTGGGTTGGCGTGGGATCCGCATTACGCTCGATCAGCCGGAGATCTTTTTGATCCAGGTGCGGGCGATGCTGCGTGCCAATGCAGCAACGGGCAACCTGAACATCTTATTGCCGATGGTCACAAGCCTCGATGAAGTTGACGAAGCACGCCGCCTGATTGAACGTGCCGGACGTGAAGTCGAGGAGATGATCGGCTATGCGATCCCGAAACCGCGTATCGGTATCATGCTGGAAGTGCCATCGATGGTGTTTATGCTGCCGCATCTGGCAAACCGGGTCGATTTTATCTCTGTTGGCACCAACGATCTGACTCAATACATCCTGGCTGTTGATCGTAACAACACGCGAGTTGCGAACATTTATGACAGCTTGCATCCTGCGATGTTACGTGCGCTGGCAATGATCGCCCGGGAAGCGGAAACGCAAGGAATAGATCTCCGTTTGTGTGGCGAAATGGCGGGAGATCCTATGTGCGTAGCAATCCTCATTGGGCTTGGGTATCGCCATCTGTCTATGAACGGGCGTTCTGTCGCGCGCGTAAAATATTTGCTGCGGCGCATTGATTTTGCCGAAGCGGAAAACCTTGCGCGGCGCAGCCTGGAAGCACAACTGGCGACTGAAGTTCGTCATCAGGTTGCGGCATTTATGGAGCGTCGCGGCATGGGTGGGCTGATTCGCGGGGGGCTATAGCGCGGATCGTATACATATCTTTTAACGGTATCCGGCAACCAGCCTGGTCCCCTTGTGCTATTATTCGCACCTTTGGAGCGCCTGGAACCTGCGGCGCGCATTTCAATCGCTGTTCTCTTTCAGCGAAATAACAAGAACTTGTGGTGACAGATGACCAGTAGCTATCTGCATTTTCCGGAATTCGATCCGGTCATTTTCTCAATAGGACCCGTTGCGCTTCACTGGTACGGCCTGATGTATCTGGTAGGTTTCATTTTTGCGATGTGGCTGGCAACACGTCGTGCGAACCGTCCGGGGAGCGGCTGGACCAAAAATGAAGTTGAAAACTTACTCTATGCGGGTTTCCTTGGCGTTTTCCTTGGCGGACGTATTGGGTATGTTCTGTTCTACAACTTCCCGCAGTTTATGGCCGATCCGCTGTATCTGTTCCGTGTCTGGGACGGCGGCATGTCCTTCCACGGCGGCCTGATTGGTGTGATTGTGGTGATGATTATCTTCGCCCGCCGCACCAAACGTTCCTTCTTCCAGGTCTCTGATTTTATCGCACCGCTTATTCCGTTTGGTCTTGGCGCCGGGCGTCTGGGCAACTTTATTAACGGTGAATTGTGGGGCCGCGTTGACCCGAACTTCCCGTTTGCCATGCTGTTCCCGGGTTCCCGTACCGAAGATATTCTGTTGCTGCAAAACAATCCGCAGTGGCAGTCCATTTTTGATACTTACGGCGTGCTGCCTCGCCACCCGTCACAGTTGTACGAACTGCTGCTGGAAGGTGTGGTGCTGTTTATTATCCTCAACCTGTATATTCGTAAACCGCGCCCGATGGGGGCCGTGTCTGGCTTGTTCCTGATTGGCTACGGCGCGTTTCGCATCATTGTTGAGTTTTTCCGCCAGCCCGACGCGCAGTTTACCGGTGCCTGGGTGCAGTACATCAGCATGGGGCAAATTCTTTCCATCCCGATGATCGTCGCGGGTGTGATCATGATGGTCTGGGCATATCGTCGCAGCCCACAGCAACACGTTTCCTGAGGAACCATGAAACAGTATTTAGAACTGATGCAAAAAGTGCTCGACGAAGGCACACAGAAAAACGACCGTACCGGAACCGGAACGCTTTCCATTTTTGGTCATCAGATGCGTTTTAACCTGCAGGATGGATTCCCGCTGGTGACAACCAAACGTTGCCACCTGCGTTCCATCATCCACGAACTACTGTGGTTCCTGCAGGGCGACACCAACATTGCTTATCTGCACGAAAACAATGTCACCATCTGGGACGAATGGGCCGATGAAAACGGTGACCTCGGCCCGGTATATGGCAAACAGTGGCGCGCCTGGCCAACGCCGGATGGACGTCATATTGACCAGATAACCACAGTGCTGAACCAGTTGAAAAACGACCCGGATTCCCGCCGCATTATTGTTTCGGCGTGGAACGTGGGGGAACTGGATAAAATGGCACTGGCTCCATGCCATGCCTTCTTCCAGTTCTATGTCGCAGACGGCAAACTCTCTTGCCAGCTTTATCAACGCTCCTGTGACGTCTTCCTGGGGCTGCCGTTTAACATCGCCAGCTATGCGTTACTGGTGCATATGATGGCGCAGCAGTGCGATCTTGAAGTGGGTGATTTTGTCTGGACCGGTGGCGACACGCACCTGTACAGCAACCATATGGATCAAACCCATCTGCAATTAAGCCGTGAACCGCGTCCGCTGCCGAAGCTGATTATTAAACGTAAACCCGAATCCATCTTCGACTACCGTTTCGAAGACTTTGAGATTGAAGGCTACGATCCGCATCCGGGCATTAAGGCACCGGTGGCTATCTAATAACGAAACATCCTGCCAGAGCCGACGCCAGTGTGCGTCGGTTTTTTTTATCCTCTGTTAAATTCTTCGAGACGCCTTCCCGAAATTTTGCAACGCCCTGCAACAGGGTAAATAGTCCGGAAGACGTGCCGAAGAAATAGAAACTGGCACTCGTCTTTTTTTCTCCGCGCCGCATACTGCCGGCATGAAAACACAACGTGGTTATACGCTGATTGAAACGCTGGTCGCGATGCTGATTTTGGTCATGCTAAGTGCAAGTGGTCTCTATGGCTGGCAGTACTGGCAGCAGTCGCAACGGTTATGGCAAACCGCCAGCCAGGCGCGAGACTATTTGCTCTATTTACGTGAGGATGCCAACTGGCATAACCGCGACCACAGTATCGGTGTCATCAGGGAGGGAACGTCATGGTGTCTTGCGAGTGCCGCCGCTGGGGCGAATACCTGTCATGGCAGTTCACCGCTGGTCTTTGTGCCTCGCTGGCCCGAAGTCGAAATGAGCGACCTGACACCTTCGCTCACTTTCTTTGGCCTACGCAATACTGCATGGGCCGGACATATTCGCTTCAAAAATTCAGCGGGCGAGTGGTGGTTGGTGGTTTCTCCGTGGGGAAGGCTCCGGCTTTGTCAGCAAGGAGAAACAGAAGGATGCCTGTAAAAGAGCAAGGTTTTTCTCTGCTGGAAGTGCTGATTGCTATGGCAATCAGTAGCGTACTGCTGCTGGGAGCTGCGCGATTTCTGCCCGCATTACAGCGTGAAAGTTTGATTACTACTCGCAAGCTGGCGCTGGAAGATGAAATCTGGCTGCGGGTATTTACAGTCGCGAAGCATCTCCAGAGAGCAGGTTATTGTCATGGAACCTGTCCCGGTGAAGGTCTGAAAATTGTTGGGCAGGGTGACTGCATCATTGTGCAGTGGGATGCGAACAGTAACGGTATCTGGGAGCATGAGCCGGGAAAAGAATCCGACCAGATTGGATTTCGGCTAAAAGACAATGTCCTGGAAACGCTACGCGGCACGACATCCTGTGAAGGTAAGGGCTGGGATAAATTGACCAACCCAGATGCCGTCGTTATCGACACTTTTCAGGTTACCCGACAGGATAACAGCGGTTTCCCGCCGGTGCTGACGGTTAATATGCACGCTGCCAGCAAGGCTGATCCACAAACCGTGGTGGATGCCAGCTATAGCGTGACAGGATTCAACCTGTGAACCGCGAAAAGGGTGTTTCATCGCTGGCACTGGTCCTGATGCTGCTGGTTTTGGGCAGCTTGCTGTTACAAGGAATGAGCCAGCAGGATCGCAGTTTTGCCTCTCGCGTGACAATGGAAAGCCAGTCATTGCGCCGACAGGCTATCGTACAGTCGGCGCTGGAATGGGGCAAAATACACTCCTGGCAGATGCAGCCCGCAGTTCAGTGCTCACAGTATTCTGCAACCGGTGCCCGAGTTTGTCTGCGTTTACTGGCAGATA
Source organism: Escherichia sp. E14V7 (assembly GCF_004212225.1). NCBI lineage: Bacteria > Pseudomonadati > Pseudomonadota > Gammaproteobacteria > Enterobacterales > Enterobacteriaceae > Escherichia > Escherichia sp. E14V7. The sequence goes on from NZ_RHJJ01000001.1 coordinate 518,781, forward strand.
ATGAAATCTTGCTAATAGCCGGTTATGAAGGCGTTTCATTATGGCGAATGGGGGAAGTCATCGATGGGAATATCGTATTTTCGCCACATGGCTGGAGTGATTTTTGTCCGCTGAAAGAGGAGGCGTTATGTCAGCTTCCCTGAAGAATCAGCAAGGTTTTAGCCTGCCGGAGGTGATGTTGGCGATGGTACTGATGGTGATGATTGTCACTGCGTTATCTGGTTACCAGCGAACATTAAGCACCAGTCTTGCCAGCAGAAACCAGTACCAGCAGCTCTGGCGGCACGCCTGGCAGCAAGCACAACTGCGCGCGATTTCGCCACCTGCAAACTGGCAGGTCAACCGAATGCAGACATCGCAGGCGGGATGTGTCAGCATCAGCGTTACGCTATTTTCACCCGGGGGCAGAGAAGGCGAGATGACCCGCCTGCATTGCCCGAATCGTCAGTAGTCAGGAGCCGCTATGTTAAGGGTCTACCATTCCAATCGTCTGGACGTACTGGAAGCGTTGATGGAGTTTATTGTCGAACGCGAACGGCTGGACGATCCTTTCGAGCCAGAAATGATTCTGGTGCAAAGTACCGGTATGGCACAGTGGCTGCAAATGACCCTGTCGCAGAAATTCGGCATTGCGGCAAACATTGATTTTCCGCTGCCTGCAAGCTTTATCTGGGATATGTTTGTCCGTGTATTACCAGAGATCCCCAAAGAGAGCGCCTTTAACAAGCGGAGTATGAGCTGGAAACTGATGACTCTGCTGCCGCAACTGCTGGATCGCGAAGATTTTACACTATTGCGTCATTACCTGACTGACGATAGCGACAAGCGAAAACTGTTTCAGCTTTCCTCAAAAGCGGCGGACCTGTTTGACCAATATCTGGTCTATCGCCCGGACTGGCTGGCGCAGTGGGAAGCCGGGCATCTGGTTGAAGGGCTGGGAGAAGCGCAGGCCTGGCAAGCGCCGTTGTGGAAGGCGCTGGTGGAATATACCCATGAACTCGGGCAACCGCGCTGGCACCGTGCCAATCTCTATCAACGCTTTATCGAAACACTGGAGTCTGCGACGACCTGCCCACCCGGCTTACCTTCGCGCGTCTTTATATGCGGTATTTCTGCGTTACCGCCTGTTTATCTCCAGGCGCTACAGGCGCTGGGTAAACATATTGAAATCCATCTCCTGTTTACCAACCCTTGCCGTTATTACTGGGGCGATATTAAAGATCCTGCTTATCTGGCGAAACTGCTGACCCGCCAGCGTCGACACAGTTTTGAAGATCGCGAATTGCCGCTATTTCGCGATAGCGAAAATGCCGGACAGCTCTTTAACAGCGACGGTGAACAGGATGTCGGCAACCCGCTACTGGCCTCCTGGGGCAAGTTGGGGCGTGACTATATCTATCTCCTTTCCGATCTGGAGAACAGTCAGGAGCTGGACGCCTTTGTCGATGTCACGCCAGACAATCTGCTGCATAACATACAGTCCGACATTCTGGAACTGGAAAACCGCGCCGTTGCGGGCGTGAACCTCGAAGAGTTTTCCCGTAGCGACAACAAACGCCCGCTTGACCCGCAGGATAGCAGTATCACCTTCCACGTTTGCCATAGCCCGCAGCGTGAAGTTGAAGTTTTGCACGATCGCCTGCTGGCGATGTTGGAAGAAGATCCTACACTTACTCCGCGCGATATCATCGTGATGGTGGCCGACATCGACAGCTACAGTCCGTTTATTCAGGCCGTTTTTGGCAGTGCGCCAGCGGATCGGTATCTGCCTTACGCCATTTCCGACCGTCGGGCGCGGCAGTCGCATCCCGTGCTGGAAGCGTTTATCAGCCTGTTATCGTTGCCGGACAGCCGCTTTGTATCGGAGGATGTGCTGGCATTACTGGATGTGCCGGTGCTGGCGGCGCGGTTTGACATCACCGAAGAAGGGCTGCGTTACTTGCGCCAGTGGGTCAACGAATCCGGCATTCGTTGGGGCATAGATGACGATAACGTTCGTGAGCTGGAACTCCCCGCCACCGGACAACACACCTGGCGATTTGGCCTGACGCGTATGTTACTAGGCTACGCGATGGAAAGTGCTCAGGGGGAATGGCAATCGGTTCTACCTTACGATGAATCGAGCGGCCTGATTGCAGAGCTGGTAGGACACCTGGCGTCACTGCTAATGCAGCTAAACATCTGGCGTCGCGGGCTGGCGCAGGAGCGCCCGCTTGAGGAGTGGCTGCCGGTTTGCCGCGATATGCTCAATGCCTTCTTCCTGCCGGATGCGGAAACCGAAGCGGCGATGACGCTTATTGAGCAACAATGGCAGGCGATTATCGCTGAAGGTTTAGGTGCGCAGTATGGCGACGCAGTGCCGCTATCGTTGTTGCGTGATGAACTGGCACAACGCCTGGATCAGGAACGTATCAGCCAGCGTTTTCTCGCGGGGCCAGTTAACATTTGTACTCTGATGCCGATGCGTTCAATTCCGTTCAAAGTGGTTTGCCTGCTGGGAATGAACGACGGCGTTTACCCGCGCCAGCTTGCACCATTAGGCTTTGACCTGATGAGTCAGAAACCGAAGCGCGGTGACCGTAGCCGTCGCGATGATGACCGCTATCTGTTCCTGGAAGCGTTAATATCCGCGCAGCAAAAACTCTATATCAGCTATATCGGCCGCTCTATTCAGGATAACAGTGAACGATTCCCGTCAGTTCTGGTGCAGGAACTGATCGACTACATCGGGCAAAGCCATTATCTACCGGGCGATGAAGCGCTTAACTGTGATGAAAGCGAGGCAAGGGTAAAAGCGCATCTTACTTGCCACCATACCCGGATGCCGTTTGACCCGCAAAACTACCAGCCCGGTAACTTACAAAGCTATGCGCGCGAGTGGCTACCCGCGGCCAGCCAGGCAGGTAAGGCACATTCTGAATTTGTTCAGCCGCTACCGTTTACCTTGCCGGAAACTGTGCCGCTGGAGACGCTACAACGATTCTGGGCGCATCCGGTGCGGGCGTTTTTCCAGATGCGTTTGCAGGTGAACTTCCGTACCGAAGACAGCGAAATTCCCGACACCGAACCTTTTATTCTTGAAGGGCTTAGTCGTTATCAAATCAACCAGCAGTTATTAAATGCACTGGTTGAGCAGGATGATGCCGAACGCTTGTTCCGCCGATTCCGGGCGGCAGGTGATTTGCCGTATGGTGCCTTTGGTGAAATTTTCTGGGAAACGCAGTGTCAGGAGATGCAGCAACTTGCCGACAGAGTCATTGCCTGTCGTCAGCCGGGCCAGAGCATGGAAATCGATCTCGCCTGTAACGGTGTGAAAATAACGGGCTGGTTGCCGCAGGTCCAGTCGGATGGCCTGTTGCGCTGGCGTCCCTCTTTATTAAGTGTGGCGCAGGGAATGCAACTTTGGCTGGAACACCTTGTCTACTGTGCCAGCGGTGGTAATGGTGAAAGTCGCCTTTTTCTACGCAAAGACGGCGAGTGGCGTTTTCCGCCGCTTGCAGCCGAACAGGCTTTACATTACCTCTCACAGCTGATTGAAGGGTATCGTGAAGGTATGTCCGCGCCATTGCTGGTGTTACCTGAAAGCGGCGGTGCATGGCTAAAAACCTGTTATGACGCAGAAAACGATGCCATGCTGGACGACGAATCCACGTTGCAAAAAGCTCGTTCGAAATTCCTTCAGGCTTACGAAGGCAACATGATGGTGCGTGGCGAAGGTGATGATATCTGTTATCAACGGCTATGGCGGCAATTAACGCCAGAGACAATGGAAGCCATCGTTAAACAGTCGCAACGTTTCCTGTTACCGCTGTTTCGCTTTAATCAGTCATGAGTGCTGTATAAAAATTGCGCAATTCATTCGCTTACTTTATGATGCGCACCAGTCACGGACTGATGGATATATAGACATAGGCTGACTCGTGCAGCACAAGATTAAGTCCTGCCAGATGATTTTCGTTAACGTGTTGAATCTGGGTGGAAAATAAAGTTGATAATGAGGTCCGTGAATGCCCCGCAGCACCTGGTTCAAAGCATTATTGTTGTTTGTTGCCCTTTGGGCACCCTTAAGTCAGGCAGAAACGGGATGGCAGCCGATTCAGGAAACCATCCGTAAAAGTGATAAAGATAACCGCCAGTATCAGGCTGTGCGTCTGGATAACGGTATGGTGGTATTGCTGGTTTCAGATCCGCAGGCGGTTAAATCGCTTTCGGCGCTGGTGGTGCCCGTTGGGTCGCTGGAAGATCCTGAGGCTTATCAGGGGCTGGCTCATTACCTTGAACATATGAGTCTGATGGGATCGAAAAAGTACCCGCAGGCTGACAGTCTGGCTGAATACCTCAAAATGCACGGCGGCAGTCACAATGCCAGCACTGCGCCGTATCGCACGGCTTTCTATCTGGAAGTTGAGAACGACGCCTTGCCTGGTGCGGTAGACCGCCTGGCCGATGCTATCGCTGAACCCTTGCTCGACAAGAAATATGCCGAACGTGAGCGTAATGCGGTGAATGCCGAATTAACCATGGCGCGTACGCGTGACGGGATGCGCATGGCACAGGTCAGCGCAGAAACCATTAACCCGGCACACCCCGGTTCAAAGTTTTCTGGTGGTAACCTCGAAACTTTAAGCGATAAACCTGGTAATCCGGTGCAGCAGGCGCTGAAAGATTTCCACGAGAAGTACTATTCCGCCAATCTGATGAAGGCGGTTATTTACAGTAATAAACCGTTGCCGGAGTTGGCAAAAATGGCGGCGGACACCTTCGGTCGCGTGCCGAACAAAGAGAGCAAAAAACCGGAAATCACCGTGCCGGTAGTCACCGACGCGCAAAAGGGCATTATCATTCATTACGTCCCGGCGCTGCCGCGTAAAGTTCTGCGCGTTGAGTTTCGCATCGATAACAACTCAGAGAAGTTCCGTAGTAAAACGGATGAATTGATTACCTATCTGATTGGTAATCGCAGCCCAGGTACACTTTCCGACTGGCTGCAAAAACAGGGATTGGTTGAGGGCATTAGCGCCAACTCCGATCCTATCGTCAACGGCAACAGCGGCGTTTTAGCGATCTCAGCCTCTTTAACCGATAAAGGCCTGGCTAATCGCGATCAGGTTGTGGCGGCCATTTTTAGCTATCTCAATCTGTTACGTGAAAAAGGCATTGATAAACAATACTTCGATGAACTGGCGAATGTGCTGGATATCGACTTCCGTTATCCGTCGATCACCCGTGATATGGATTACGTCGAATGGCTGGCAGATACCATGATTCGCGTTCCTGTTGAGCATACGCTGGACGCGGTAAATATTGCCGATCGGTATGATGCTAAAGCGGTAAAAGAACGTCTGGCGATGATGACGCCACAGAATGCGCGTATCTGGTATATCAGCCCGAAAGAGCCGCACAATAAAACGGCTTATTTTGTCGATGCGCCGTATCAGGTGGATAAAATCAGCGCACAAACTTTCGCTGACTGGCAGCAAAAAGCCGCCAATATAGCGCTCTCCTTACCGGAGCTTAACCCCTATATTCCTGACGATTTCTCGCTGATTAAGTCAGAGAAGAAATATGACCACCCAGAGCTGATTGTTGATGAATCGAACCTGCGTGTGGTGTATGCGCCGAGCCGTTATTTTGCCAGCGAGCCAAAAGCCGATGTCAGCCTGATTTTGCGTAATCCGAAAGCCATGGACAGCGCCCGCAATCAGGTGATGTTTGCGCTCAATGATTATCTCGCAGGGCTGGCGCTTGATCAGTTAAGCAACCAGGCGTCGGTTGGTGGCATAAGTTTTTCCACCAATGCTAACAACGGCCTTATGGTTAATGCTAATGGTTACACCCAGCGTCTGCCGCAGCTGTTCCAGGCATTGCTCGAGGGGTACTTTAGCTATACCGCCACGGAAGATCAGCTTGAGCAGGCAAAATCCTGGTATAACCAGATGATGGATTCCGCAGAAAAGGGCAAAGCGTTCGAGCAGGCGATTATGCCCGCGCAGATGCTCTCGCAAGTGCCGTACTTCTCGCGAGATGAACGGCGCAAAATTTTGCCATCCATCACTTTGAAAGAGGTGCTGGCCTATCGCGACGCCTTAAAATCAGGGGCTCGACCAGAGTTTATGGTTATTGGCAACATGACCGAAGCCCAGGCAACAACGTTGGCACGCGACGTGCAAAAACAGTTGGGCGCTGATGGTTCAGAGTGGTGTCGTAACAAAGATGTAGTGGTCGATAAAAAACAATCCGTCATCTTTGAAAAAGCCGGTAACAGCACCGACTCTGCGCTGGCAGCGGTATTTGTACCGACTGGCTACGATGAATACACCAGTTCAGCGTATAGTTCTCTGCTGGGGCAGATAGTACAGCCGTGGTTCTACAACCAGTTGCGCACCGAAGAACAGTTGGGCTATGCCGTGTTTGCATTCCCAATGAGCGTGGGGCGTCAGTGGGGCATGGGCTTCCTTTTGCAAAGCAATGATAAACAGCCTTCATTCTTGTGGGAGCGTTACAAGGCGTTTTTCCCAACCGCAGAGGCAAAATTGCGGGCGATGAAGCCAGAAGAGTTTGCGCAAATCCAGCAGGCGGTAATTACCCAGATGCTGCAGGCACCGCAAACGCTCGGCGAAGAAGCATCGAAGTTAAGTAAAGATTTCGATCGCGGCAATATGCGCTTCGATTCGCGTGATAAAATCGTAGCCCAGATTAAACTGCTGACGCCGCAAAAACTGGCCGATTTCTTCCATCAGGCGGTAGTCGAGCCGCAAGGCATGGCTATCCTGTCGCAGATTTCCGGCAGCCAGAATGGGAAAGCAGAATATGTACACCCTGAAGGCTGGAAAGTGTGGGAGAACGTCAGCGCGTTGCAGCAAACAATGCCCCTGATGAGTGAAAAGAATGAGTGATGTCGCCGAGACACTAGATCCTTTGCGCTTGCCCTTACAGGGCGAGCGCCTGATTGAAGCCTCTGCCGGCACAGGCAAAACCTTTACGATTGCGGCGCTCTATTTGCGCCTGTTACTTGGACTAGGCGGTTCTGCCGCCTTTCCCCGCCCGCTTACCGTTGAAGAACTGCTGGTGGTCACCTTTACCGAGGCTGCCACCGCAGAATTGCGCGGTCGTATCCGTAGCAATATCCACGAGTTGCGCATCGCTTGTCTGCGTGAAACCACCGACAATCCACTGTACGAACGCCTGCTGGAAGAGATCGACGATAAAGCGCAAGCCGCGCAGTGGTTGTTGTTAGCCGAACGGCAGATGGATGAAGCGGCAGTCTTTACTATTCACGGCTTTTGCCAGCGCATGCTCAACCTGAATGCCTTTGAATCCGGCATGCTGTTTGAGCAGCAGCTGATTGAAGATGAGTCTCTGCTACGCTACCAGGCCTGCGCCGATTTCTGGCGTCGCCACTGCTACCCGCTGCCGCGTGAAATAGCCCAGGTCGTCTTTGAAACCTGGAAAGGGCCGCAGGCGTTACTGCGCGATATTAATCGTTATCTGCAAGGCGAAGCGCCGGTTATCAAAGCACCGCCGCCCGATGATGAAACGCTGGCTTCCCGCCACGCGCAAATTGTGGCGCGTATTGATACGGTAAAACAGCAGTGGCGCGACGCAGTGGGTGAACTGGATGCGCTGATCGAATCTTCTGGTATTGATCGACGCAAGTTTAACCGTAGCAATCAGGCGAAATGGATAGACAAGATCAGCGCCTGGGCAGAAGAAGAGACCAACAGTTATCAGTTGCCAGAGTCGCTGGAAAAATTCTCTCAGCGTTTCTTAGAAGATCGCACGAAAGCCGGGGGGGAAACCCCGCGACATCCGCTGTTTGAGGCGATCGATCAACTGATTGCAGAACCATTGTCGATCCGCGATCTGGTGATCACCCGCGCATTGGCTGAGATCCGCGAAACAGTAGCGCGTGAAAAACGCCGCCGTGGCGAATTGGGTTTTGATGACATGTTAAGTCGGCTCGATTCCGCGCTGCGTAGCGAAAGCGGTGAGGCTCTGGCGACAGCGATCCGTACGCGATTCCCGGTGGCAATGATCGACGAATTTCAGGACACGGACCCGCAGCAGTACCGGATTTTTCGCCGTATCTGGCACCATCAGCCGGAAACCGCATTGTTGCTGATTGGCGACCCGAAACAGGCCATTTATGCGTTCCGTGGTGCGGATATCTTCACGTATATGAAGGCGCGTAGCGAAGTTCACGCGCACTACACCTTAGATACCAACTGGCGTTCCGCACCAGGAATGGTGAACAGCGTAAACAAGCTTTTCAGCCAGACTGATGACGCATTCATGTTTCGCGAAATACCGTTTATTCCTGTGAAATCTGCCGGGAAAAATCAGGCACTGCGTTTTGTATTTAAAGGTGAAACGCAGCCAGCGATGAAAATGTGGTTGATGGAAGGCGAAAGCTGCGGCGTTGGCGACTATCAAAGTACCATGGCGCAGGTATGTGCCGCGCAAATCCGCGACTGGTTACAGGCCGGGCAGCGCGGGGAAGCGTTGCTGATGAACGGCGATGATGCACGTCAGGTACGTGCCTCGGACATCAGTGTGCTGGTGCGCAGCCGCCAGGAGGCCGCCCAGGTGCGCGATGCCTTAACGTTGCTGGAAATCCCTTCCGTTTACCTTTCGAACCGCGACAGTGTTTTTGAAACTCTGGAAGCGCAGGAAATGCTTTGGTTGTTGCAGGCGGTGATGACGCCCGAACGTGAGAACACCCTGCGTAGTGCGCTGGCAACGTCAATGATGGGGCTGAACGCGCTGGATATCGAAACGCTGAACAATGACGAAAATGCGTGGGATGCGGTAGTTGAAGAGTTCGATGGTTATCGGCAAATCTGGCGCAAACGTGGCGTCATGCCAATGCTGCGGGCGCTGATGTCGGCGCGCAACATTGCAGAAAACCTGCTGGCAACGGCAGGTGGCGAGCGGCGTCTTACTGACATCTTGCATATCAGCGAACTGCTACAAGAAGCCGGAACGCAGCTGGAAAGTGAACATGCGCTGGTACGCTGGTTATCGCAACATATCCTCGAGCCAGACAGTAATGCTTCCAGTCAACAAATGCGTCTCGAAAGCGACAAACATCTGGTGCAGATCGTCACGATCCACAAATCGAAAGGGCTGGAGTATCCGCTGGTCTGGCTGCCGTTTATCACCAATTTCCGTGTACAGGATCAGGCGTTCTATCACGATCGAGGCTCGTTTGAAGCAGTTCTGGATCTTAACGCTGCGCCAGAAAGCGTAGATCTTGCTGAAGCCGAACGTCTGGCTGAAGATCTGCGTTTGCTTTACGTGGCGCTCACGCGTTCGGTCTGGCATTGCAGTCTCGGTGTGGCACCACTGGTGCGCCGTCGTGGCGATAAAAAAGGTGACACCGACGTTCATCAAAGTGCGCTCGGGCGCTTGCTGCAAAAAGGAGAAGCGCAAGATGCGGCAGGGCTTCGCGCCTGTATTGAAGCATTGTGCGATGATGATATAGCCTGGCAAACGGCACAAACTGGTGATAACCAACCCTGGCAGGTTAATGATGTTTCTACAGCAGAGCTGAATGCGAAGACGTTACAACGATTGCCCGGCGATAACTGGCGCGTCACCAGCTACTCTGGTTTGCAACAGCGTGGTCACGGTATCGCCCAGGATTTGATGCCTCGGCTGGATGTCGATGCTGCAGGCGTTGCCAGCGTCGTTGAAGAACCGACGTTAACACCACATCAGTTTCCGCGCGGTGCGTCACCGGGGACGTTCTTGCACAGTTTGTTTGAAGACCTGGATTTTACCCAGCCGGTTGACCCGAACTGGGTGCGGGAAAAACTGGAGCTTGGCGGTTTTGAAGCGCACTGGGAACCTGTGTTAACTGAGTGGATCACGGCTGTCCTTAAGGCACCACTCAATGAAACGGGTGTTAGCCTGAATCAGCTTTCCGCCCGCGATAAACAGGTGGAGATGGAGTTTTATCTGCCGATTAGTGAACCGCTTATCGCCAGTCAGCTTGATACGTTAATCCGCCAGTTTGACCCGCTATCCGCAGGCTGCCCGCCGCTGGAGTTCATGCAGGTGCGCGGCATGTTAAAAGGTTTTATTGACCTGGTGTTTCGCCACGAAGGGCGTTATTACCTGCTCGACTATAAATCCAACTGGTTGGGTGAAGACAGTTCGGCTTACACCCAACAGGCTATGGCAGCGGCGATGCAGGCACACCGCTATGATCTGCAATATCAGCTTTATACCCTGGCGCTGCACCGTTATCTGCGCCATCGCATTGCTGATTACAACTATGATCGTCACTTTGGCGGCGTTATCTATCTGTTCCTGCGTGGCGTTGATAAAGAACATCCGCAACAAGGGATCTACGCGACCCGACCCAACGCCGAGTTGATTGACCTGATGGATGAGATGTTTGCCGGTATGACCCTGGAGGAGGCGTAATGAAATTGCAAAAGCAATTACTGGAAGCTGTGGAGCACAAACAGCTACGCCCGCTGGATGTGCAATTTGCCCTGACCGTGGCGGGAGATGAACATCCTGCTGTCACCCTCGCGGCGGCACTGTTAAGTCATGATGCCGGAGAGGGACACGTCTGTTTGCCGCTTTCACGACTGGAAAATAACGAGGCGTCGCATCCGCTGTTGGCGACCTGTGTCAGTGAAATCGGTGAGCTACAAAATTGGGAAGAATGCTTGCTGGCTTCACAAGCGGTCAGCCGGGGAGATGAACCAACGCCGATGATCCTTTGTGGCGATCGCCTTTATCTGAATCGCATGTGGTGTAACGAGCGTACGGTGGCGCGCTTCTTCAATGAGGTGAATCATGCCATCGAGGTGGATGAAGCGTTGCTGGCGCAAACGCTGGATAAACTCTTTCCGCCTGGTGATGAAATTAACTGGCAAAAAGTGGCGGCAGCAGTGGCACTGACGCGGCGCATTTCGGTAATTTCCGGCGGCCCCGGCACAGGTAAAACGACGACTGTGGCGAAGTTGTTGGCTGCGTTAATTCAGATGGCCGACGGTGAACGCTGTCGTATCCGCCTGGCTGCGCCAACGGGGAAAGCTGCCGCACGCTTAACAGAATCTCTCGGCAAGGCTCTGCGCCAGTTACCGCTGACCGATGAACAAAAGAAACGCATACCGGAAGACGCCAGCACCTTGCACCGCCTCCTGGGCGCGCAGCCAGGTAGCCAGCGCTTACGCCATCATGCGGGTAACCCGCTGCATCTTGATGTGCTGGTGGTGGATGAAGCGTCAATGATCGATCTACCGATGATGTCGAGACTGATCGACGCCTTGCCCGATCATGCGCGAGTGATCTTCCTCGGCGATCGCGATCAACTGGCCTCGGTTGAGGCCGGAGCTGTGCTGGGCGATATCTGTGCTTATGCCAATGCGGGCTTTACCGCAGAGCGTGCCGGGCAGTTGAGCCGCCTGACGGGAAGCCACGTTCCGGCGGGAAGCGGCACAGAAGCGGCATCACTGCGCGATAGTCTCTGCCTGCTGCAAAAGAGTTACCGTTTCGGCAGCAACTCTGGCATTGGTCAGCTTGCGGCGGCTATTAATCGCGGCGATAAAACGGCAGTGAAAACCGTTTTTCAGCAGGATTTTACTGATATCGAAAAACGGCTTTTACAGAGCGGCGAAGATTATATTGCGATGCTTGAGGAAGCTCTTGCGGGTTACGGACGCTATCTGGATCTGCTGCAAGCGCGTGCCGAGCCGGATTTAATCATTCAGGCGTTCAATGAGTACCAGCTTTTGTGCGCCCTGCGGGAAGGGCCGTTTGGCGTGGCTGGACTGAATGAGCGAATTGAACAGTTTATGCAACAGAAGCGCAAAATTCATCGTCATCCGCACTCGCGCTGGTACGAAGGCCGGCCGGTGATGATTGCCCGTAATGACAGTGCGCTTGGGTTGTTTAATGGTGATATCGGTGTCGCTCTGGATCGCGGGCAGGGGACACGTGTATGGTTTGCAATGCCGGATGGCAATATCAAGTCTGTGCAACCGAGTCGCCTGCCGGAGCACGAAACTACGTGGGCGATGACAGTACATAAATCGCAGGGATCGGAGTTCGACCATGCGGCGTTGATTTTACCGAGCCAACGCACGCCGGTAGTAACGCGAGAGCTGGTTTACACCGCGGTGACCCGCGCGCGTCGGCGTTTGTCATTGTATGCCGATGAACGCATTTTGAGTGCGGCAATCGCTACGCGCACCGAGCGGCGTAGCGGGCTGGCAGCGTTGTTTGGTTCGCGGGGATAAATGTGATTGCCTGATGCGACGCATGCGCGTCTTGTCATGCCTGGGGGCATTGCGCATATCGCATCCGGCGATTTTCATCGCTTACCCTAAGTCCGCCATCAACACTTTGATTTTCCGTAGGTCGGATAAGGCGTTCACGCCGCATCCGACGATGAGTGCCGATGCCTGATGCGACGCATGCGCGTCTTATCATGCCTGGGCATTGCGCATATCGCATCCGGCGATTTCCATCGCTTACCCTAAATCCGCCATCAACACCTTTGATTTTCCGGAGGTCGGATAAGGCGTTCACGCCGCATCCGACGATGAGTGCCGATGCCTGATGCGACGCATGCGCGTCTTATCATGCCTACGAGTGTTACGCATATCGCATCCGGCGATTTCCATCGCTTACCCTAAGTCCGCCATCAACACCTTTGATTTACGCTGGTAGTTGTACAACTGCTTTTTGCTCTCCGGCAGCAAATCAATATCCACCGGGGTAAATCCGCGTTCCTGGAACCAGTGAATACTGCGCGTAGTCAGTACAAACAATTTGCTTAAGCCGCTCTGCTTCGCCTGGGCTGCAATGCGTTCCAGCAAAACCTCGCCCCTTGATGAACTGCGGTAATCCGGGTGAACTGCCACACAGGCCATTTCACCTATCTTCTCTTCCGGGAATGGATAGAGCGCGGCGCAGGCAATAGTCGTGTTATCGCGCTGAATAATAGTGAATTTGTCGATTTCCATCTCCAGTTGCTCGCGAGAACGACGCACCAGAATACCTTGCTGCTCCAGTGGGCGAATCAACTCCAGAATACCGCCAATATCGTTGATTGTTGCGCGACGAATCTGCTCGGCGCTTTCCATCACAATCTGCGTACCGATACCGTCGCGTGAGAACAACTCTTGCAACAGCGCGCCATCTTCCTGATAACTGATTAAATGACAGCGACGCACGCCGCTGCGGCAGGCTTTCACTGCGCCACGCAAAAAGCGCACCGTACCGGAGTTGTAATCACCTTTCTCTTCCTGGGCTTCTACCCGCGCTTGCGCTTCGTTAGGGAAAAGTTCTGAGACAATATCACCGTCGTCATTAGTGACGCCCTGTGAAGAGCAAAAACCAATCATCTTCTCAGCTTTCAGTTTGATGGCCAGTTGAGTGGCAATCTCTTCCGAGGTCAGGTTAAAGCTCTCGCCAGTGACCGAAACCGCCACCGGCCCCATCAGCACAATCGCACCGCTGTCCAGTTGGCGATGAATCGCTTCTTCATCAATCCGCCGGATGCGCCCGCTATGGCAATAATCCACACCATCATCCACGCCCAGCGGCTGGGCAATAATAAAATTGCCGCTGACGACGTTGATATGCGCGCCCTGCAACGGCGTGTTGTTGAGGCTCATTGACAAGCGAGCGGTTATATCCAGTTGTAACGTACCCGCAGCCTGCTTCACCAGCTCCAGCGTTTTGGCGTCGGTCACGCGCGTATTCTTGTGATATAGCGGCTCGTGGTGATGCGCTGCCAGATTCGCGTCGATCTGCGGACGTGCGCCATAAACCACCACCAGACGGATGCCGAGGCTGTGCAACAACCCAATATCATTGACAATACTGGAGAAATTTTCATGCTCAATGGCTTCTCCGCCGAGCATGATGACAAACGTTTTTCCCCGGTGGGTATTGATATAGGGAACCGAATGGCGGAATCCCTCGACCAGCTCGGTTTTACGTTCCTTTACCACGGCACACCCCTTTGCATGATTATTCGAAATTATTGTATTTTTATTCTGTTTTTTCGCCGTGTGCAAGTGCAAATTTTATGCGAGTGCGACTTTTTTATCAGTAATACCGTGAATATAAATAGAATGTTTACCGTTTTATAGATGACAGATTATGCGTCTTTCGCTAAAGTTTCCGGTCAAATTGGTCGTTTACTTGTTACACAGCTTAGATTTCTTTTGCTCGGGAGAGGCATGTCAGGATCCAACACTGCAATCAGCCGTCGTCGTTTACTGCAAGGCGCGGGCGCCATGTGGCTATTGAGCGTAAGCCAGGTGAGTCTGGCTGCGGTCAGCCAGGTCGTGGCGGTGCGCGTCTGGCCTGCGTCCAGCTACACCCGCGTGACGGTAGAATCAAATCGTCAGCTGAAATATAAGCAGTTCGCGTTGAGTAATCCTGAACGCGTGGTGGTGGATATCGAAGATGTAAACCTGAACTCGGTGCTCAAGGGGATGGCTGCGCAAATCCGCGCTGACGACCCGTTCATCAAGTCGGCACGCGTCGGCCAATTTGATCCGCAAACCGTGCGGATGGTTTTTGAGTTAAAGCAAAATGTAAAACCGCAGATGTTTGCCCTCGCGCCGGTCGCCGGGTTTAAAGAACGTCTGGTGATGGACCTTTATCCGGCCAATGCTCAGGACATGCAAGACCCATTGCTGGCATTGCTGGAGGATTACAACAAAGGCGACCTCGAAAAGCAGGTGCCGCCTGCGCAGAGTGGCCCACAGCCAGGCAAGGCCGGGCGCGATCGTCCGATTGTCATTATGCTCGACCCTGGCCACGGCGGCGAAGACTCCGGCGCGGTGGGGAAATACAAAACGCGCGAAAAAGACGTGGTATTGCAAATAGCTCGCCGTCTGCGCTCTCTGATCGAGAAAGAGGGCAATATGAAGGTTTACATGACGCGTAATGAAGATATCTTCATTCCGTTGCAAGTGCGCGTAGCAAAAGCACAGAAACAGCGTGCTGACTTGTTTGTCTCTATTCATGCCGACGCCTTTACCAGTCGCCAGCCGAGCGGTTCCTCGGTGTTTGCGCTCTCTACCAAAGGCGCAACCAGTACTGCGGCAAAATATCTGGCGCAAACCCAGAACGCCTCGGACTTGATTGGTGGCGTGAGCAAAAGCGGCGACCGCTATGTCGACCACACCATGTTCGATATGGTGCAGTCGTTGACCATTGCCGACAGCCTGAAGTTTGGTAAGGCCGTGCTAAATAAGCTGGGGAAAATCAACAAACTGCATAAGAATCAGGTTGAGCAGGCCGGGTTTGCTGTGCTGAAAGCGCCAGATATTCCTTCCATTCTGGTCGAAACGGCGTTTATCAGTAACGTTGAGGAAGAACGCAAATTGAAAACGGCGACTTTCCAGCAGGAAGTTGCGGAGTCTATTCTTGCGGGAATTAAAGCGTATTTTGCCGATGGGGCGACGCTGGCGAGAAGAGGATGATAAAAAGGCGCTGAATGGCGCTTTTTTTATGGGAGAATAGAAACAAAAAAACACCCGTTAGGGTGTTCAATAATTGGTTGCGGGGGCCGGATT